>NZ_JAFIDA010000001.1:2400000-2700000 GCF_017834145.1 Leucobacter exalbidus | reverse complement strand
ATGCGGCGAATCTGGGTGCCGGTGAACCCGAGGGCGCGCAGCAGGCCGAGTTCGCGGGTGCGCTGCAGCACGCTCATGGAGAGGGTGTTGACGAGGCCGACGGCCGCGATCAGTGCTGAGAAGCCGACGAGGGCCACCAGCACGCCGGTGGTGATCGCGAGCGTCTGGTCGAGTGATGCGGCGAGCTCGGGGCTGTTATCGAATGCCTTCAGCGTCATGTCGCTGTAGGTGGCGAGAGCGACGGCGAACATGGTGACGAGGGTGACACCGATGACGAGGCCGATGGTGGAGCGGGCGCTGCGTTCGGGGAATCGCACGGCGTTGGCCGCGGCGAGACGGCCGGTGGGGCCCTGACCCAGCATCTTGCCGGTGAGGCGCAGCATGGGCGGCATGATGAAGTGCGCGCCCACCGCGATACCGGTGAAGGAGAGCAGCCCGCCAAAGAAGGCGACGATGAATGCGAACTCGGTGAGGGCGCTCATCACGATGCCGAGGCCGAGCAGGGCGGCGCCGCCGATGAGCAGCAGCAGGGCCCACACGGTGCGGCCGGTGCGACCCTTGGCGTCTTCTGCCGAGAGCTCAACCGAGGCGCCCGTCGCCGCAATGGGTGAGACGGTGCCGACGCGGCGCGATCCGGCCCAGGCAGCCGCCCAGGTCGTAAAAAACACGATGACCGCAGCGCCCAGCGCGAGGGGGTCGATCATGGGGTAGTCGCGGCCCTCGGGCAGCCAGCCCTGTGCCTGGCCGATGGCGACGATGGCGGTGCACAGCCCGGTCGCGAGAATGAACCCGATCACCGAGCCGATGGCGCCCATCACGAGGCCCTCTGCGGCGACGCGTGAGCGCACGCGGTTAGCGGTCGCGCCCACGAGGCGCATCAGCGCGATGGAGCGGGTGCGGCCCGCGATGATCGTGGCGAAGGTGTTGGTGGTCACGATGACGCCCACGTACAGGGCGATCACGATGAACACAAACGACACCGTGAGCAGCACGCTGCGGAAGGTGCTTGAGCCCTCGGTGAGCTCGGGATCGATCGCGGCCGACATGATGCCGGTCGCGAGAATGAGCCCCACCGCGAAGAGGGTGCTCAGGGCGGTCACGAAGATGGTGGCTCCGTATTCCTTCAGCTGCCGGATCATGCGCGTGCCCCGGGCAGCAGGTTTTCGAGGCTCAGCATGGTCGATGAGATTTCGGCCGGAGTCATGGCCGGGCGATCGAGCACGATCTTGCCGTCGGCGAGGAACAGGATGCGGTCGGCGTAGCTCGCGGCCACCGGGTCGTGGGTCACCATGGCGATGCTCTGGCCAGCGTCGGTGACTGCCGAGCGCAGCAGCGACAGCACCTCGCGGCCGGTGCGTGAGTCGAGGGCACCCGTGGGCTCGTCAGCGAAGATGACATCGGGCTGGGTGGCGAGGGCGCGCGCGATGGCGACGCGCTGCTGCTGGCCGCCCGAGAGCTGGTGGGGGCGGTGCCCGGTGCGCTCGGCGAGGCCGAGCGCGCGAGCAGCGCATCGATGCGGGCCTGCTCGGCGCCGGTGGGCTTGCGGCCGTCGAGTTCGAACGGCAGGCGAATGTTGCCGAGCACGTCGAGGGTGGGCACGAGGTTGAACGCCTGAAAAACGAAGCCGATGCGGCGGCGGCGCAGCTTGGTGAGCGCGGCGTCGCCGAGGCTCGTGATCTCGTCGTCGCCCAGCCATACGCGGCCTTCGGTGGCGGTGTCGAGGCCGGCCATAACGTGCATGAGGGTTGATTTGCCCGAGCCCGACGGGCCCATGATGGCGGTGAACTGGCCGCGCTTGATGCCGATCGAGACATCGTTGAGGGCGGTGACTTGCTGTGCGCCGGCGCCTCCGCCATAGAACTTGCTGAGGTGTGCCACGCGGGCTACGAGGCCCATTTCACTCGGTTGAATATCCATACTTCGAAGTTACTGGCGAGGGGCATGGTCGCGGATCGCCCTGCGGTACCGCCAGCATGGGCCCCAGGTACCACGTGTACAAAGACCACGGTATGGCGGCGGCAACACAACACGCAGCTTCGTGCGGGAATACATGCACCGGCATGCAGGTTGCAGTTCTCATGAGAGCATTCGGATTCCTGTCATTTGGGCACTACGGCCCTGTTCCTGGCTCGCGGGTGCGCACCGCCGGCGACATGCTGAACCAAACCATCGAGCTCGCCGAGGGCGCCGATGAGATCGGCGTGAATGGCGCCTATGTGCGCGTGCACCACTTCGCACGCCAGGCTGCCTCACCCATGCCGCTGCTCACCGCGATGGCGGCCCGCACGAAACGCATCGAGGTCGGTACCGGCGTGATCGACATGCGGTACGAAAACCCCCTCTACTTCGCAGAGGAAGCGGCCACGCTCGACCTCATCGCGAAGAACCGCATTGCGCTCGGCGTGAGCCGGGGATCCCCCGAGCCCGCGGTGCGCGGCTACGAGGCGTTTGGCTACACCGGGTCGGAAGACCCCCGCGGCGCCGACATCGCCCGCGACAAGTTCGAGCTCTTCTTGCAGGCCATCGACGGCGACCAGGTCGCCGAGGCAGACCCGCAGATGGCTCCCCCTGGCCGACTCGCGATCGAACCGCAGTCACCCGGGCTTCGCGACCGTATCTGGTGGGGTGCCGGATCGCGCGAAACCGCACAAGACACCGGCCGCAAGGGCCTCAACATGATGAGCTCCACGCTGCTCACCGAAGCCACAGGGCAGCCCTTCCATGAGCTGCAGCGCGAGCAGATCGATCTCTACCGCGCGGCGTATCGCGAGGCCGGGCACACCCGCACGCCCCGCGTTGCAGTGAGCCGCAGCGTGTTTCCCATCATCACGGCAGAGGACGAGGCCTACTTCGGGCTGCGCTCACGTGAGAGCAACGACCAGGTCGGTGTCATCGACGGCATGCGCTCCACGTTCGGCAAAACCTACGCCGCTACGCCCGATCGCCTCATCGAACAGTTGCTCGCCGATGAAGCCGTCATGGCCGCAGATACGCTGATGCTCACCATCCCCAATCAGCTCGGCCCCGAGTACAACCTGCACATCCTCGAGTCGTTTGCGAAGCACGTCGCGCCTGCGCTCGGCTGGAAGTCGAACACCGAAGGACCCGTTCAGGGATACGCGCTCTAACGCCAGTGCGAGCGCACCCAAAGTTTCTTGGGCGCGCTCGCACTAGCTCACGCGTTGGTCATTCTTCGTGCTCTGCTTCATCGCAAGACGCTACTTCCATCGTTTCGACGCCTGGGGTTGATAACACAGCGTCAGCAACTGCGTTATTGCAGGCAAGGTACAAGCTCCGGCCATACAGAGCTTGACCAATGACCCACTCCTGGCCGTCAGGCCACCAGTACATCGGGAGTTGATCCGGCGGATCAATGGAGGCCGGAACCCCGTCCCCAAATACTGATAGCGGAGTCCAACTTCTAGGATTTCCTGGCACAAGTGGAACGGTGAATGAGTTGGCGGCTTCGTTCCAACGCTCGAAGATGCTCATTTCTAACGCATCGTGGTGATGTGTCGGGAACCATACGGGCTGCCCGCCTTCGGCTACTCCAAACCCAACCCAGCTGGCAAAATACCAGGAGCGATCCACTCTTTCAAAGCGTTGTAAGACCTCGCCTACTCGTTCAAGCACTCGGGTGTCGCGCGTATCAAACCCTGGCCCTTGAAAGTCTGCTATTCGCGGGTCGGCAGCAACGATGTCTCGTTGCCAAAACGTATTGGGTTTGAGCTCGACACCGAGCTGTTCACATATGAGCGACCACGGCAGCTGCAGTTCCAATGCCCCAGGCTCTGGGTTATTCGACACCGGTACCGGACTGAATATCCGTAAGTATCGCTCAAATCCGCTCGGTACCAGACCGGAAACAAGTGGGCCGCCATCGAGCCTCTCCATCAGTGTTTCCGCAGAGTCGATCCAATTGGTAAGTTGCATCTAAACCACTCCGTTCTGCGCTTCCCAGTTGATGAGCAAGCCTACAGATCACTTAGAAACTGCACACGGCCACGAACCAGCTGGGCCCCGAATACAACCTGCACGTCCTCGAGCCGTTTGCGAAGCACGCAGCATCCGCGCTCCGCTGGAAGTCGAATACGGAGGGGCCTGTTCAGTGGTGCACGCTCTAATAGAGACCCAATAGAGTTCGACCATGAGTCCCACCCTGTCGCCGTTGGCCCCCGAGGATTTCCCTGAGTGGCTGGAACGCAGCACGCGAGAGTATGCGTCCGATCTCGTTTCTCTCGGAAATACTCGAGAAGCGGCAGAACAGAAGGCCAGGACAACTCTTCTCGGGGCTTTCCCCGAAGGCCACCCAACTGCAGAGAATGCCGTATTTCATGTGAAGGACGAAGGTTCTTCGGTCATCGGCTACGCATGGGTCGGGCGCGACTATTCGGAAGACCCCACTGCTTGGTGGGTGTGGGACATCTTGATCGAGGCGGAGCACCGAGGGAAGGGATACGGCAGGGCAGGAATGCAACTCGCTGAGGGTTATGCGCGTTCGCACGGGGCAGCCACCCTAGGTCTCAGTGTCTTCGGGTTCAATACCTCCGCGCGCAAACTCTATGATTCGCTCGGGTACGAAACCACAAGCATCAAGATGCGAAAGAACTTGGCAATCGACTAGTCCCTCTGCACGGCTCGAATGCAGCCCGCACTTTCTCGAGATATTCGCCGTGCATGTTGCTCCTGCGCCAGGCTGGAAGCTGAACGCGTAGGGGCTATTCGAGGGGGTACACGCTCTAGTCGAGCTGCGCCGCAGTACTGACCATTTGCTGGCACGCTTCAAGGTCAGCGACTGACAGGTACAACCTGTCAAACGGCCGCCCACCCGATACTGCGATGGTTAATACCGAGCCTCGACCCGAAAAGTTCCAGTAGTGCCGCTCCTGTTCTGGGTGAAACGTACCGACCAGTTTGCCGAATGCGTCGAGCCCAGGGCCACGCCACCCGGTAGGTACCCAATGCGGGCGGTGCTCTATCTGTACGTCGGTGATGCATGACAGCGGCACGGTGATTCGCTTTCGCAACCCCCACACTCGATCCATGCCCCGGGGAATCACGATGAGAGCATCATCGACGATCTTCAACGTGTTTCTGGCTGTCATCGCCGCTCCTCACAAAATGGGTTCATCGCTTATTCACGATCTAATCATGGGCAGCCAAATTCAAGCTCCTGAGCGGCGTACCCTGGCCGGTATTCACGCGCCGCCATACAATGAGAATCGTGACGAAGCCAGCCCCACGGCCATCTTCCAGGCGGCAAATTCGATGGGCAGCGATCCTTCAACTCGTGCAGGGTGGCCTGTTGGAAGGCCTCCCCTTCCTCGCGCTTCCGATCTTGTTAGCCTTCGGGGTAGACGGGTCGATGCTCGCCCGCGGGTTCTCATTTATCGTGCCGTTCTTCGACGACAATCTCTTTCTCATGATGGCGCTCAGCGGAGTCTTTGCCGCGCTGCGCATCATCGGTGCCGTTGGGCTGTTCAAAGACCGCATGTGGGGGTACATGCTCAGCATGATCAACTGCGTCGTCACGCTCGCGCTCATGATATTCATGCTGCCCGCGGGCATCGCAGACGGTGTACTTTCGGGTGCCGCACTCATTCTGCTGTTGCTCGCTCGTTACGGCGATGCGCCCCTACTCGGACAGAATCCCTAACCTGCTCCTAAGCTCAGACCAGCACGGGTGCAGGGCGCAAGCGCTGCGCCACCCGCAGTTCACCCAGGTGTTTCACGAGCGGCGCATGGCTTGCGGGGAATTGCATGGTGCGATGCAGGTAGACAAAGGCCGCCAACGCGAGAAAACTCGCCAGCAGTTTGTCGATCACAGAGGTTATGACGTTCTCAGACAGCAGGGCCACCGCGAAGGCCGGCCCCAGCGACTGCAGCGCGTCAAACACAGTGGCTTCCTCTGAGCTGAGCCCCGTGAGGATCAGGTTGATCGGCACCCCGACGGCCGAACAAGCGAGCGCCGCAGCAACTCCAAGAAGTGCGAACCGGCAGAAGTCGCTGCCCATCTTGAAGTAGCGAATCCCATAGCCCCACACCAGGGCACCCGTCACGTTCACGAGGCCGAAGAAAATACCGGAATCGAAGTAAGTGAAGAGCGCCAGCCCCTGGGACGCAACCGCGACGGCGGCCCCGTACCAGGGGCCCAGCACAATGGCGGCAATGCAGGTGCCGATCATGTCGAGAAATAGCGACAGCCCAAAGTGTACGTTCAGCTCCCTACCGATGCGGTTAATGAGCACCGCTGCGATCATCACCCATACGACCGTTCCCCAGCTCAACTTCGCTGGACGCAGCGTTTCGATCGCGTTGGTCACCGGGCGCAAAGCTGATGAGGTCAGTGACGTTCGGGCCGGGGTCTCCTGAGTAGTCCGAGTCTCCTGAATCGTCTGCGGCGAGCGCTCGGCTTGTCTGCGCGCGTCAAGATAGCGGGTCAGCCATCGTTCGGATTCTGCTTCGTCGCCGGTGAGCACCAGCACGATGTCTTGCAGCAGAGCCGTATCGATTCGTGCGCGCCCCGTGCGAAAGCAGCTGTAGACCGTGGATCGCGGGGTGCGCGCGGCGGCCTCGTGAAGTCCTCGCGTCTCTCGCAACTCAGATATCTGCAGCGCAAGATCGGCGTATGAAATTCCGCTGGTCTCACGCAGGTGCTGCAGTTCAATAGCGAAACGGTCGAGCGGTTCTGAAAGTGCTTACGCAGCCGAACCATCGTTCATCATAAGGGTGTCTCCCCAACTAGCAACGGTTCATATGGCGCATCAGACATACAGGCCGTAGCCACCAGTGCTTTGATATTTCAATCCCATGCACCAGTAGTTCGGCCAGTTCAGGGTTGTCCAGGGTTGTTCGACCCAACCCCACCTCAGCCTCGGGCCGGGCTATTCGTGCGATGCCATGGCAGGTATGACGACGGCCAGCGCCGCGCCCTGTTCGTCATCTGTGGTGGCGTTGAAATTGAGGCTTTCGACGCCTTCCGCAGGTGTGGCAAGCAGCTCGCGGTGTGTCTCGCCATCGCATTCAAGGCTCACCGGCCCGCCGCTCGTGGCAGAGGCGGCGCTCTGCACGCTGTAGGTCACGTCGATGACCGCACCGCCAAAACAGGCCATGCTGAGACGATCAAGTCGCACCACCTCTGGGTAGGTGAACGTGACACCGCCGTTCACAGCCGTTTTCGAGTCGACCGCCTACACCTGGATGGTGCCGCCGCTGAGGGCATCTTCTGTGGTGAACGCTGCTTCGACGAATTCAGCCGCCTGCTGTTGGGCGTCGGTCATATCAAGGGTGGGGCTCTGCGCGCACGCCGCGAGGGCTCCCACCATCACCGCTGAAATACCCAGAGATACGATTCGCCGTTGCATGCTCGCACTCTATCAATGCGGTGCAGGTGACTCCTCGTTACCGCGGCTCTGTTCGGCTGTCGTGCCCCGTGAGACACTGGGCGCGTGATTGATTTCAGGCTTCGCGATCTTGCGGCAGGCACGGTGGAGCTGCACGATGCTCGCCGTGGCCGGCGGTGGACCGAAGCCCTTGAGCCGTTCGCGATCGCAGAGGTGCCGATCACCGCGCAGCAGTACGCGAGCATCACTGGAGCGGACGCAGCCTCGGCGGCTACCACTATGGCGAACGCAGTCGAACAGAACGCCACCGTGCCCAACGGGTCTGCCCCGGCAGTCAATGTGACCTGGCTCGATGCGGTGCGCTTCTGCAACGCGGCATCGCTGCAGGCAGGGTTCTCCCCCGCCTACGAGCTGCATGAATCAGGCATCGTTTGGAATGTGCAGGCCAACGGCTACCGACTTCCCACCGAGGCCGAGTGGGAGTACGCGTGCCGCACACACACGATTGGCCCGCACTATGCCCCGCTCGGTGAGGCCGCGTGGACCGCGCTCGACGGCCTCGAGCAACCGCAGCCGGTGGGACTCAGAACCCCTAATGCGTTTGGGCTGTACGACATGCTTGGTAATGCGTGGGAGTGGTGCTGGGATTTTTTGGACCCCGCGAGATATGGCGACTACCGCGTCTTTCGGGGCGGCGGGTTCGCCGACCCCGCGTGGAGCGTGCGCGCCTCTACCCGCCGCGGCGGTGCCCCCGATATGAGTCACACCGATCTCGGATTTCGTGTCGCGCGGGGTGGCTTCACCGACCGTGAGGTGGTGCAGGGGTGGTCGGCGCAGGCCGATGCCGCGCGAGGCGCCGCGGCCGGGGCCCTGCCAGTGGGCTGGACCCCGCGCGATCGCCCATAGCGCGCCGCCAGCGAAGGCACCGACGAAAGCACCTTCGAAGCCACCGGCGAGAACGCAGGCCTATGCAGCGGCCAGCACCCCCGCGGGTATCTCGGCTCCTGCCGGTTCTGCGTGTGACAGGCCGCGACGCTTCAGCGTCACCGCCCCCACTGCGACTACCACCGCGCCAATAAACCAGCACGACAGCACCCACACGGCGGTGCTCACGCCGATCGTGCCGCCCGCAATCATCGAACGGAACGCTTCAACCGGATAGGTCAGGGGCAACCAAGAGTTGAGGGTCTGGAAAAGATCGGGAGCCGTTTGGATCGGATATGACCCGCCCGCAGAAGCGAGCTGGAACACCATGAACACGAGCGCGACGAAGCGGCCCGCGGGCCCGAGCAGCGCGATCAGTGCCTGGTTGATGGCGAAGAAGGTGAGACTCGTGAGCAGCGCGATACCGAAGGCGCCGGCGAGATTCTCGAGTTCAATGCCGACCGCGAAGTGCACAACACCAACCATCAGCATGCTCTGCACCAGCGCCATCAGCGCGCCGGGCGCGAGGCTGCGCAGCGCGACACCAATTGAGCTGCCGCGGCCAGCCATCAGCTTGGGCTTCAGCGCAGGCATCATCATGTAGAATGCGAGCGCGCCCACCCACAGCGACAGCCCCATGAAGTAGGGGGCGAGGCCATAACCGTATTCGGGCACTTCGTTGATGCGTTCTTGCTCGAGCACCACGGGGGCGGCCGAGACCTGCGACAGTTGGCGGGCCTCGTCGTCTGAGTAGTTGGGAATGTCGTGCACGCCGTCGTTCAGGACCGTGGAGAGTTCGTCGGCCCCCTTCGAGAGTTCGCCGAGGCCGTCGTCGAGGGTGCTCGCCCCGGTGACCGCAGACGAGGCGCCGTCTTTCAGCGTCACGGTGCCTTCCGCGAGCTGCGCAGCGCCCGAGCTCAGCGCCGGCATGCCGGCCGCGAGCTGGTCGGCGCCGGTGTGCGCCGATCCGATGCCCTCGACCAGGGTGGCGAGCCCGGTTTGCAGCGCGCTCGCCCCGTCAGAGACCTGCGTAGCACCGCCCGAGAGTTGCGCGGCTCCGTCAGAAACCTGGTCGGCCCCCGTGACGAGTTTCGTCGACTCGTCAGACACGGTTTGGGCCCCGGTGGCCACGGAGCGGCCGCCGGCCGCAAGCTTCGTGAGCCCGGTTTCCTCGTCACCCACGAGCGCCGTGGTGCCCGCGGCGAGCGCGGTGAGCCCTGTTCCGTTCTCGCCCACGAGCGAAGCGCTGCCCGCGGCCAGCCCGTTGAGGGTGGCGAGGCGCTGGTCGTCGGTCATCACGCTGTAGTTCGCGATGAGTGCGTCGAGCCCGTCGTCGAGCGTGGTGGCCCCGGTAAGCGCGGCACCGGCGCCGGTGTTAAGTGTTTGCGCACCGGCGAGGGCGGTCTCGCCGCCATCGGCTACCTGCCCGGCCCCCAGCGCGAGGGTGCCAAGCGCTTCTGACAGCGATGAGGCGCCCGTCGCGACCTCGCTCGCACCGGTCGCGAGGGTGCCCGCGCCCGTCGCGGTTTGCACGGCACCATCGGCGAGCGCCTTCGTGTTCTCGGGTACCGCGGCGGCCCCCTCGTTGAGCGTCTGAAGACCGGTCGCGAGCGACGAAGCGCCCTCGGTCGCAGTTACGGTGCCAGCAGCGAGCGTGGCCGCGCCATCAGACAGATCAACGGTGCCGTCGGCGATTTCTTGCAGGCCGACGACGAGCTCGCCCGAGCCGTCTGCGGCATCGACCGCGCCGCCCGCGAGTTCGCTCGCGCCATCGGCGGCGTCGGTGATGCTGCCGTGCACATCGGTGAACCCGAGGTAGACGTTCTCGAGATACGTTTCACTCACCTGGGTGCGCAGCGTATCGGTGATCTTTTCGCCCACCGTGGCGGCGATGTTGCCCATGATGAGGTTCGATCCGTCGTTCGTGGCGATCACGAGCTTGGCCTGCGCGGCATCGGCGACCTCGTCAGACCCCGCCGAAACCGCGGCCTGCGAGAAGTCGGCGGGGATCGTGAGCACCACGAGCTGCTTGCCCGCTTCGAGCTGGGCCGCCGCATCGTTAGCGTCCATCACGGTCCAGTCGAAGTTTGTCGATTCTTCGTTGCTGAGCAATTCATCGACGAGGTCATCGCCCAGGTGCTGGGTGCTGCCGTCGGCGGCCTCTGCGGCCTCATCGACGTTTACGATCGCCGCGGGAATCGAGCTGAGATTGTGCGTGGGATCAACGTTCGACCAAACCAGCAGCCCCGCATAAATCAGCGGGATAAGTGCAATGGCGGCGCAGACCACAATGGGCCAGAGCGCGGTAAAGATTCGGTCTTTCGATTTCATGAGGTCTTTCAGCAGGGGTGAATCATGCCGCCCGTGAGGCGGGGACAGAAGAAATGAGAATGGCAGAGAACCGGTGCGCGGCCGACTGCAGATCGGTGCCGCCAGCTTCAAGCCAGCGCACTACCGACCACGTAATTCCCGCGGCGAGAAACTCGGCCCGCTCGCGAGCGGCCTCGTTATCTGCCCGGATCGCGGGCGAGAACGGTGCGACGTCGAGGAACCTGGTGGCGAGAATGTCGATGATGTCGGAGACCGGGGTGATCCCCGAGTCGTGCAGCACCGCGAGGTAGAACACCGAGTAATCGGTGAGGTGAGTGAGCAGAATGGTCATCGACTCGTGAGAGACGGTCTCCCACTCGGCCTGCGGATCTGGGGCGGGCACCAACGCGAACGCGCTGTTGAGGCGCATCAGCGCCGCGGCGTGCACCAGCGCAGACATGCTCTTGAAGTGTTGGTAGAACGTGGGGCGACTCACCGCCGCCAGCTTCACGATGTCGGTGATGCTAATCGAAGCAGGAAGGGTTCCCTCGTCGAGCGCACCGATCATGGCCTCAACGAGAGCGGCGCGACTGCGTGCAGCGCGGGGATCAATCTCGGTCATGCATCTACTTTACGAACGTAAAGGAAGCATCGCAAGTTGATTTCTCTCAGGTTTGGAGCGTTCGGTCAGGTTTCTACCCACCCCGGTTGCTACACCCGGGCAGCACAAAGCCACCCGCCTGCACCGCGATGAGCGAGGTGCAGACGGGTGGCTTTGGTGACCGCGTTACAGCTTGTTGGCTGCGACGTCGAAGGTGCCGCATGATCCGGCACCTTCGGTGTAGCCCACATCGAACCAGCGCTGGCGCTGCTCAGAGGTGCCGTGGCTGAAGCGCTCGGGGTTGACCTTCATACCGGCGTTCTCCATGATCGTGTCGTCACCGATCGCGGCGGCGGCGTTCAACGCATCTGCGACCTGTGCGTTCGTCACCGGCTTCAAGAATGGTACGCCCTGGTTGTCGGTGACGGTCGTGGCGTCTTTCACCCAAGCTCCGGCGAAGCAATCGGCCTGCAGTTCGAGGCGCACCGAGCCCGAGGCCGGGCCCGTCTCATTGCCGACGCCCTGCATGGAACCGATGAGGTTTGAGATGTGGTGACCCCACTCGTGCGCAAGCACGTACATCTGAGCGAGCGACCCGCCCGATGCGCCGTAGTCACTGCGCAGCGTCTCGAAGAATGCGACGTCCATAAAGATGGACTCGTCTGCCGGGCAGTAGAACGGCCCCGTCGCGGCCGAAGCGGCGCCGCACCCCGACTGGGTCTGCCCCTCGAACAGCACGACGTCTTCGGGGCCGCGATAGTTGTCTACCTGGGTGGCCCAGAACCGGTCGAGCGAGTCACTGGCACCAGCCATGCGGCACTCGGTGTCGCTGTTGGCCGCAGCCCCCGTGGTGCACTCGTCGAGCGGGGCCGACTGCTCTTGCGAGTTCGAGCTGCCGCCGCCAATGATCTGCTCCACCACGGGGGCGTAGGAGGTGAGGTCGACACCCAGCAGCTGTGACCCCAGGGCGAGCAGCAACACCACGCCGATGCCGCCGCCCGCGATCATGCCGCCGCGCTTGGCGCCGCTGCGCTTCGACACCTTGCTGGAATCGATACGCACATTATCGTTGAAGGTCAAAGCCGTTCCTGTCCCTGAGGGCCGCTGGGTGACGCCGGTGGATCCATACCGTTTTCACGGCTGGCTGATGCAGTCGAGTTTAGTAGAAAACTGGAGTGTTCAGCGGGCAAGAAGTGTGGGCGCCACGGGCGTAGCCGAAGCAGCTCGGCGGAGCCACACGCCACTCGACTTACATGGCCCGAAAGGCCTCACTCATCACCGGGAAGTAGTACTCAAAGCTCGGTTTTTCGGCGCCCTCGGTCGCGGCCACCAGCAGGTCGAGGTAGTACTCCCACCCGGGGCCAATCTCACCAATCTCCACGCGCTCAGTGAGCAGATGTGTGAACAGCAGCAGCGTGTCTTCGGGGCCGTCTTCTTGCAGCTGGAACGAAATCTCCCAGTCGGCACCCTCGTCAAGCACGTGCAGCACGAGGGCCTTGGGGGCCGCGCAGCCGCGAATGCTCACGCGCAGGGCGGGCTCGTTAGATTCGAACCGCATGCGCACGCGCACGCTTCCGCCGGGGCGCGCATCGCCCTCCCACGGGCCGAACCACTGTTCGGTCAGTTCAGAATCGGTCAGATATTCCCAGGCTTCCTCGATCGGCATCGCGAGCGAGCGAGCCATCTGCAAATACCTGTGTCCCTCACGAGTGACAACACGTCCACTAATATCCACGGGGCCTCCTCAAGCTTGGTTCCAGCGTATCTCGCCGCGCTGACCGCGACGCTGCAAAATGTTCGTCATCACGAACTCACGACATACCTCTGGCCGACGTGTGATCTGGGCTTCTCTCTCACTCGGGATCCTTGGTACGGTAACGAGTCAGCATCACGGCGTGCGCCGTGTGTTTCGGCGCCATGCCCATCACCCCCACAGGAATTGAGTCATGAGCGAGTTCGACATCGCAAAACCGCACGAGTACGACCACAGCCACGCCGACGTCGCATCTGGCTGGTTGCGTGCCAGCGTCTTCGGCGCCATGGATGGGCTCGTCTCGAACGTCGGCCTGATCGCGGGCATCGCGGCGGCGGGTGCGCCGACCGGCGTCGTCGCACTCACGGGCGTTTCGGGGCTCATCGCGGGTGCGATCTCGATGGCCCTGGGCGAATTCACCTCGGTGCGCACCGCCAACGAGCAGCTCGACGCCGAGGTCAGCGTCGAACGCGAGGCTCACGCCCGCAACCCCGAGGGCGAGCAGGCCGAATTGGCCGCGCTGTTTGGCCGCCTCGGCATGCACGAGGGCACCGCGAACGCCGCCGCCGAGCAGGTGCACACCAACAGCGAGAAGGCGATTCGCGTGCACCTGGCGCACGAGCTCGGGCTCAGCCCCGAAGAGAAGCCGTCGCCCCTCGTCGCGGCCGTCTCCTCCTTTATCTCATTCAGCATCGGCGCCATCATTCCCGTGCTGCCGTTCTTGCTCGGCTTCGGCGATCTGTGGTGGGGCCTCGCGTTTGGCGGCGCCGGCCTCCTCATCGCCGGCGGAACCGCCGCGGGCATCACCCGCCGCAGCTGGATCAAGGGTTCACTGCGCCAGCTCGTCTTCGGCGCCGTCGCGGTCGCGGCGACCTACACCATCGGCATGCTGTTGGGCGTCTCAGAATTTAGCTAACCGGGTGGCGCGGGGCGGGCGCGGCACCCCGCTCACGCGCGCACTGGGCGCGGGATCTGATCTTGATCCGGATCCCGCGTTTCTCCCCCAAACCGCCATGCACACCAGTTACACGGCCCACATACCGGTTCGTGCATGCTAAAGCAGGTACATTGGGCGCAGCGATTGGCAAATGCCTTTAGCTTCAGTTTCACCGACCGGGCGTCTTCGCGTCGCCCGAAGGGAACCAGGTGCCGATCATGACGCTGACGTCTACCCTTGCCCAGGATCAGCAAGGCCAACAGCCACAAGGTCAGCTCGGCGAGCTGCGTTACACACGCGCCCGTGCTCAAGACTTCCCTCCGATCGCGAAGGCCTACAAGGAAGTTTCTCTTGAGGTGCGCGAAGCGGGCCTGTTGAAGCGTGCTCGCTGGTTCTACGCCCTGCTCGGTGGCGGCATTCTGCTCGGATTTGCGGCGCTCACCGCCGGGTTCATTCTGCTTGGTGACAGCTGGTTCCAGCTCCTCATCGCTTTCGGCGTGGGCTTTATGCTCACTCAGGTCGCCTTTATCGGCCACGAAGCGGCCCACCGCATCGTGCTCAACACGGGCCCCGCGAACGATCGCCTCGCTCGCGTGATCATCGCCTCTGTGGGCATGAGCTATTCGTGGTGGGACTCAAAGCACTCGCGGCACCACCAGAACCCCAACCGCGTCGGCAAGGACCCCGATATCGAGGTCGACACGATCGCGTTCCTCGAAGAGGATGCGGCGCAGGCTCGCGGTTTTGTGCGCGCCATTAACAAGCGCCAGGGCTGGTTCTTCTTCCCGCTGCTCACGCTTGAGGGTCTCAACCTCCACCTGCACGGTATTCGTCACCTCTGCAGCCGTGGCCCCGTCAAGGGCCGCTGGGCCGAGCTGTCGATGATCACCGCGCGCTTCATTTTGTTCTATGCTCCGATCTTCATGTTCTTGCCGCTCGGTAAGGCATTCGCGTTCTCGGCCGTACAGATCGCCGTGTTTGGCGTGTACATGGGTGCCTCGTTCGCCCCCAACCACAAGGGCATGCCGGTCATCGCCCACGATGCCAAGCTCGACTTCTTCACCAAGCAGGTGCGCACCTCACGCAACGTGAGCGGCGGCTGGTGGTCCACCATCTTGTTCGGCGGCCTGAACTACCAGGCCGAGCACCACCTCTTCCCCAGCATGGCCCGCCCCTACCTGGGCCGCGCCAGCAAGATCGTCAAGGAGCACTGCGAGCGTCTCAACGTGCCCTACACCGAGACCACGATCATGCAGTCGTACGCCATTGTGATCGAGTACTTGAACCGCGTGGGGCTCGCCGCACGCGATCCCTTCGATTGCCCGGCCGCGGCGCAGTTCGGTCGCCGCTAACCCCAGCGAAGTGACAGGCCGACCCGCCCTCGCAGCAGTAACGCGAGCGCGGGTCGGCCTGTGTCATTTCTGGGCTCAGCTGCCCCCGCACCGCCGTTTTCTGAGTTACGCGCACCAGCGCTGCCCGGTGGGCGCGTAGTCTTATCCCATGCCCAGCCCCGAGTTCGTCGACGCCGTGCTTGACGTCGCGCGCCGCATCCCAGCGGGCCGGGTCATGACATACGGTGATGTGGGCCTCGCGGTCGGCTCTTCGGCGCCGCGCGCGGTGGGTCGGGTACTCGCCCTGTTTGGCCACGCGGTGCCGTGGTGGCGGGTGGTGCCCGCGAGCGGTTTGCCACCGCAGGGACACGCACAGCTTGCGCTGCCCCACTATCTTGACGAGGGCACTCCGCTGCGGTTTCCCCGAGATCAGGGCTCCCCCACCACGACATCCCCCAGCACCACCGATTACCGGCTCGCGCTATCAAGCGCCCGCCTGCCCTACACGCACGAAATCTACGCGGAGGTCGCCCTGTGAGCGAACACGATACCCACGCCCCCGAGACCGATGAACTGGAGATCACTGATCTTGCGGTGACCGATCTCGAGGTAACCGGTACAGCTGAGGCCGTGCCCGATCCCACCGCGACTGCGCTGGGCTTGCGTCTCGGGTTCGTGCGCGGCATCGCGCCTACGAAGTGGGCAAAGCGGTACTTGGTCGCCACTCACACGCAGCTGCAGTTGGTGCCGGTGGCTGCGGCGTTCTCACCGCAGAAGCAGATCAGCCCCGACTACGACATGCTGCTCGAGCGCACCGCCCCGGGTGCTGAGCCCGAGCACACCGGCCCCAACGGAAGCCGCCGCGCACTGCGACTGTATGACGAGTCGATCGCGCTGGTAGTGCCCGTCGATCACGAGCTCGCCGAAGAGGCCGAGATTCACGTGCACGATTTATCGCTTATCAATTTGCTCGACCACCCCGATCATGCCCCCGAGTGGCCGGCCCCCACCCCGTGGGATGACCCGGCGTGGAAGCCCCGCAACGCGCGCTCGGCGCTCGATCTCGTCGCCACCGGTGCGGGCGGCATGCTGTTGCCGATGCCGCTGTCGCGCCACCTGTCGAGCAAGAAGGCGCATGCGCTGCTGAAGGTCGTGGGGAACCCGGCGCTCGCGGCGACCACGGTGTGGGCGACGTGGGAGATCGACAGCGACAACGCTGATATGCAGCAGCTCGCCGGCATTCTGCGCGGCCGCACCGCACGCAGTTCACGCGAGGGGTCTCCCGCCGCGGGCGCCCCCACCGCGGCACCGGCCAAGGTGCGACAGGTTCAGCCAAAGAAGGCGAAACCCAAGCTGAAGCCCAACTCTCGTGGCGCCCAGCTCGCTGCGGCAAAGGAGAAGGCCGAGCGCGAAAAGGCCGCACGGCGGGCTGAACGCAAGGGCAAAAAGGGCTCAGGAAAGCGTCGTTAGCTTCTCATTCCATCATTAAATCCTTGTGCATCGCACACATCACGTGCGCGATACACAAGGATTTAATGGATTCTCGGGCACTTTCAGCCCCCGGGTGACCCGTTACCCCAGTAGCTGCTCAGCGACGAGCACAGCGGCGAGTACGAGCATCATGACGCCGCTCGCGTACGACACGTAGCGCGCAAACTCGGGCCGCTGCGACACTACCCGCTTCGACATAAATGCAACGAGCGTGTAGATCACCGCCACGGTGATCGTAAACACGAAGCCGAGCACGAGCATTTGTGCACTCGCTGACCACCCGGCCTGCAACGACACAAATTGGGGCAGCAGCGCCACAAACAACAGCAGCCCCTTGGGGTTCGTGCCGCTCGTGGCCACGCCCTTCGCAAACATGCGACGCAGCGATCCCGGCGTTCCTGCGGCCTCGGCGTAGCTCGCCGCGTGCGCCGAGCGCAGCGTCTGCACACCGAGCCAGCTCAGGTAGGCGGCGCCCACCAGGGTGATGATGCCGAGTGCCCGCGGCGACGAAGCGATCAGTGCGGCCACGCCAAAGGCGGTGGCAACGGTGAGGATCACATAGCCGAGCACCATGCCCGAAATGGCAGGCCAAATACCGCGGCCGCGCACTCCTGTAGCGATCGCGTATCCCCAGTCTGCGCCGGGCAGCACGGCGAAGCCGAGCCCCGAAATTGCGAATGCGCCAAGCAGTGCCATGTCCATGGTCTGAAGCGTAGGGAAAAATCGTCACCAAGTGCTGGTGCGATTGAGCGCAAACCCCCGGGTATCGCGCATAGAATTAGCGCTATGGACGCGATTGATAGAGAAATATTGCACGAGTTGCAAATCTCGGGCAGAGAAAGTGCCACGACACTGGCCCAACACGTGGGGCTCACCGTGGCGCCGACGCTGCGTCGCATGAAAGAACTCGAGGCCAGCGGCGTGATTCGCGGCTATCACGCCGACGTTGACCCCGAGCGTGTGGGCCTCTCGTTTGAAGCCATTGTGTTTGTGCAGCTCAACCTCACTGATGGGCCCACCATTCGTGAGTTCGAGCGCCAGGTCGACGAGCAACCGCAGGTGGTTGAGGGACAGCGCCTCTTCGGCGATATCGACTACCTCTTGCGGGTGCTCGCGCCAGATCTCATGAGTTACCAGCGATTCTTCGACGAGGTGCTCTCGGGGCTCCCCGGCGTGCGCAAGATCACATCGACGATCGTAATGAAGACGCTTAAGGCGCCCATCGTCGTACCGGTGTGACGCGCAAGATTTATTCGCCCGCGCCTTCGCCCGCCGCGGCAGCGAAACGATCGGTGGCGCGCACGAGCGCATCAATGTTGCCGGGCTCGAGTGCCGTGTGCCCGGCGTCGGCGACCATCTCGAACTCGGCTTCGGGCCATGCCCGGTGCAGATCCCACGCAGTGCGGGCGGGCGTGCACACGTCATAGCGCCCTTGCACGATTACCCCGGGAATGCCCGCGAGCTTGTCGGCGGCGTCACGAATGAGCTGCCCGTCTTCCATGAACCCACCGTTCATGAAGAAGTGGTTCTCGATGCGCGCGAACGCCACGGCCGCGGCCTCATCGGCGCGGGCCTCTGCGATGGCCGCTTCATCGGGGTGCAGGTGCACCGTTGAGTTTTCCCACACAGTCCACGCGACGGCTGCCGGCACGTGCACGGCCGGGTCAACGTCGAACAGCCTGCGGTGATACGCGGCCATCAGGTCGCCCCGCTCGGCCTCGGGAATCTGCGCCAGGTATTCCTCCCACACATCGGGGAACAGGTGCGAAGCGCCCGTTTGGTAGAACCACTCAAGTTCGCTCTTGCGCAGGGTAAAGATGCCCCGCAGTACGAGCTCGGTGACGCGCTCGGGGTGTGTCTGCGCGTAGGCCAGCGCGAGCGTCGACCCCCACGATCCACCAAACACCTGCCAGGCGTCGAACCCGCAGTGCTCGCGCAGCAGCTCCATATCGCGCACGAGATGCCAGGTTGTGTTCGTCGCGAGGTCGGCAGCGGGATCACTCGCGTGCGGCAGGCTGCGCCCGCACCCACGCTGATCAAACAACACGATGCGGTACTTCTCGGGGTCGAAGAACCTCCGCTGATCGGTGCCGCAACCGCCGCCCGGGCCGCCGTGCACAAACACCACGGGCTTGCCGGCAGGGTTACCGCACACCTCCCAGTACACCTCGTGCCCATCCCCCACGGCGAGCATGCCGTGGTCATAGGGCTCAATGGGCGGGTACAGGCTACGCAGCTCAGTCATGCCCTCCACTGTAGCGAGCATTCGTGGCTACGAGGCCCCGCATCTCGGCCCCGGTGTCCCCGAGGCCCGGTGGCGCCAGCCCCACAACGAGCCCAGCCCGCGAGCGCCTGTAGGCGACTCGCGGGCTGGGCCGGGATCCGGATCAAATTACATACGCGCTTAACCGACCGCGGTCTCGGCCTTGCGTGCGGCCTTTGCCTTGCTGCGCAGCTCCTTCTCGTGGATCGGCCAGCGGCCCGCCGCCCGCTCGCCCTCGACGTAGGCCTGCGCCTCAGCCTGGCGTTCGGCTTCAATGCCCGTAGCGATTTCGGCGCGCAGCAGCTCGGGGGTGAGCCCAAACGCGGCAACGAGGTCGAGGGACTGGTCGCGCAACCGGCCGATCAGCCGGTCAATGTACGCCGTCACGGCTTCGGCACGGTGCGCCGACATGCGGCCTGCGATCAGGTACCAGGCGGCGTGCTCCTCGATCAGGCCGAGGCCGAAGAGGTCACGCAGCCAGGTGAGTACCCGCTTCGAATCGGCGTCGGTGATGCCTTCGAGTGCCTCGGTGAACGCCTCCCACTGCAGCAGTTCGGCGTGCGCGCGGGCCGCAGCGATCAGCTTGTGCTGCTGCGCGTTGAAGGCAGCCTCCTGCGCGATGGCACGGGCCTGCTTCTGCTCGCGGGGAATCCCCTTCCCGGCTTCGCGCAGGGCGAGGGCCACCTCGGCGACCATCGTTTCGACGCGATCGGCGAGCAGCGCGCGCTGCGCCTCGGGCGCGCGCACGCTCTCGACCGAGCGGCTCACCTGGCCGAGGTCGGCGATGCTCTGCCCCATCTGGCGCAGCCCAAATCGGCTCACCTTGTCGCCCAGCTGGGTGGCCGCGGCCTTCGCCAGCGCGGCCTTGTCGCCGCCGGCGAACTGGGCCGCGTAGTCCTTCAGCAGGCGCTTGCCCACGAGCTGCAGCAGCACGTTGTTGTCGCCCTCGAAGGTGACGTAGATGTCGAGATCGGCGCGCAGTGAGGTGAACCGGTTCTTCGCAATGAACCCGGCACCACCGCACGCTTCGCGGGTCTCTTGCAGCGTATCGAGCGCGGCCCACGTCGACAGCGGCTTGAACGCAGCGGCGAGCGTTTCGAGATCCTCGCGGTTCTCGGCGGTGTCGCGGGCACCCGAGAACACCTCATCGAACACCGTCAGCAGCTTCTCATCAGCGAACGCCATCGCGTAGCTCTGCGCCAGCCTGGGGATCAGGCGGCGCTGGTGCTGACCGTAGTCAAGCAGCACCGTCTCGCGGCCCGAGGCGCCGGGAAACTGGCGGCGCTGGCTGCCGTAGGTGATCGCGATCGTGAGCGCAGCCTGCATCGCGCGCACCGCCGAGCCGTCGAGTGACACACGACCCTGTACGAGGGTGCCGATCATCGTGAAGAAGCGGCGGCCCGGGCTGTCGATCGACGACGAGTAGCTGCCGTCTGCGGCAACATCGCCGTAGCGGTTGAGCAGGTTCGTGCGGGGAATGCGCACGTGTGTGAAGTGCAGCCGCCCGTTGTCGATGCCGTTCAGGCCACCCTTGACACCGTCGTCTTCGCTGCCGATGCCCGGCAGCATGTCGCCCGCAGGGGTGCGAATGGGCACGAAGAAGGCGTGCACGCCGTGGTTCACGCCCTTCGTGATGAGCTGCGCGAAGACCACCGCGGCCTGCCCGTGCAGTGCGGCGTTGCCAAGGAATTCCTTCCACGCGCCCGCGAACGGGGTGTGGATTTCAAATTCTTCGGTGGCCTCGTCATACGTGGCCGTGGTGCCGATCGAGGCCACGTCAGAGCCGTGACCAATCTCGGTCATGGCGAAGGCGCCGGGCAGCTTCAGGCTGATGACGTCGGGCAACCACGCTTCGTGGTGTGCGCGGGTGCCCAGGTGCAAGATGGCTGCGCCGAAGAGGCCCCACTGCACGCCGCCCTTGATCTGCATGGACGGGTCGGCCAGCACGAGCTCTTGGAATGCAGCGATGTTGCCGCCGTGGTTGTCTGCGCCGCCCAGATCTGAGGGGAAGGCCCGCTGAATGGCGCCGTTCTCGACGAGAATACCGAGCTGCGACAGCGCACGCTCACGGTGTTCAGCCATCGGCTGCCCGGGGATGGTGTGCAGCCGCGGGTCTGAGGCGAGGGCGCGAGATTCGAGTCGCTCGGCCTTCCAACGGCCGAGCAGGGCGTCACCCACCTGGGTGACGTTAATGCGGGGTGTCGACTGGGGGCTGGTGGTGCTCATGAGTGCTCCTTTTGACAGCATCTGCGTGTGACAGCATTGTGCATGCCGGGCAACCCGGCGCTGTCGCCAGCCTAGGCATCCGCCCCTGTGCTTTCAAGCAAGCGGGGGTGGGGCGACAAATGTCGCCCCACCCCCGCCCACACCACTTAGCTATACCCTACATAAATGGGCCGCTTCGTGTGTCACTTTCATCAACGACTCGAGGACTGCCCCCGCGGCAAACGATCACCCGGAGTGAAGTCGGCGAAGAAGTTGGGCGTGATCTTTGCGTCGGCCAACAATTCATCGGTGCGCGCCTGCCGCACCCGCGAAATCAGCAGGGTGGCTTCGCCGTCACTGCCCGCGCGACCGGTGCGACCGGTGCGGTGCAGATAGGTTTTGTAATCTGCGGGAGGATCGGCCTGCACCACATAGTCCACGCCATCCACGTGAATACCGCGGGCGGCCACGTCGGTGGCCACCAGCACAGACACCTTGCCGGTGCTGAACTTTTCAAGGTTTAGCTCGCGGCGGGCCTGGCTCAGGTTGCCGTGCAGCTCAACGGCGCGCACGCCCTCAAGCTCGAGCAGATTGGTGACGGCTTCGGCGTAGGCGCGCGTGCGGCAGAACAGCATGGTGCGCCCGCGACGCTTGGCCAGCTGCACGAGCACCGCGTCGCGCTCCTCGCGCTTCACCACGAGCACATTGTGGTCGACGTTTCCGGGCGCACGCTCTTCAGCAATGTGCACCGCGGGGTCACGCAAGAACTCAGCCACCAGGTCTGCGACCTCGCCGTCAAGCGTGGCCGAGAACAGCAACCGCTGGCTGCCGCGCACGGTCTGGCGCAGCACCTTCTGCACGGCCTCGAGAAAGCCGAGCTCACACATGTGATCGGCCTCGTCAACGACGCTCACGAGCACCTCGCGCAGGTCGAGGCGACGGCGATCCACGAGATCCTGAATACGGCCGGGGGTGCCGATAATAATGTCGACCCCGCGCTCAAGCGCGTGAATCTGCGAGTCGATCGGCACACCGCCAACGAGCTGCGCCGTGTAGAACCCCACCGAGCGCGCCAGCGGCTGAATGGTGCGGTCGATCTGCAGCGCGAGCTCACGCGTCGGCGCCAGAATCAGTGCCTTCGGGTTGCGCACCGCGGGTGCCTTGCCACGCACACCGCGCTGGGCGGCGGCGGGCTTCGGCGTGCGGGGAATGAGCCCCTCGGCCTTCAGCTTCAGCATGCGCTCCACGAGCGCGGCACCGAAGGCAATGGTCTTACCCGACCCGGTGTTCGCGCGCCCGAGCACGTTACGGCCCGCGATCGAATCGGGGATCGTGGCGACCTGCACCGGAAACGGCGTCTCGGCGCCCAGCTCACCGAGCACGCGCACGAGGTTGCCGCCCAGGCCGAGATCGGCAAAGGTGACGCCAGCGGCGTCGGCCACCGTGGTGTGTACGGCCTCGGGCAGCGGGGCGCGGTGCAGCTCGCGCTGCCGCTCCATCGCTTCCTTCTGCGGGTCAACCGCGCGACCGTGCACGCGCGATGCACGCGCGGCCGCGTTCTTGCCGCCCGTGTAGCGCTCTGAAGCAAGTCGCTCAGAACTCTGGTGGCTCGTGGATTCTGATCCGGATCGCCCAGTAGCCGGGCGCCCTCCCACCAATCGCGGGGTGACCACGTTGGCTGATCCGCTCTTGCGGGGCGCCGACCGGTCGATGTTGCCACCGTTCTTGGCGCCGCCGTTCTTGCCGCCGTTCCCGTCGGTATCGCGAGACTTGCCGCCGCCAGCAGGCTTACCTGCGGCGTCGCGGAAGCGCGATGATTTGTTGCGGGGGTTGCGCCCCGGCTCGAAATTGGCGGGGGGTTTGAACCCACCGCTTCGGCCCTTGGCCATAAGACTAGTGCTCCTCGCTCGGCGATTTGCCGGTGTCATTTACCCGGTCGGAATCCTCCGCCGGGTGAGTTTTGGGGGCCGATGATTCGGCCGGATCGTTGGCACTGATGGGTGCCTGGTCAGAGGGTTCTGCAGCCGCAGGTTCGGTGCTGGCCTCCGCTGTTGGCTCGTCTGCAGGGCCACCCTCGGCCTCCTGCGTTGCCTCCCACATCAGCTGCTCCCAGTTCAGCTCTCCCGTAACGGGAGGGGCGGTCACCGGCGGCGCCTGGAACATGCCAGGGGGTGCCAGTGGACGGTTGATCGCTGGCGCCTCGGGTTCAGCCGACTCATCAGCGTCGTCAGAGCGCTCAGCTTCGTTGGATTCATCAGCTTCGTCGGCTTCGATGTCCCACGGTTCCTCTGCGGGAGCCGGGGCGGGGTCGGGCGCAACCACGGGCAGTACCTGCGTGGCAACGACGAGCTCGGGATCAGGCTCGACCTCGGGCATGAGCCGCGTTGCGGCGACCGCTGCGGGCTCGGGCGCAGCCTCGGCTTCAGCTTCAACCACCGGCGCAGCCTCGGGCACCGCCGCAGCCTCGACCTCAGCTTCAACCACCGGCGCAACTTCGCCAGGCATCAAGGGCAGCGAGATTTCCTCGTGGTCCTCGGGGGCTGCCGTTGCTGCGGAGCTTGCAGACTTCGCGCCCTGAGCTTCGGCCTCAAGCGGACCGGGCAGCACCAACGGAGCCAGATCGTCTCGCGAGGTCGGATCCCACACATCAGACGCAAACTTCGCAGGAGGCGTAGGCATGACGTCTTCAGTGAGCGGTTGCTCAGCCCGACGCAACCGCGCAGCCACGCTGGGGTCGACCGAGCGTGACACCAGCGGATTCTGGTCACCCGTGAACCCGAGATCTTCGAGCGCGAGGCTCATTTCGGCGGTCGCGGTCGACATTTCCACCGGCGCATCAGTGTTTGCGGGCTCGGTCACCACCGGAGCGGCTCGGGCCTTGCGCACACCCTCAGGTTCTGCTGATTCAGGCAGCACATCGAGCTCGGGGTCGAGCTCGGGCTGGGGCTCGGCCGTCTTGGCCTCACCAATTCCGGAGCTTTCACCAATTCCGGAGCCCAGCTCTCTCTCCGTGTCCGGAATTAGTGAATCTTCCGGAGTTACTGCGGCGGGAGCGTGCGCAGCAGGTGCAGCGGGCTCGGCAGGCTCAGGCGCAGCAGCCCGCACCGCAGAAACCAGACTCGGGGCCTCGTCCGCAGCATTTAGCTTGGGCGTGTAAGGCTCCGCCTGTTCGGGAAGAACCACAGGCGTGGGCTCTGCTGCGTGCGAGGGAGCAGGCGTCGTGCCCGCAGCATCAGCGGTTTCAGCTCCAGCGGTCTCAGCACCAGCCGCATCAGCGCTAATGGCCTCAGCACCTAGGTTTGCAGGAACCGTGGCAGCTTCAGCGGCTGCACCACCTGTAATGCCAGTGCCGGCGGCGATGCCAGCGGCTCCAACACCAGCGCCAGCAGCAGCGGCCGCCGCCGCCGTACTGGCTGCGTCAGCCTCACGCACGGCGCGTTCGATGCGTGACATTCGAGGTGCGCGGGGTTCACGTTGCTCACGCTGTTCACGCAGACGGCTGCGACGACGAGGCCCGGTGGGGGCATCATCGACCACTGTCTCCTGCGCGGCCTCACCATCAGCCTCGGATGTACTGTTCGCGGTGGTGTCAGCATCAGCGTCGGCGCTTGCCGGCCCATCACCAGCACCAGCACCAGCAACTCCGGCCCCAGCCCCTGTCAGCCCGGCGACAGCCGACCCGGCACCGGCAAGAGCGGCGCCCCCAACAGCAGAGCCAGCGCTCACCGCGCCAAACGGTATCGCACCGGCTGCATCAGATGCAGCACCGGCACCGGCCAAGCCTGCACCCGTTCCAGCACCAGCTAGATCAGCGCTACCGGCCGGCTCGGCACCCGCAATCACTCCGGCACCGCGGGCACGCCTCGGCCCGCCAGCGCGGCGACGCTCACCAGTGTCGCCGTCAAGACCACCAAGCCCAGCAACGCCAGCAACAGCAGCCTCACCACCAGCACCGCCGAGCCCGCCGGGCCCGCCCGTCCCACCAGGCCCGCCCGAGCGGCGCGGCCCACGGCCACGCCCCCGTCGCCCCTCGACCGCGTAGTACAGGGTCGGCAGCACAACGAGCGTCAGCACGGTCGATGACAGCAGCCCGCCGATCACGACGACGGCGAGCGGTTGCGAGATGAACCCGCCCTGCCCGGTGACGCCCAGCGCCATGGGCGTGAGCGCGAGAATGGTCGCGAGCGCCGTCATCACGATGGGGCGCAGACGCTGCAGGGTGCCGTGCAGCACCGCATCACGCAGCGCGTCACCGCGCGCACGGTACTGGTTCACCAGGTCGACGAGCACGATCGCGTTCGTGACGACGACACCGATGAGCATCAGCACACCAATCAGCGACGGAACCCCTAGCGGAATGCCCGTCAAGATCAGCAACAGCAACGCACCCGTCGCCGCGAACGGCACCGAGGCGAGCAACAAGAGCGGCTGCAGCAGGCTGCGGAACGTCGCCACCATCACGACGTACACAATCAGAATTGCGGCGAGCAACGCAATGCCCAGCTGTTCGAATGCTTCAGACTGCTGAGACATCACGCCGCCAACTGAGGCGGTCGCCCCGGCAGGCAGGTCGACCGTGTCGAGCGCGTTGCTGACCGCCGAGCCTGCAGCGGTCAGGTCGTCGCCCACGGGCAGCGCCGACACGGTAACCGTGCGGGCGCCATCGGCGGTGTGGATCGACACGGGCCCGTCGACCACTTCGAGCGCGGCAAGCGCGTCGAGGCGCTGCGGCCCGGTCGCGGTCTGGATCGCGAGCGCGGCGACCCCGGCGGGGTCGGTCGGAATCTCGTTCGCCACGAGGTACACACTGGTGACGTTTGCCTCGCGCGTGATCTGGCCGATCTGCTGCGGCTGCATCTGCTGCGCCATCTGGCCTGCGACCGCGGCTTCGCTGACCCCGGCCGAGGCCGCAAGCTCACGGTTCACCGTCACGCTCAGGTAGGGGCGTGACTGCCCCAGATCGCTTTCGACCTGCTGCAGCCCGGGCTCATCGCGCAGCGCGGCGAGCACCGCATCGCTGGCGTCGGCGAGGGTGGCCTGGTCTGGCGCCGCCACGTCAACGGCGATCGAGCTCGACATGCCTGCGCCGCCGCTCGACTGGCTAATGGCGAACTCACCGGCGTCGTCGAGGGCCGCGAGCTCGTCACGAATCTGGTCTTGCAGCTTCGCCTGATCGGCGTCGGCCGCCGTGGTGAGCGAGTAGTTCACCGCACCGTCACCGCCGCCGCCAAACATAGCGCCCATACCGCCGCCACCGCTGCCGATGGTGACCTGCACCGACTCGACCTCGGCGATGCCGTCGAGGCTTTCCTCGACGCGTTCGGCCTGCGCAAGCTGTGCTTCGAGGCTCGTGCCCGGTTCGAGCGTCTGCACGAGGCTGACCGAGTTTTGGCCGTCTGCGCCCATGAAGTTGGTCTTCATCAGCGGCGTCGCGGCAAACGTGCCGCCCAAAATCACCGCGGCAATGATGAGCGTGACCGCGGGCCGCGCAAGCGTCCATTCGATGATCGGGCGGTAGCCACGCTGCATCGCGGTGGCTGCCTCTGGGGCGTGGGCCTGCGAAGCTGATCCGGATCGCGCTGCGCGCCCCCAGATGCCCTTGCGCGGTGCGCGCCCCGGGGTCGTACGCAGAAACCAGAAAGCCAGCACGGGCACGATGGTGAGCGAGACGAGCAGCGATGCCACGAGGGCGATCGTCACCGTGAACGCGAAGGGTCTGAACAATTCGCCGACCATACCGGCGACGAAGGCCATCGGCAGGAACACCGCGACCGTCGTCACCGTTGAGGCGGTGATGGCGCCCGAGACCTCGCGCACAGCGCGCACGATCAGCTGCGCGCTCTGGCCCGCAGCCGCGTCGCCAGCTTCGCCCAGGTGCCGCTTAATGTTCTCAATCACCACGATCGAGTCATCGACCACGCGGCCGATGGAGATTGTCAGCGCGCCCAGCGTGAGCATGTTGAGGGTGTAATCGGCAAAGTTTAAGCCGATAAAGGTGAACAGCACCGAGACCGGAATGGAGATCGCGGTGACCAGCGTCGCGCGCACCGACATCAAGAACACCAAGATGACGAGCACCGCGAAGAGCAGGCCGAGCAGCCCCTCGGTGGTGAGCGTTTCTACCGAATCTTCAATGTAGGGCGCCTGGTCAAAGATGACCGACACCTTGGCGCCGTCAAGCTGCGAAGCCAGCGCATCGAGCTCGGTCTGCACCGCGTGCGATACCTCAACCGTGTTCGCCGCCGACATCTTCGTGACCGCGATCGTGAGCGCGGGCTTCCCGTCCACGCGCGAAATGCTCGACTCGGGGGCCTGCTCAATTGCGACCGCGGCAACGCTGCCGATTGTGATCGGCGGCGCGGGCTCGGCGGGCATATCGGGCGCGGGCAGTTGGCCCGGAGTGAGCGCTCCCCCGACCTCAAGCTCTGCGGGCGCGGGCGGCAGCGGGGTGCCCGCGATCGGCAACGCCGCAATGTCTTCGGCCGAGGTCACAGTCGACCCCGCCTGCACCGCGAGCGTGCGGTTATCTTCGCTGACGGTGCCGCCGGCGATCAGCACACCACTTTGCTGCAGCGTGTCAGTGAGCGTCTGCGTCGTCAGCCCGGCAGCTGCGAGCGCCCCCAGATCGGGCCGAATCACGACCCGTTCAGCGCGGTCACCCGACAGCTGGGCATCGCGCACACCGTCAATGTCGCTGAGCTTGGGGGTTACCAGTCGCGTGACGAGCGCCGCGGCGTCCTCAGCGCTTTGCCCCTCAGCCGGTGTGACCGCCACCTGAATCACGGGGAAGTCGTCGATGCTGCCCGAGATCACCTGGGTGTCAGCCTCGGCCGGCAACATCGCTGAGATGCGGCTAATGGCCCGTTCAACCTTTTGCTCGGTGACCGCAAGGTCGACACCGTACGTGAACTGGGCCAACACCATCGATGATCCGGTGCTTGAGGTAGCGCTCGTGCCTTCGAGCTGCGGCACCCCGCGCAACGCCGTTTCGATGGGCCCCGAAACGTCGGCATTCACGACCTCGGGGGCCGCGCCCGGATAGGTCGCTACGACCGCGATGGCCGGAAACTGGACTGAGGGCATCAGCTCCTGTTTCAGTGAACCTACCCCGATCACGCCGAACACCGCGGCCACAATGGTCACAAGCGCGATGAGTGCGCGATTCTTCAGGCTGAACGCCGTGAGCAGATGCATGTCTTTGATTATTCCATGCGCGACCGCACAGCGCCCGGGAGCATAATGACTGGTATGTCGCCGACCCGCCCCCGCCGCACGCTTGGAGCCCGCACGCCCGAAGATTTTGAGCGGCTCGGAGGTCTGCGCCGCATGCAGATCATCGCGCTTGCGCTGCTCGGGTTTATGGCCGTGCTGTTTGTTATTTCGTTTCTGCTGCAGGGGGTGCACCCGGCCTGGGGGTACGTGCGGGCAGCCAGCGAGGGCGGCATGGTCGGTGCACTCGCAGACTGGTTTGCGGTCACCGCGCTGTTTCGCCACCCCATGGGCATCAAGATTCCGCACACCAATCTCATCTCGCGCAAGAAAGATGAGATCGGTGAGGGCCTGGGGTCGTTCATCGAAGATAACTTTCTGGCCGAAGATGTGGTGCACGACAAACTGGCCAACATTAGTGGCGCGCGGGCCGCTGGCGCCTGGCTCACGGGCCCCGCTGGCGCACGCCGCACCAGCGACCTCGCGGCGGCCGCGGCGCTGGGCGCCCTCGATGTGCTCGATGACGATGACGTGCGCGCGTTTGTCGAGTCGCTCGTACGCCGACACATCGTCGACCCCGAGTGGGGGCCGCTGGCCGGCCGTGCGATTGAATCGTTCATCTCGGGTGAGCACGAGGAAGCGCTCATTGACATCGCCGCCGATCGCTTCGGTGACTGGCTCGACGCCCACCCCGGCGCGTTCGACCAGGTCGCGTCTTCGCAGCTGCCGGCGTGGATGCCGAGCGTGCTCGATCGCTTCATTGATCAGCGGCTCCACACCGAGGCCGTACGGTTTGCGCGCCGCGTCAGCGAAGACCGCAGCCATCCGTTTCGCGTGGCCCTACGTAAGTTCTTGCAAGACCTGGCGCGAGATTTGCAGCAGCAGGAACACTTGCGTGCGCAGCTCGAGACGTTTAAGCACGAGGTCTTTGACAGCCCCCGCATTCGCGCGCTGGCCGAAAGCACGTGGGAAGCAACGCGTGCGGCCGTCGTCGACATGCTGGGCGACCCCGAGAGCGAACTGCGGTCACGCATGACCGCCGCGGCAGAGGACTTTGGGCGCAAGCTGCTCGCCGACGCCACCCTGCAGTACAAGATCGATGTTTGGGTGATGGGGGTCGTCGAGCACCTCGTGCGTGAGTACCGTCACGACCTCGGGCACATTGTGACTGAGACGGTGCAGCGCTGGGATGCGCAGGAGGCCGCTGAGAAGATCGAACTACAGGTCGGCCGTGACCTGCAGTTCATTCGCATCAACGGCACCGTGGTGGGCGCCCTTGCGGGTCTCGCGATCTTCACGGTGGCGACGCTCGTGCTCGCCCCGCTCGCTATCGGCTAGCGGTTGACCTGACGCGCCGTGTGCTGACGGGCCTTGAGCTGACGCACCTGCGTTTGGCCCGCTATTGCTTACTTCGCGAAGCTAATGGGAATCAGCAGGTCTTGCACGCGGTCATTGACCGCGGTGTGATCGGCGCGGGTGGTGATGGCGCAGCGCGTGACTGTGCAGTCAAGGCCCTCGGTTTGGGCGGCGGGCACCAGCAGACTGGTCGTGAAGCTGCCCGTTTTGGGGTCGTTGTAGCCCTGTGTCGCAAACGCACGCCAGGCCCAATCGTCTGAGATCCACACGCTCGAGAACTTCGAGGTGTCGGCCGACTCTTCGGTTGCGCCCTCAGGAATTCCGCCGAGGCAGGGGCCAGGCTTCACCGAGGGGTCACTCGGGATCGCACAGATGGCGACATATATGCCGATTGCGGCATCAAAACCCGAGCCAGTAACAGTGAGCGACTCGCCCGGCCGCACACTGGCGGGATCAAAAGATTCGCCCGAAGTTTCGGTGACCTCGAGGCTGCGCGTGCGACCGTCAGCCCCCGTCGCAGAGACCTCTGAAACATAGTCAATGGGGAGAGCTTGCCCAGATCCGCCCGCACTTTTATGCGTCAAAATAGGCGCAAGTATGGCCACCACAGCGATGAGCACGACCACCGCAACCGCGAGTAAGGCAAACAGAATAATTCTGTTGCGTCGAGCACGCGAAATCTTCATTCCCTCATCCTATCCGGCGCCCCAGCGCACTGCATGCGTGACCGGTCATGCTAGAATCGCCACCATACGTCTATTTCAATTGGTACCTGCCTCGTGGTAATTTCGCGGGGCCCGAATGTGTAAGGGGGTCACGCATGGGGCGCGGCCGTCAGAAAGCAAAGCACACAAAGGTCGCCAGGGAGCTGAAGTATTTCAGTCCCGATACGAACTACAATGCGCTTGAACGTGAACTCGCGGCGAAAGCCGAAGCTCAAAACAATGAAGACCCTTGGGCGGAGTACGCGAACAAGTACGGCGCCGAAGAAGAGGAAGAGGAATAACTCCTCCTCGCTTCGCAGTACATCAGATACCTGAGCGTGCGAGACGTCTCAGCTCTCCAGCTATCTGAGCGCGTAAGAAAGGGCCCCTCTTCCGAGGGGCCCTTTCTTTGAATCTGCGCGTCGCCGTGAGGCGCGCTGGTTACTTACCCTGCGCAGCCACTGCGGCAGCGCCAGCGGCAGCAGCCTCAGGATCAAGGTAAGTGCCGGCGCCACTGGGGGTGCCGTCTTCGCCGATCTCGTAAACGAGGGGCATACCGGTGGGGATGTTCAGCCCGGCGATGTCTTCGTCAGAGATGCCTTCGAGGTGCTTCACAAGGGCGCGCAGCGAGTTGCCGTGTGCCGTCACGAGTACGGTCTTGCCCGCGCGCAGGTCGGGCAGAATCACGTTCTCCCAGTACGGGATCAGGCGAGTAACAACGTCTTCGAGGCACTCGGTCTGAGGGCGCTCTCCGTCGATGCCCTCGTAGCGCGCATCGTTGGCCTGCGACCACTCGTTGGAGTCTTCGAGCACGGGCGGCGGGGTGTCGTACGAACGACGCCACTCCATGAACTGCGTCTCACCGTACTTCTGCAGTGTCTCGGCCTTATCAAGGCCCTGCAGTGCACCGTAGTGGCGCTCGTTCAAGCGCCATGAGCGCACAACGGGAATCCACATGCGGTCGGCGGCTTCGAGTGCCAGGTTGGCGGTCTGAATCGCACGGCTCAGCACCGAAGTGTACAGCACATCAGGGAGCACCCCCGACTCAGCGAGCAGTTCGCCGGCGCGCGCCGCTTCACCGCGTCCCTGATCGGTGAGGCGTACGTCAACCCATCCCGTGAACAGGTTCTTTTCGTTCCATTCGCTCTGGCCGTGGCGCAGCAAAATCAGCTTGTTCGTCATATCTCCAGCTTAGTTTGTTGGGCGCCTCGGCGCACAAAGCACCGCTGTTTAGAGCCGTTTCAGCCGCGGAATGTCGCGCGAGGCACCGGCATCGGCGGGCACAATGACTTCTTGTGACGCGGCGATCACATCGCCCTCGCTTGATTTGGGGTCTGCGCCGGCGTCGCCGCTGCGCACCTCGAGCTCTGCATCCTCGGGCACCGATCGCTTTAGCAGGGCCAGCGCAATGCCGCCCCACTCGTAGTGCAGCGTGGCGCGGGTGATGCGGCCCACGGGGCGCGCTTCAGGGTCCTTAGCTGTGTCTGCGAGATACACGAGCGCGCCGGGCACCGGCAGCTCGCCCCGAAAACCATCGAGGTGCAGCAGCGTCAGCCGGCGAGGCGGCCGCCCGAGGTTGTGCACCTTGGCGACGGTCTCTTGCCCGCGGTAGCACCCCTTCGTGAGGTGCACGGCGGTGCGCATCCAGTCAAACTCGTGTGCGATGGAGCGCTCGTCGAGGTCACCGTGCTGGGTAGGGCGCCAGGCGCGCACCTCAAGCGCGGCAAGCGCCATCAATCCCGCGGCGCGCACGTCGGGGCCGAGCCCCGCGGTAACGGCGGCCAGGCGGTCGCGCGCGAACACGCACTGCGTGAATTCCCAGTGGGCACCAGCATGCTCGCCGCGCGCATACTGCACACCGCCGCGCTGCACGCCCTGCCACGGGTCAACCCATTCAACTTCAGGGTTTAGCTCGCGCAGCAACCGCAGGGCAGCGCCGTTGCCGAACGCGCCTACCACCGCAAAGTCTTCGCTGCGATTAGCGACGACGACGCGCAGTGCGAAACGCATGCGCGTCAAGAACGCCGTCAGCCGCTCGGCCAGCCCCTCGTCAACGAGCAACCAGCTTTGGGTGCCGTCGTCAACGACCCTGATCGCATACTCGATACGCCCATTGGGGTCGAGCAGCAGGGTCTCAGTGCTTTCGCCGGGTCGCAGCCCTGTGAGCTGCTGACTCGTCATCGAGTTCAGCCATGACAACCGGTCATCACCCGACACCACCACGATGCCGCGGTGGGACAGGTCAACGACAGCGGTGCCGCCTTCAAGGGCACGCTGCTCACGCAGCGGCTCCCCGTAGTGGGCGGCCACACCGGTGGCCTCGTCAGCGATCGCTGCGGGGAGATCGAGAAATACGCTCATCGCCGCAGACTGTTCGTTAATGGAAAGCGCTTCTAGTGCTGACCTTTGAAGAGCTTGTAGATAACGGTGCCAGAGACCCAAGCAATCGCGAGCGATGCGAGACCCAGGAGTCCAAGAAAGAAGAGTTCAAGTGCAAGCAGCATGCGGTCAGTCTAGCAACTCGTGAGCGCTTTGCGGTGCCATGCGGCACAGATGTCGCGACGGCCCATCCCAGCGGCGAGATACGGCTCAGCCTTACTGCTAGTCAGCCGCTAGAAAAGACGCGTCGCGATCAGCACGGCGATGTCGATCGCGGCGATGATGACCACTGATCCGGCGACGCTAAAAGAGACTCGCGTGATGAATCCGACGCGTTCGGCCGTGCCGATCTGCAGCGCAAAGGTGACGAGGGTCGACACACCGACGGCGAGCACGAGCCAAGAAAAACGATCACTTTCTTGCACGAGCACTGTCACCAGCACTCCCATCACCAGCGCAGCGGCCCACGCAGTAATGAGGCGGGGGACGTGCCAGGACTGCACACTCGACATTTCGGGTGCGTCTGGCTCGGTGGTGTCGTTCACCTGGCCATTGTCCCACAGCCCGGGTGGCAACGGGGTCTATGCCGCGACCAGTAATATGGTCGACGACCCCACCTCCGTCGGCGAAGGGACGCGCCCATGCAGCTACTCTGCCTCACTGACCGCGCCCCGGCAGATGCCCTGCCCTCGCTTGAGCTGCTGGTCCACGACCTGCGGGTTTCCCCGCTGGGGCTGCGGTTACCGCCCGCCATGCGCTCGCAGTATGACTGCATCATTGTCGACGGTTCGCACAATGTGCGGCTTGCGCGCGAGGTGTGTAAAGAGCTCGCCTCCACCAGTTGCGCCCCGCGCATCGCGGTGCTCCCCGAGTCTGCGCTCGGCGTGGTGCAGCCCGACTGGGGTGTCAGCGACGTGTTGCTTCCCGGCGCCGGGCCCGCAGAGATTGAACTGCGTCTGCGGCTTTTGCGCCCCGCGGTCAACGTGGCCGAGCAGGGCGCCCAAACTGAGGTGCACGCCGCCGGTGTAGTCATCGACGAGGCCAACTTCACCGCCCGCCTCCACGGCCGGCCACTCGACCTGACCTACAAAGAGTTTGAGCTGCTCTACTTCTTAGTCGCGCACCCCGAGCGCGTGTTCACACGTGAACAGCTGCTGTCTGAGGTGTGGGGCACCGACTACTTCGGCGGCACCCGCACGGTTGACGTGCATGTGCGCAGGTTGCGTGCCAAGCTGGGTGAGCACGATGGCCTCATCAGCACGGTGCGCGGCGTGGGCTACGGCTTTGCCCGTGCGCGCGACACGCCCGAGGATGACCATCAGGCAGACGCCGAGTAAATTTTCCTCGCGTAACCGCGCCCCCGCGCAGTGAAGGAGCACCGATGTCGAACCCGCAACTGCACGCTGTGACACAGCCCGAATCGCTGGCGCACGCCCGCGCGCTGCTCACCGAGATTGAGCTCGCCGACGGCGCATCGCCCGTATCTGACCAGGCAATGCTGGCCGCGGCCGCCGGCCTCCGCGAGCTGTTTCTCATCACGGCGGGCGACCCGCTCCCCGCGAGCCACTCCATTCCCGCAGACCTTGCGGGCGTCGGCATCATCGGCGAGGGCGAGCTCGACCTCGCCATCATCGCGGGCCTGCGCTCCCCCGAATTCACGGCGCAGACCCTGCGCCTGCTGCTCGAGCGTGCCCCGGGCGAAGTGCGCTCGTGGGTGCACGGCGACCGCCCCGAGACCGATGCCGCGCTGACCGCGGCGGGTTTCCACCCCGCACGGTCGCTGTACCGCATGGCTCTTGATCCGGATCTGCTGCCCACCGACCAAGTTGCGCCGCTCGCGCTTCCCACCCCCGCCGGGCTGCGGTTGCGGGCGTTTGGCGCGGAGGCGAGCGTCGACGCCGATGCGGCCGCGTGGGTCGCGGCGAACGCTGCCGCGTTCGCGACGCACCCCGAGCAGGGCCGCATCACGGTCGCCGATTTCGCCCAGATGCGCCTCGAGCCCTGGTTTGACAGTGATGATTTGCTGCTGCTCGACGCGGGCGGCGAGCTTGCCGGATCAACCTGGGTGAAGACGCTGCGCGATGGCGGCGACGTGTCGTGCGAGCTGTACGCCGTGGGCGTGCGCCCCAGCTATGCGGGCCAGGGATTGGGCAAGCTGCTACTCCGGGCCACGCTCGCGCGCATGGCCGAGCACCGCCCCAGCGCCGTCAGCCTGTACGTCGACGGTGACAACAGCACCGCCGTGGGGCTGTATGAACGCGCCGAGTTCACCATTGATTCACGTAGCCGCCAGTGGCTAAGGCCCGATTTGGGCACCCCTAGTGACAGAATGGACACATGAGCGAAGAAACCAGCATCGTCCAGGGCGTAGAAGCCCTGCCGGCAGACCGCTACATCGATCGCGAGCTCAGTTGGCTCGCATTTAATCAGCGCGTCCTTGAGCTCGCTGAGGATGCCACGGTTCCGCTGCTTGAGCGCGCAAACTTTCTCGCGATCTTCGCGTCAAACCTCGACGAGTTCTTTATGGTGCGCGTCGCCGGGTTGAAGCGCCGCATCGTCACCGGTCTCGCCGTGCCCACCAATGTGGGGCGCGCCCCCACTGACGTGCTCGCCGACATTAACCGGGTTGCCTACGAACTGCAACTGCGGCACGCGACCTGCTTTAAGGAGCAGGTGCAGCCCAAGCTTGCCGAGGCCGGCATTCGTATCGTCGAGTGGTCAGAGCTTGATAGCGCAGACCGCGAAATTCTCACGAACTACTACGAGCACAACATTTACCCCGTGCTGATGCCGCTCGCTGTTGACCCGGCTCACCCGTTCCCCTACATTTCGGGCCGCGCCCTCAACGTGTCGATTCGCGTGTTCAACCCCAACACCGAAAAGACCGAGTTTGCGCGCCTCAAGGTGCCGCAAATGATTCCGCGTTATGTGCGCGTGGATCGCCGCGAAACCGAAGACGATGTGCGTTACATTCCGCTCGAAGCGCTCATCGCGAACCAGCTCGACGGGCTCTTCCCCGGCATGCAGGTACTCGACCACCACGTCTTCCGTGTCACACGCAACGAAGACATGGAGATCGAGGAAGACGAGACCGAGAACCTCATTCAGGCGCTCGAGAAAGAGCTGCTGCGTCGCCGCTTCGGCCCGCCCATTCGCCTCGAGATCTCTGATGACATGGACGAGGCCACTCTCGACCTGCTCGTGCGCGAGTTCGATATCGATGCCGAGCAGGTGTACACGCTGCCCGCGCCGCTCGATCTGAGTGGCCTGTTCGCGCTCGCACGCATTCCCCGCCCAGACCTCAAGTTTGCGCCGCATATTCCGGTCACGCACCCGAAGTTTCGCACGAACTCGCCCAGTGACAAGCCCGATACGTTCGCGGCGATCGCACGCCGCGAGGTGCTCGTGCACCACCCGTACGAGTCATTCGCCACGAGTGTGCAGGCGTTCCTCGAGCAGGCAGCCACCGACCCCGATGTGCTCGCTATTAAGCAGACCCTGTACCGCACCTCGGGCGATAGCCCCATCGTTGCCGCGCTGATCAAGGCGGCCGAGGCCGGCAAGCAGGTGCTCGCGCTCGTTGAGGTGAAGGCCCGCTTCGATGAGGAAGCCAACATTTCGTGGGCCCGCAAACTGGAGCAGGCTGGTGTGCACGTGGTGTACGGCATGGTGGGCCTGAAGACCCACTGCAAGCTTGTGCAGGTGATTCGCGACGAGGGCGACCGGCTCGCGCACTACTGCCACATCGGCACCGGTAACTACAACCCGAAGACCAGCCGCATCTACGAAGACTTTGGGCTGTTCACCTCGTCACCCGACGTGGGGCGCGACGTCACGAAGCTCTTCAATGTGCTCTCGGGCTACGCCATCGAAACCGATTACGACCGGTTGCTCGTGGCCCCGCTGCAGCTGCGCCAAGGTCTGCTCGACCGCATCGCCCGCGAGGCCGATAACGCCCGCGCCGGGCTGCCCAGTGGCATCAAGTTGAAGGCCAACTCGATGGTCGACGAGGCCATCATCGATGCGCTGTACGTGGCCAGCCAGGCCGGAGTGCCTATCGAGGTCTGGGTACGCGGCATTTGCTCGATTCGCGCCGGGGTCCCCGGGCTGTCTGAAACGATTCAGGTGCGCTCGGTGCTCGGCCGTTACCTCGAGCACTCACGCATCTACGCTTTTGAGAATGCCGGATCGCGTGAGATCTTCATCGGCAGCGCCGACCTCATGCACCGCAACCTCGATCGCCGCATCGAGGTGCTCGTGCAGTTGACCGACCGTGAGCACCTCGCGCGCATCGACCGCTTCTTTGAGTTTGCGTTCAGCGACGAAGTATCGTCGTGGCGCATGCTCGCCGATGGTACCTGGCAGCGCCGAATTGTTAATGAGCGAGGTGACCTGCTCCCAGACCTGCAAGACCTCGTGATGAACGACCGCACCCAGGCGCGGTCACGGAGACCCCGTTGAGTCGCGAAATTCTTGCCGCGGGCACCGTCTGCTGGCGTCGCGTGCCCGCCGAAGCCGCTGCCCGATCGGGCACGGGCACCCCGGCGAGCGCTACGACCGTCGCGGGCGGCTCGGCCGCTACGGCCGGCGCCGCTGTGGTGCCCCCCGTTGATCAGCTGATGGTGTTGCTCATTCACCGCACCAAACAGGGTGATGTGTCCTTCCCCAAGGGCAAGGTTGACCCCGGCGAGAGCATGCCACAGGCGGCCGTGCGCGAAACGCACGAGGAGACCGGGCTGCAGGTCTCGCTCGGCCTCAACCTGGGCACCATTAACTACACCGTGGGCGATACCGCCCGCAAAACGGTGCAGTACTGGGCCGCTGAGGTGACCCCCGCGTGTGCGCTGGCGTCTACGTTCACCCCCAATCGTGAGGTGCAGGCCCTCGAGTGGGTGCCCGCGTCGCGTGCCCGCGCCCGTCTGAGCTATAAAGCCGACCGCGAGCTCTTTGACGTGTTTTTGCGGCTGGCTTCGCACGATCTGCTCGACACGTTCTCGGTGACGCTGCTGCGGCATGCCAAGGCCGCGCCGCGCAGCCCGCTCTCCCCCGAGGATCACCAGCGGCCGCTCACCACGGTGGGTGACGAACAGGCCGAGGTGTTGGTGCCGTCGCTTGCAGCCTTCGGGCCGCGGCGCATCTACTCGTCGACGGCGGTGCGCTGCCTCGAGACCGTGGCGCCGATTGCCGAGCACCTTGACAAGCGGGTGCGCGCTAACGAGGCGCTGAGCCAAGATTTTTGGGATGCCGGCGATTTATCGCTCACCCGTTCACTCGTGGGCAAAATCGTGAAGCGTGGCAAGAACGCGATTGTGTGCAGCCACCGGCCGGTGCTGCCCGATCTCGCCCGCGAACTCGTGCTCGCCACCGGCAGCGTGCCCGGTGACTATTTGGCCGAGGCGACCGCGCTGCCGCCCGGCGGATTTTCGGTGTTTCACTTCTCACGCACCCGCCCGGGTGCTGGCATTCTTGGGGTCGAAATGTACCCCTTTAAGCATTGACCGGCGCCCCGCGCTCGCCCGCTCATCTCCCCTTCGCGCTCGTCGTGAACCCCGCTTCAGCGCTGGGGCGGGGGCCGCGGGTGGCAGCGAAGGTGGGCCGTGCCCTGCGCGCGGCCGGGGTGACCTGGGTCACGATTTCGGCGTCTTCGGCGGCTGAGAGCCAGCGGCAGCTGGCGCAAGAGATTGCTGGCGGCCTGCGCGGCCTGATTTTGGTCGGCGGCGACGGGCTCATCAGCACCGTGTTGCAGGTGCCCACGGCCAGAAAGCTGCCCATCGGCATCGTGCCCGCGGGCAGCGGCAACGATTTTGCGCGCCAGTTTGATCTGCCGCGCCACCCCGCCACCGCGGTGACGGGGCTGCTCGCCGCCGAAGTGCGACCGCGGCGGGTCGACCTTGGGAGGGTCACATTTCACGGCGCTGATGGCAGCCCTCGCGAGCATTGGTTCGCGGGCGGGCTCTCCATCGGCTTTGATGCCGCGATCAATCGTCGTGCGAACGCGCTGCGGCTGCCCATCGGCCCGCTGCGCTACGCCTACGGTCTGATCGCCGAGATCTTGGCGCTGCGCACGCGCACGTTCCGCATCTCGCAGCAGACCCCGCGCACACAGACCCCGCACACGCAGCAGACCGCTGACCGCAGCTACACCGGGCTGTTGGCCACGGTGATGAACATTCGCACGCTCGGCGGCGGGATCCCAATCTCACCTCTATCGCGTACTGATGACGGGCGGCTCGAGCTGGTCGAGGTATCGCACGCCCGCAAGCTGCGGCTGTTCAGCGTGCTGGGGCTGCTCGCCCGCGGCCAACACACCACCCTCCCCGAGGTGCGCATCACCTCGGTGGAGAGTGTGTGTATCGACGCGGGCGATGAGATCGCATTTGCCGACGGCGACGAAGTGGGCGTTGGCCCGTTTCATGTGCAGTCGATGCCCGGCGCGCTCACTGTTCTAGCGGCGTAGCCCCCGGGCTACTCCTGCGTCACGAGCCACTCGTGTGCGCCTGATTCTGCAGCGCCCATCGCGTTCACCGTGGCGGCCGTGCGCGACAGCACACCGCTGTCGAACTCGGGTGACTGGCACACACCCTGCGGCTGATCGGGCATCACCGAGCACCACTTATACGCACCATCTTGGGTGTTCGTGGCCGCGTTCCAGGCCACATCGTTGGTGGTCCAAGTGCCGTCGGCCTGCTTCGCGAACTGCACTCGCGTCATCAAGAACTCGTTGTTCACCTGCTGCGCCGCGGGCGCTGATTCGCTAATGGTGTTGCCGGTGCCGTAGAGCACCCACTTACCGTTGTAGTCTTCGAGCGGCTGCACGGCGTGTGCGTGGTGCTGGTAGACAAAGTCAAACAGCCCGCTGTCGTGCAGCTGGTGTGCCAGTTCCATCTGACCCGGTGTCGGCTCTGACCAGTATTCCTCGCCAATGTGCTGCACACCGATGACGAGATCGGCGCCCATGTCGCGCGCCTTCTGCGCCTTGATAATCATGCGCTCGGGATCAACGCGCGGCTCTTCCATGCGAAAGTCCACCTGCCAGTCGTGCTCAGCGTTCAGCCCGTTCAGCGAGAACGTCGAGGTCAAGATGGCCACCTTCGCGCCGTTCGCTTCAACGATCAGCGGTTCGTCACGATCGCCCTCGGCACGGTACGAGCCGGTGTGCGCGATCCCCGCGGCATCGAGCCCATCGAGGGTGCGCAGCAGCCCCTCGGTACCCTGATCCACCGTGTGGTTTGAGGCGGTGGTGCACACGTCGTAGCCGACGGCCTTCACCGCGGCTGCGAGCTCGGGCGGTGTGCTGAACGCCGGGTATCCCAGGTAGGGGCCGCCCACCGGGGCGAGGGGCGTCTCCATCTGGCACACCGCAAGATCGGTCTGGTCGAGATACGCCTTCTGGCCCTCGAGCAAAGGCACGAAGTCAAAGTTCTGACCCGCCTCGTTCGTTTCGATCGCGTACTGCGACCACAGTCCTTCGTGGAACAACAGGTCACCCGACACCGCCACGCTCACGCAGTGGTCAGTGGGGCACTCGGGGCCAGCGCCGGGCAGCGACACGGGCTCGGCCGCGGGTGCCTCAGGGGTGGCCGCAGCGTCTGATTCGCCCGCGCCTGACTCCTCAGCGCTGGCATCTGTTGCAGACGTTGAGGTCTTGGTATCGGCTTCAGTGCCGGGCTCTGGCGCACAGCCCACCGAAGCTAAGACGAGCAGCGCCGCCGACATTGCCAGTGCATATTTCTTGATCCCGTTCATTTGTTCAATGGTAGTCGCAGCCCACGACACCTGCGCCACAAAGCCCCCTCAGCTTCCTTCGTGCTCGAGTTCACCCGCTGTTCACCCATTAGCGAGCCGCAAGACACCCAAGCTTTCTAGTGTTAGTGACGTGGCACAGGCCATGACAACATCCGTTCTCTAGATTGGATCACCCCAGTGAAGCTCTCAGCTCTGACCAAGGTCGCAGCCATCAGCGGCCTCGCAGCACTTACTCTGACCTCTTGCGCAGCCAACGAGCAGGCCCCCGCGGCTTCTGACGGCGAGACCTCATCGTCATCGCTCGCCGGTGAGCTCATCGGTGCAGGCGCGTCGTCACAGGATGCCGCGCAGAACGCATGGATCGCTGGGTTCCAGACCGCCAACTCAGGCGTTACGGTCAACTACGACCCGACCGGCTCAGGTGCCGGCCGCGAAACGTTCCAGCAGGGTGCCAGCTCATTCGCTGGTTCAGACCGCGCGTTCGAGGCCGAAGAAATCACCGCCGGCCCCTTTGAAGCTTGCGCCGTAGACAGCGGCATCGTCGAGTTCCCCGCATACATCTCGCCCATCGCGTTGATCTTCAATGTCGAAGGTGTCGAAAGCCTCAAGCTTGATGCGCCCACCGTTGCGCAGATCTTCGAGGGCAAGATCGCCAAGTGGAATGATCCGGCAATTGCTGATCAGAACGAAGGCGTCGAACTCCCCGATCTCGCAATCACCGCGGTACACCGCTCTGATGAGTCGGGCACGACCGAAAACTTCACCGATTACCTCGCAGCGGCAGCCCCCGATGACTGGTCTGTCGGCGCGATCGAGTCATGGCCCTCAGAGTTCGGCGGCGAGGGTGCCCAGGGCACCTCGGGCGTCGTTGCAGCGGTCACCTCGGGTGTCGGCACCATCGGTTACGCCGATGCGTCACAGGCTGGCGAGCTCAGCACCGTCGAGATCAAGGTCGGCGAAGAGTACGTCGCGTACACCCCCGAGGCCGCAGCGGCCATCGTTGACGCGTCACCGCTCGAAGAGGGCCGCGGCGCCACCGACCTCGCGATCACGCTCGACCGAAAGTCGACCGAGAGCGGCGTCTACCCGATCGTGCTCGTGAGCTACCTCGTCGGCTGCGAAGCCTACGCAGACCCCGCGAACGCAGAGCTCGTGAAGTCGTACTTCAGCTACATCGTGAGCGAAGAGGGCCAGTCGGCCGCCGCCGAGGCAGCGGGCAGCGCGCCCATCACCGCCTCACTGCGCGACAAGATCACCCCCGCGATCGACGCCATCAGCTAGCCAAGAGTGGGCCGCAGGGGTTACCGTCAAGGTAACCCTCGCGGCCCTCTTCTGGTCGTCCAGCCCGTTCCCACACAGGAGCCCGAGTGACCCACTCCACTGCCACGCCCTCGGGCGCAACGCCCACAGGTACCTCACCTGCTGGCGCTACGCCCCCAGGTGACCCGTCACCGAATACGCTGCGTGCCTCAGCATCACGGTCTAAGACCGTGCTGAGCATCGGCGACCGCGTTTTCTCACGCGCCGCTGTCTTCGCAGGCAGCATGATTCTTGTCACTCTCGGCGCCGTCGCGCTGTTTCTCATTGTGCGCAGTATCCCCGCGTTCAACGCGACCAATGAGACCGCCTCGCTACTCACCAGCAACTTCTGGTCGTACGTTGGCCCGCTCGTGTTCGGTACGGTGTGGGCTGCGGCCCTCGCGCTACTGTTCGCGCTGCCGCTGTCGATCGGCATCGCGCTCTTCATCTCGCACTTCGCGCCCCGGCGCCTCGCGCAGCTGCTCGGCTACATCGTCGACCTGCTCGCCGCGGTGCCCAGCGTGGTCTTCGGCCTGTGGGGCATCGGTGTGCTCGCGCCCACCATTCGCCCCGTGTATGTGTGGCTGAATGACAATCTCGGCTGGATCCCCCTCTTCGGCGGGGTTGTCTCGGGCACTGGCCGCACGATTCTCACCGCGGCCATCGTGCTCGCGGTGATGATCCTGCCGATCATGACCGCCATTTGCCGCGAGGTGTTCCTCCAGGCTCCCAAGCTGCAGGAGGAGGCCGCGCTCGCGCTCGGCGCCACCCGCTGGGAAATGATCAAGCTCGCGGTGCTGCCCTTCGGCCGCCCCGGTATCGTCTCGGCGGCCATGCTCGGCCTCGGACGCGCGCTGGGCGAGACCATGGCCGTTGCCATGGTGCTCTCGGCCACCGGCCTCGTCAGCCTGAAGCTACTCACCTCTGAGAACCCCTCCACGATCGCCGCAAATATTGCGCTGTCGTTCCCCGAGGCTTACGGCGAGAACATCAACATTCTCATCGCCACCGGCCTCATCCTCTTCATCGTGACGTTCCTCGTGAACGCCCTCGCGCGCTGGATCGTTAGCCGCCGCGCCGAATTCCAGGAGGCAAACTGATGAGCCAGCTCACGAACGCTGCTCCGGATCGGGCGACCCGCCCGCCGATCACCGTGCGCCCCGTACAGGCCGGTTCGAGCCTCGCCGGTAACCGGCTCTCGAAGCGCGCCCCCTGGATTCTGCTGGGTGCAAGCTATGTCGCGTCGATCGCGCTGTTCATCCTGCTCGCTGTCGCCAACGGGTCTGAGTTCTCGCTCGTCGGCGCTGCTGTGGTGGGTGCCCTGGGCTACCTCGTCATCATCTGGATAATGTCGAGCCTCATCGAGGGTCGCCGTCAGGCGCTTGATCGCCTCGTCACCGGCCTCGTCACCGGCGCGTTCGCGCTTGCCATGGTGCCGCTGATCTCGGTGGGCATCACTGTTGTGTCGAACGGTGTCGCCCGCTTCGACGTCGAGTTCTTCAACTCCTCGATGCGCAACGTCACCGGTGAGGGCGGCGGCGCGCTGCACGCCATGTACGGCACCCTGCTGATCACACTGGCGGCCACGATCATCGCTGTGCCGATGGGCCTGCTCACCTCGATCTACCTCGTCGAGTACGGCCGCGGCCGCCTCGCCCGCACCATCACCTTCCTCATCGACGTGATGACCGGTATCCCCTCGATCGTCGCGGGCCTGTTCGCGTACGCGATCTTCGCCATGTTCCTCGGCCCCGGCGTGCGCATGGGCATCGTGGGCGCGGTCTCGCTTGCGGTGCTGATGATCCCGGTCGTCGTGCGCTCGAGCGAAGAGATGCTGCGCCTCGTGCCCAACGAACTGCGTGAGGCCGCCTACGCCCTCGGCGTGCCCAAGTGGCGCACCATCATCAAGGTTGTGCTGCCCACCTCAATCGCGGGCATCACCACGGGCATCATGCTCGCCATCGCCCGCGTCATCGGCGAGACGGCCCCGCTGCTCATCACCGCCGGCTTCACCGCATCGATGAACCTGAACCTGTTCTCAGACCGCATGCAGTCGCTGCCCGTGTACGTGTACACGCAGTTCGCCAACCAGGGCAACCCGGCCTTCGCGTTCATCGAGCGCTCGTGGGCCGCCGCGCTGCTGCTGATTGTCATCGTGATGGTACTCAACCTGCTGGCACGACTCATCGCTAAGTGGTTCTCGCCGAAGTTCGGCCGCTAACCACTCCTCATCTCGCGCACACGTTCCCGCCGATTGCGGCCCCGCGCAAGATCCACACACTTCTCACCAACAGAAAGCACTCAGCATGTCGAAGCGCATCGAGATCTCTGACCTCAACGTTTACTACTCCAAGTTCCTCGCGGTAGAGGGCGTCACGATGAACATCGAGCCCCGCACCGTCACCGCGTTCATCGGCCCGTCGGGCTGTGGCAAGTCGACGTTCTTGCGCACGCTCAACCGCATGCACGAGGCCATCCCCGGCGCACGCGTCGAGGGTGAGGTGCTGCTCGATGGCGAAGACCTCTACGGCCCCGGCGTTGATCCGGTGCTCGTGCGCCGCCAGGTGGGCATGGTGTTTCAGCGCCCCAACCCGTTCCCCACGATGTCGATTCGTGAGAACGTGCTCGCGGGCGTGCGGCTCAACAGCCGCCGCATCTCGAAGAGTGACGCTGAGGAGCTGGTCGAGAGCGCACTGACCGGTGCGAACCTGTGGAACGAGGTCAAGGATCGCCTCGATAAGCCCGGATCGGGTCTGTCGGGCGGCCAGCAGCAGCGCCTGTGCATCGCGCGTGCCATCGCGGTCTCCCCCCAGGTGTTACTGATGGATGAGCCGTGCTCGGCCCTCGACCCGATCTCGACCCTCGCGATCGAGGATCTCATCGCGGAGCTGAAGCAGCAGTACACGATCGTGATCGTGACGCACAACATGCAGCAGGCGTCGCGCGTCTCAGACCGCACCGCGTTCTTCAACATCGCTGGCACGGGTAAGCCCGGCAAGCTCATCGAGTTCGATGACACGTCAACGATTTTCTCGACGCCGGCGATCAAGGCCACCGAAGACTACGTGAGTGGCCGTTTCGGATAACCCACCAGGTCTTTTAGCCCGGCTCCCAGCATTCGCTTCGAATTCGCTGGGAGCCGGGCTTTATTTAGTGGTAGTGCCGCGGCCCCGCGAGGAGTAATGTTGCGCCGTGATCAATAGCGCGACGCAATCGTCGCTTGAAAATGTACCGCCCGAACCCGCACGCCACCCAACGCGCGCAGCACTACGGGTGTGGCTCACCGCAGAGGGTGTGGCTCACCGCAGAGACTGCTGAGGCCCCCGGTCGGCACTCTGGCCCGCACGGTCGGCCCGAACCCGAACGCCGCACCCACTGGCTGCGCGTGATGTGTCTCACCGGCCTCGACTACTTCTCAACGCTCGGGTACCAGCCCGCCATCGCCGCACTCGCGGCGGGCGCGGTCGCTCCCCTCGCCACCATCGTGCTCGTCGCCATCACCCTCGCGGGCGCCCTGCCGGTGTACCGCAGGGTCGCCGAGCAAAGCCCCCACGGCACCGGATCCATCTCGATGCTCGCAAAGCTCTTGCCGCGCTGGGGCGGCAAGCTGGTGATTCTCGCGCTGCTCGGCTTCGCGGCCACCGATTTCATGATTACGATGACGCTGTCTGCAGCCGATGCCTCGGCCCACCTCATCGAGAACCCGTTCACACCCGCCGCGTTTCACGGCCAAGAAGTCGTAATCACCCTCGCCCTGCTCGCGGGCCTCGGCGTTGTATTTCTGCGCGGCTTTCGCGAGGCCATCAAACTCGCCACCGTGCTCGTGGGGCTGTTTCTCGTCGCCAACCTCGTGGTGATCGCGGTCGCTACCGCCGAGCTGATTCAGCACCCGGTGATGCTCGGTGACTGGTGGAACGTGCTCACCACCCAGCACGGCGATCCCCTGTTCGTGATCGCCATCGCGCTCGTCGTATTTCCGAAACTCGCGCTGGGACTTTCGGGGTTCGAGACCGGCGTCGCGGTAATGCCTCAGATTCGCGGTGACGCCAACGACACCGAAGAGAACCCTGTCGGCCGTATTCGCGGCGCAAAGCGGCTGCTCACCACCTCAGCGCTCATTATGAGTGGGTTTCTCGTGACGTCGTCCATTACGACGGTCGCCCTGATTCCCGCGGCCGAGTTTCAGCCCGGCGGCGCCGCGAACGGCCGTGCCCTCGCCTACCTCGCCCACACCTATCTGGGTGAGGGGTTTGGCACCGCCTATGACGCCATCACGATCGCCATCTTGTGGTTCGCCGGGGCATCGGCCATGGCTGGGCTGCTCAACATCGTGCCCCGCTACCTGCCCCACTTCGGCATGGCACCCGCGTGGGCCCGCGCCACCCGCCCCCTCGTGCTCGTATTCACCGCGGTCGGGTTTCTCATCACGATCATCTTTCAGGCGAGCGTTGACGCGCAGGGCAGCGCCTACGCCACAGGCGTGCTCGTGCTCATCACATCGGCCGCAATCGCCGTCACCCTGCACGCGCGGGCGGCACACCAAAAGGGCGCCACCATCGGCTTCTCCATCATCTCGGTGGTGTTCATCTACACCACGATTGCGAACGTCATCGAGCGGCCCGACGGCATCAGAATCGCGGGGCTCTTCATTCTGGGCATTGTGATTGTGAGCTTCGTGTCACGCGTTGCCCGCTCGATGGAGCTTCGGGCGACCGCGGTGACCCTCGATGCCGCAGCGCAGCAGATGCTCGACGCTCAGGGCGAGGTGGTGCGGTTGATCGCGCACGAACCCACCGATGTCTCCCCCGAACGGTACGAGGCGAAACTGCGGCATGCGCGTGCCGCCCACGGGCTGCCTCACGCCTCGGTTATTTTCATCGAGGTCGAGATCACCGACAGTTCTGACTTCGAGGGCGACCTCGAGGTGAAGGGCACCAATCGCTACGGGTACGACATTTTCACGGTACAAAGCACGAGCGTGCCCAACGCGTTGGCCGCTGTGGCGCTGCATCTGCAGGCCGTGGCCGGCGTCTCACCGCACCTGTACTTCAGGTGGACCGAGGGCAACCCGGCATTGAATCTGCTGCGGTTCTTGTTATTCGGTGAGGGTGAAATTGCCCCCGTCACGCGCGAGGTGCTGCGTGAGGCAGAACCCCAGGTGCAGCATCGCCCATGGGTGCATGTGGGGTAGCGCTGCGCCCATCGCTGCTTCAGATACGGCGACCGTAAACATAGCGGGCATAACCACTCACGGAACAAAGTTCTGCCGCCCATTATTTTGGGCATGAAAAAACCGAGCCGCAGAAACGCCTCTCGGCGGGAGGCCGCTCGAAGCGGCAAAAATTGGAGCCCGGGGTTACTGCGGCCCGGCATTCTTAATTGTAGTGGAGAGTGCTGTTTGGTGCACAGGTTCCCCGGCCCGGGTGCGCCTGCGTCCCAGGGTTACCTCATCCGCTGAGCTCCTCAACTACGCGAGGGTACCGTCGCGCCAGCGGCGTGCCCCGGCGTGCAGTTCGTGGGCCATCGTGGAATACCGCAGGGCGCGCGATGTAAGGTGAGCCGCGTGTTCGTCGTCCAAGATGTCGCGGGCATCAGCCAGATCGGCCGACCCCAATGACATCACGCGGCAGTAGCTGGCCGCCCGATCAAGCGCGGCACCCATGTCCCCCAAGAAAGCTCCACGCAATATTGTTTCGCACAGCAGTGAGATCGACTCGGGCGTCACCGGATCGGTGGCACCCGCCACCACCGGGTCAATGGTTTCTGCGGCCACGATGCCGCGGCGAAACAGGTCGGCTGATCCGGCGGCATCAGCGGCAACCGCCCGACGCAGCAAGTACAGGCGCCACAGCACGCCCGCGAGCGAGTGCTCGCCTTCGCGAGCCCACAGCTCGGCGATGTCGTCGATACCCTCGTCGCCTGCCGCGAGGCCCACGACTCGCTCAACTACGGCGGGGTCGGCAACGCTGCGTACGCGGTCGAGCAGCGCCCAGGAGGTCTCTTGAGCGAGGCGCGAGACGGCCCCGGGTTCGTCGGCGCCGATACGCCAGTCGAAGCGTGCGCTGGGCTGCAGCACGGGGCGCATATATTCACGAGACACGATTTCACTCCACCTGTGACCGAGGACAGCCGGTCGACTCAGCGAGTCTACGCGGGTCTCGCTGATCACACACCCGAGACCACCCGAAGTTCACCTCGAGCGCAGCTATCGTGCGCGTGGCGGTCGATCATTTGTCACGAATGAGACGCCCCAGTTCATGATCTTCGGCGTCAAGAATGGTCATTTCGGTGCCCGCAATGTGCCCGGTTGCGAGGCCAGTGAGCCAGGCCTCGTCTGAGCACGCCATTTCAGTCGTAGAAATCGTCTCGAAAGCGACGGTCTCCCCGTCTTGCTGCCAGGTACCGTTCAACGTATTGCAGCCGTCAAACGCGACAAATTGGTTGCCGTCCTTGATCTCGATGTTTGCGGGGTGGGCGCTTTGCGCTTCGGCCCAGGTTCCCAGCACAGCGACAGACTCAGCAGGCGTCTCTGACGGGGCTGCGGCTGAACTCGCGCACCCGGCGAGGGCCAGCCCTGCCGAGAAAACGCCCAGCGCGCACGCGGTGTAACGAACGATCGCAGAGGACAAGTGGCTCATGCAGCCAGTGAAGCATTCACGTCTTGAAAGAGCAAGGCTGCTTTGCGTGCAGAGCAGCCTTGCTCACTTTTCCATCGAGCACAGGATGCGGCTTTATCCTTACTCGATTATTGAGCCCGCTCAATAACCATCACCGAGTACTAGGGCGTGTCTCGTAAAGATTTGGGGTGGAGTCTGGGATCGTTGATGCGTGTCAAGATTCCAGCTCCTCAACGATGACCAGTGGAACCTGATTTCGGGATCGCTTCCTGGCCCGACTGGTCGACAAGGGCGCCCCTATGCCGATGCCCGCACCATGGTCGAGGGCATCATTTATCGCTACCGGTGCGGCATTGCTTGGCGTGATCTTCCTGCCGCGTTCGGACCTTGGCAGACAGTGTGGCGGTGGCATCGCCGCATGGCCGCAGACGGCACCTGGGATGCCCTCCTTGGCCAATTGATGGCGGAGGCAGATGCTGCCGGAATGGTTGATTGGTCGATTTCGGTGGACTCCACGATCGCTCGCGCGCATCAGCACGCAACGAACGTGACGCGCCTAAAAAAGGGATACATCGAATTACAAGAATCTGCTGACCGAGCCGCTTGATCATGCGGTGGGTCGTTCTCGCGGCGGCCTCTCGACTAAAATTCATCAGCTCGTAGACGGCAACGGGTTGCCGCTGGTGACTGTCTGCACGGCCGGGCAAGACGGCGATTCGCCGATGTTATTGCCGCTGCTTGAGATTCTGCGTGTGGAACGAACCGGGCCTGGCAGGCCGCGCACTCGCCCGGACGCGGTCCGCGGCGACAAGGCATACTCGTCTCGCGCAATTCGCGCCCATCTACGCGAGCGCAGCATTGAGGCGGTCATCCCTGAACCGAGAGACCAGATCGGGCATCGCAAACGCCGCGGAAGTCAGGGCGGTCGCCCACCCAAACTCGACGCCGAGAACTATCGAGGACGTAACGTGATCGAGCGACGGTTCTGCCACGTGAAACAGTGGCGAGGCATCGCAACCCGGTACGACAAACTGTCGTTGACGTACCGGGCAGCAGTGTTACTTCACGCGGTCATCGCCTGGACACAACATTTACGAGACATGCCCTAGGCGCCAAGTCACTGGAAACTTTGAGTCCTACCGCATCGACTAAATACTCAGTACCGCGGTACGCTCCACCAGGCATAAAAGGTGAGGTTTAACACGGAGGCCGCTCGCCTAGGGCGACGTCGCTGCCCCAGATTTGCCCCACGTGACCTGCGGATTATTACGACAACAAAAAAACGCCCAGTCAGAAATAGTTTCTGACCAGGCGTATTATTGTGTTACTTTGGTGCCCCCAGTAGGGATCGAACCTACGACCTGCGGATTAAAAGTCCGAAGCTCTACCGCTGAGCTATAGGGGCCCAAGAACTAAGCTTAGCGGATGTCAGACCCTGTTTTGTACACCCGCGTGTTCGTGTCTAGTGCAAGAACAGCAGCAGAATTCCCATGAGCACAAACAGCACCCCAAACACGAGGCCGATGATGCGTTGCCCTCGCGGGGTTGCTGCGAAGCCACGAAATGGTTTCGCAGCGGTCGCAAAGAACCCCCACATGACTAATACGTCCACAGCCACCAATGTCACGGCGAGCAGTGTGTATTGCGGCACCAGTGGCAGGTCGGGCTTAATGAACTGGGGCACGAAGGCCAAAAAGAACACCACAGCCTTGGGGTTCAAGATGTTCACCCAGAATCCACGCAGAATGAGCGCTCCGACTGACGCGCCGACGGCTTCCATCTCGGTCTTGTCGGGGGCCGTTGAGGCCGTCGGCCGGGCGAGAAGCTGTCGAATACCGAGGTAGACCAGGTAGGCCGCTCCAAGATACCGAATGGTATTGAACATGATCGGAGAGTTCGCCACGAACACTCCGACGCCAGCCGCGACGATGATCAGGTAAGCCATTAACGCAAGCTGCTGGCCAAGTACGCCCCAGAAGGAGCGCCTCCACCCCACTGACAGCGAATTCGCCATGGTGTTGATGGCTCCGGCACCGGGAGTGAGGCTAATAACTACACTCGTAGACACAAGGGAAAGCCAGATAGTGGGGGTCACTTGCATATTCTAGTTCCCAGCCGCCCCACTTCATGCGCACGCAAGTGATCGAAGTTTAGCGCTACCGCAGCGCCACCCCAAGAACGGCCTTGCAGACCGCGGCCTGCAAGTGAAGCACAGCAAACGAAAACATGTGTCCCGTTGGCGTGAGTGTTGACACGAAGATGAAATAATCTCAGCGCCGTGAGAAAAACCTGATCAGAGGCTTATTTAGAGTGGATCTGAGGGGAATCGAACCCCTGACCTCCTCGATGCGAACGAGGCGCGCTACCAACTGCGCTACAGACCCTTAACGAGCTTCAGAATATCAGCCGGGTAACGGCGCAGAAAAATTAAACACGCCGTTTGTGCGTCACAAATATGACGCTGAACTGCGGGTTCTAGCTGCTGCGACGACGACGCAGCACGTCATCGAGATTCAGCATGCCCTCGCTGGTGTCCCCCACTACGCCCATCTGCCGCAGGCGAGCGCGAGCCGCTTCTTGCTGCGAGGTGTACCGCGGGGCCTGAGGCACCGCGGGGCGGGGCGCAGCTGCACCGTATGCAGCGGCTGCGGGGCGGGCCACCGCAGGCCGAGGCGCCGGTACATGCTCGGGCGTCAGCGTGCGACGCTCGGGCTGCAGGGTTCCCACGGCGGCAGCAGCCGCGGCAGCAACCGCACCCGGTTCGCCCAGCAACATGGAGTCGATCTGGTTTTCGCGGGGCGCGGGGCGCGCAGCACGGGCGCGAGCCAGTGCGCGTGCTCGCTCGATGCGTTCGGCCGCTGCCTGCTGTGCGCGGCGGTGCGCTTCAGCCTGGGCCGAAACGTCGGTAACGGCCACGGGCTCCACTTGCACGGGCAGCTGCGCAGCTTCGTCACACACTTCAATCTCGACCGGCAGCACCTTCGTGCGCACGCGGCCGGGGGCCAGCAGCACGAGCGCGCCCACCGAGGTGGCGGTGACGAGCGCACCCCAGATCAGTGCGGCAGCGCCGACGCCGGCGATAGCCACGCCGACACCCACGAGCATCGTAAGCAGACCGAGCACTGCCCCGAGGGCAGCGGTGGCGCGCACGCGACGAACAACGGGGCGGCGCAATCGTGAAGCATGCACCGCAGCGCGCTCTTTTCGTTTCATTTGCTGGGCACGAATCTCAGCGCGCACCTGCTCGGCGCGAGCATCAGCCAGGTCGGCTGCACGTTCAGCGTCGAGCTGCTTACGGGCACTGCGCAGAATCTTCTCGTGCGCGAGCGCTTCTTTGGCGGTGGCCTCGAGACGAATCTCTTCGGGCACTTCGCTGGTTTCGGCGAGCACGCGCAGCGTGCGCTGCAACCGCAGGGCATTGCGCTCGGCCGCACGAAACTCACGGCGCCGCATCCACGAGGGCACCAACACGGCGGCCCAAAGCAGCGCAGCGACCACAAAGATCACTCCGCCTCCGAGTACGCCGCCAGTCATGAATCTCACTGTACGGTGTTCAGCTGGAGAACGGCGCCCGGCGCGCCGCCGAATTTTCTGCGGCGGCGTGTGCGACGAAAATCTTTCACCGCTTCTCCAGCGAGGCCATAGTTCGCCCCAAGTTGCAACCCTGGCACGCACCAATTTTGCGCGCGCCAGGCATAGCGGCCTCGCAGGCTATACCTCGAAGGCCCGCCGTAACGCTGCAGAAAGTTCGGGCGGGATATTGTCGCGCACGACCGCGAAGCAGTCGTGGTCGCACCATTGACCGTCGATATGAATGTAGGAGGCACGGCGACCCTCGTAGGGGATCCCGAGTTTTTCGACCACGCGCAGCGAGGCCGCGTTCTCGGGGCGAATGCAAATTTCGACCCGGTGAAGCCCCAGTTCTTCAAACAGGTAATCGATCGCGAGCGCGACCGCGGTGGGTACGATCCCCCGCCCGGCCACGTGTTGCGAGACCCAGTACCCGATCTGTGACGACTGCAGTGCTCCGCCACTGATCTCGGCAAGGCTGAGCTGCCCGACGATCTCACCGTCGTAGGTGATCACGAAGGGCACCCCGGTGCCGGCACGCAGTTGTTTGCGCATCGACTTGATGATCGGGCGCATGGGTACTGATCCGGGTACGCTCCCCCGCCCCGAAGGATGCGTCGCTTCCCACTGGGTCAGCCAGCCCCGATTTTGAGTGAGCAGCACGGCAAGCACGTTGGCGTCGCGGGGGTGCACCAGTCGCAGCCCCACCCGCCCGGCAAAGCGGGGCGCGGGCTCGCTAATCTCGTGCCCGATCGGCACCGTTAGCCGTTTGAGCGTCGTGCGCGAAGCTGTTCGGCGAACCCGATAACCCAATCGGTGATCTCCTCACCCAGTTCTTCGTGATCAACACCCAACAACACGTTCGCCTTGATCCAGTCAGCACGGTCTCCCGTGTCATACCGGCGACCACGGAACACCACACCGTACACCGGTGCGTCACCGTGACCCTCAGCCAGATGATGCAACGCATCAGTGAGCTGAATCTCACCGCCGCGGCCAGGCGGCAGCACATCAAGCACATCAAAGATCTCGGGGCGCAACACGTACCGGCCAATCACGGCCAGGTTCGACGGCGCCTCATCGGCCGACGGCTTCTCCACCAGCCCGGTAATGCGCACCACGTCATCAACATCGGTCGCCTCAACCGCGGCGCAACCATACAGATGGATCGACTCGGCCGGCACCTCCATCAACGCGATCACGGTCGCTTGACGGGAATCGTGCTCAGCGATCATGCGATCAAGCAGCGGGTCACGCGCATCAATCAGATCATCACCCAGCAGCACCGCAAACGATTCATCGCCGACGTGGCAGCGCGCACGCCCCACCGCATGGCCCAGCCCGTTGGGCTGCCCCTGACGCAGGAAGTGCACCTCGGCCAGCTCACTCGACTGGTGAACCTTGTCGAGCTTGCCCTCGTCACCCTTGCGCTCGAGCGTGTATTCCAGCTCGGGCACGCTATCGAAGTGGTTGAGCAGATTGTCTTTGTTGCGGCCCGTGATGATCAGCACATCGCCGAGGCCAGCCTGCGCGGCTTCTTCAACGACGTACTGAATCGCGGGCTTATCCACGATCGGCAGCATCTCCTTGGGCATCGCCTTGGTCGCCGGCAAGAACCGGGTCCCCAGGCCCGCGGCCGGAATGACCGCCTTCGACACCGTCTGGCGGGGCTTGTGCGCTTCAGTCATACCAGTCAGCCTACCCGCAGTCGCACCGAGCGCCCTGTATTCGCGCATTCTGCGGTCATACAACCTGTATTGAGACCCGCGCGAACTCGACCGATCTATGCTGGGAGCATGCAGGCGAGCGCTCACCCCACCAAGGCCGAAATTCGGGCATTCGTACGCCGGGGCCGCGCGGCAATGACCGCGGCTGATCGCATGATCGCAACCAAACAGCTCACCCGCAGGTTGATCTCGCTCGTCGAGCGCTCGGCGGCCACATCGGTCGCGTGTTACAGCGCGGTGCCCGATGAGCCCGACACCGGCCCGTTCATTGATTGGGCGCTCACGCAGGGCCTCGAGGTGTTGCTGCCCGTGTCGCTGCCCGACGCGCAACTCGATTGGGTGCGGCACGAGGGCGCGCCACTCGTGCCCGGGCGTCACGGCATCACCGTGCCCACGGGCGAGCTCCTCGGTGGCGATGCCCCGGCCCGCACCGATGTGCTGCTTGTGCCGGCGTGCGCGGTCGATAGCTGCGGCACCCGGCTGGGCTGGGGCATGGGATATTATGACCGCTGCCTCGTGCAGCTGCCCGCCACGCTGCCGGTGTACGCGGTGGTGTTCGACGCCGATCGGCTTCCCCAGATCCCCCGAGATCCCCACGATATTGCGGTCACCGGCGCCGTCTCGCCCGGCGCGGTCACCACGTCTCTCAGCCGTACCGGCTAGCATTGAGCACTGTGCCTACATACGCTTATCGCTGCGCTGATTGCGGCCACGCCTTTGACATCTACCAGTCGTTCTCCGATGACGCACTTTCGGTGTGCCCCGAGTGCGAAGGTAAGCTGCGCAAGGTCTTCGGATCGCTCGGCGTAACCTTCAACGGTTCGGGTTTCTACCGCACCGATTCGCGCGCGGGTAACTCGGCAGCAAAGCCTTCAAGCTCGTCAAGCTCGTCAAGCTCAGGTTCAAGCTCGTCAAGCTCCAGCTCGTCCAGCGACTAATTTTCACGAATCGAAGCCATCGTGGGCTTCGCAGCGCGACCGCAGTCACTGCGGTCGCGCGATCTTTCTATCAAGAAACCGCGTCCCCGGATCGCCTAGCCCCAGTGCGGCGGCTTGTCTCGCTGCAGTTCTGCGTCGTACGAACTGACCTGTTTCGATGCTGAGGCATCACCCCAGCCCTCGGGTCGGTCTTCGCTCGCGCGTGAGGTGAGGGCGTGCTGCGACGGGCGCGGATCGACGCCCGCGGGCGCCGGCCGCGTCGCACGCCGATTACGGCGCACCACAGGCGTGCCCGGCGCACCAGGAGTACCCGACGTGCCCACTGTGCCCGGCACACCAGGCGTGCCCGGTTCGCAGGTCACTGTGCCGGTCACTGCGCCGCGGGCGTATCGCCCGCAATGGCAGCGGTTTCTTGTGCGTCGCCTGCGGCGGCACCGGCACCGTTGTGCTCGCATCCGACCATGCGGGCGATGCGCTGCGCCGCCCCGTCAGAGTCGCTGAACAGGTCGAAGCTTTGCACCCGGTGGTAGTGCCAGCCGAGGCGCCTGAGCACCGCCGGCCGTAGCCGCAGCGTATCGCGCAGGCTGTCGGAGCCGTCACCCAGGTCGATGTCGATCGCAATCGCGCGTTCCCCGTAGGATGCGGCGATCGGAATCACACCGAGGTAGTCGAGCACCACGTGCATGCCGTACGCCTCGAGGCGGTCGGCGAGCTCACCCAGCATGGGGTCGCGCTGCGCCGGCAGTGCCTGCTCGACGGGCGCCGGGTGTTCGTGGGCCAGCAGTTCGGCCAGATCAACGACGCCGTGCTTGATGCGTGCGGCGTCAAGATCCTTGGGCTTAAAGCAGCTCACAATGGTCATCGCGCGGCGGGCCCGGGTCATCGCGACCGCGAGCAACCGCTCGCCGCCCGGCTTCCCCAAGCCACCAAAGTTCGACAGCACCCGGCCGTGCGGGGTGCGGCCGTAGCCGATCGAGAAGATCACGCGGTCGCGGCTCTGCGCGGTCGCCTGCTCAAGAGTGAGCACCGCGAACGGTTCGGCGCGTTCGCCGAGCAAGAACTCGCGGTACTGCGGAAACTTCGAGAACGCCTGCAGCACGGCCTGGTAGACGCGCACCGCGTGCCGCTCGCTCGCGGTGATCACCATCAGGGATTCGCTCGCGCGGTCGTGGGCGTGCTCGAGGACGAGCTGCACCACCCGCTCCACCTCGGCGTCGGTGCTCTCCACCGCGCCCGTGTGCTTATCGGGCAGACCCTGCCCACCGGGCACAAAATCAAACGTCAGGCTTGACCGGCCGAGGAAGGATCCGGCCCACGGCATTGATTGAATCGCACCGTCGTAGAACCTGGTGTTCACCAGGTGCGTGAGGTCTTCGCCGCCGGCGCGGTAGCTGCGCGTGAGCGTGAGCGTGGGCAGTACCTCGCTGAGTTGCGCGAACGCCGACTGCTCGTGCGCGGGCGCCTCATCAACGGCCGAATCGGTGGGCTCCTCGACGGGACCGACCGCAATCTCAAACGGTGACGGGCTCTGCGTCATGGTGTCGCCAAACGCAATCACCTGGGTCGCGCGCCTAATCGCGCCGAGGTTCTCCACCAGCGTGGTGGCGCCGGCATCAACCAGCAGCACCGTGTCAAACTTCATCGAGTCGGGCAGCAGCGCCACCTCGTACGGCGACATCGCCCACACGGGGGCGAGCGTCGACAGCAGAGTCGGGGCGTGCTGCGCCAGCACCGCGGCCGTGACGTACCGGCTACGCAGCGCCTCACGCATCGCGAGGGCCTCGTGCTTGTGATCGAGCACGGCCACGCGCCACGCATCGGCGAGCGACGCCGCAAGCAGCGTGCCGTTCGCACCGCAGTGCGCATCATCGACGAGCCTGAAGTCAGCTTCAAGGCGTTCGATCACGGTCGTGTTCGCACCAAGCAGTGCCTGGTTCGTCTGTAGCATGCGCTCGAGCGCCGACTGCCACCAGGCAAGTTCGAGCTCGGCCGCGACCTCATCGGCGGGCACGTGCCGCGCCGAGAGGTCATCGAGCAGCGGCTCCAGGTGCGCCTGGCGCATGCGCTCCACAATCGTGGTGCGCTCTTGAATGTTCTGCAGCACCTCTGACTCGCGGGCGAGATCAGAAATGCGCTCGGCGAGGGCGCCCAGGGTGAGGTTCTTCAACCGGTCACGCTCAGACACCGTGCCGAGAATGCGGTCGAGCGCATCAAGATCTTGGTAGGCGGTCTGGTACGCGCTCACGACGTCTGAGATGCCCAGCGGCACCTCGGGGCGGGCGCCCTCGATCGTGCTGTAGCGCTGCCACATCACGCGCTGCTGCTGAATCTGCATCAGGCGCGAGTACATGTCGGTGATGTGCACACCGGGGCGCACCAGCTCGCGGGCGAGCTTGCGCAGACGGCGCTTGTTCGCCGCGGTCATATCGTCAGTGCCGCGGGGAGCGTGCGCTGCGATCACCTCTGCGAGCGAGCGGTCGTGCACGTCGGGGTTAAAGCGGTCGAGGGTGTCGCGCAGCCCCATCAGCAGCCGCAGGTACACCCCGAGCTCGGCGATGGTCTCGTAGGGGCGCATCGACGTCTGGCCGATGAGCTCGTTCGCCATCGAAATCAGGCGCGGCAGCTGCGACTCGGCAAGATCAACCGCGAGCGCATACGCCTTGCGCGCCTCGTCGGTCGTGCCAAAGCTGACGCCGTACCAGGGTGAGTCTTCGGGGCCGTACTGGAACTGGCCGAGGCGCGCGACCTCGGTGAGTGCTTCAGCGGTCGCCGAACGGTCGATCATCAGCTGCGCGAGCGCCTGATCGTTGAGGCGCACCGTCGTCGACGGCGGGTGCTCGGCGAGCGACAACTGCGTGAGTTCACGCAGCGCTTCAATGGGCGACACCCCAAACCGGGGGTCGTCGCTCTTCAGCGCCGATCGGTAATCGACGAGCGCACCGCGCAGGCGGGTGAGCGCAGCGTCGACGTCGCGCAGCTGCTCGCCACGAGCGTTCTCGTTGCGGCTGATCGATTCGACCAGCCCACGGCGCAGGCGACGCGGCGACACCGACAGGCCGGGCAGGCCTGCGCGGGTGAGTCGGTGTGTGATGCCGTCGAGCGTGGCGCGCCGCGGCGACACCACGAGCACGCGCTTGCCCGCACGGGCGAGGCCGCCGATGGCGTTGACCACGGTCTGGGTGCCACCGGTGCCGGGCAGGGTGTGCACGACGAGCGAGTGCCCCGCGGCGATCTGCGCGAGCACATCGTCTTGTTCAGCGTCGGCGTCGTACAGGTACCGGTCGGTATCGGGTGAGCGTTCGTCTGACGGGGCGGGGGTGACGGGGCGAAAGCCCTCGCGCAGTGCCTTGCGCGCGGGTTCGCTGCCGCAGATCGCTGCGAGCAGCTGAGAGTCAAGCATTTTGGCGTCAGACACGAGCAGCTGTGACACGTTGTGGAACGACGACACCACCAGCCTTGGCTGCACCACAAACTCGGGCACCCCGGCGGCCATCTGCCGCAGTCGGTCGATCACCGGTTGCGGCTTGAAGACACCCTCGGACTGCGACAGCTCGATGAGCACGCGTGCGTCAACCGAAATGCCAAACTGCTCGCGCATCACGCGAATCAGTTCTGAGTTCACCACGGGGAACTGCTTGAGCTTCAGCTCGTAGTCGCGCCCGTACCGGCGAATAGCGACGGGACGCAGCAGCACGGGGGCGCAAAACTCTTCGCCCTCGAAGGTCCACTTGGCAATGCCCACACCGAGGTGCACGGTTTCGAGGCCGCGCACGGTGCGCATCTCGATGGCTTTGTCGGTGACGCGGCCTGCCGCGAACTTGGCGTGCCGCAGCGCGAGGTCGTCGCGGATCAGCGCCGACAACAAAATTTTATTGCCCGTGATGAACTGGGGCAGACCACCCGGGTGAGTCGAAGACAGCTCGATGCGGTTTGCAGGCCGATCATCGAAGTGCAGCAGCGGGTTGCGCCCGCCGACGCGGGCGAGCTCGGCACGCCACTGGGCGTGCTCGTCGGCGTAGGCATCGACGAGCGATACCGGGCCGGTCAGTTCTGCTGCCAAGTCAGGCTCTGGTTCTTTTGGTTGCGGCGCACGCGCCAACGCACCCTCATTCGCAGGGATGAGCTGCTCTGTTTCTTGGCTCGTTACCTCGTTTGAAGCGCCGCGAACCTCGCGACCCTGTTCTGGTCGCCGACGCCGATCTACACTCCACACATCGCCACCCTAAACGCCCCAGCCGTGAATCGCCGCAACGTGTGCGGAGTTTCGCGGCCGGGGCGGCAAAAAGTGATTACCGAATGTTGGTCTGTGCCGTCACTACGGGGTCGGCAACTTCAACCTCGGCGCCGCCACGCAGCTTCTGCAGGCCCTTCATTACGTGGTAGACGGCGATCGCAGACATCGAGCCGAGCGCGATGCCGTTGAAGACCACGTTGCCGATCTGCAGGCTGAAATCGGCGATGCCCACGATCAGCGGAATGGCGGCCGCGAACTGGTTGATCGGCTTCGAGAAATCGACCTTGTTATCGAGCCAGATCTTCACACCGATGAGGGCGATCAGGCCGTAGAGTGCGACAGTCACGCCGCCAAGCACGCCGGCGGGCACCGAGAAGATCAACGCGCCCACCTTGGGCGAGAAGCCGAGCAGCATCGCGAGGATACCCGCGACCCAGTAGGCCGCGGTCGAGTAGACACGGGTAGCGGCCATCACGCCGATGTTCTCGCCGTACGTGGTGGTGGCCGAGCCGCCGCCGAAGCCGGCCAGAATCGTGGCTGCGCCGTCGGCGAGCAGGGCGCGGCCCGTGACAGGGTCGAGGTCGCGGTTGATCATCAGGCCGACGCTCTTCACGTGGCCGACGTTCTCGGCGATCAGCACGAGCACGACGGGCAAGAACGCTGGCAGAATGCCCCACAGCGAGGGGTCTGCAAACGGGTTAGCGGGCAGGTGGAAATCGGGCAGGCCCACCCAGGCCGCTTCGCCGACCGCGTCAAAGTTGACGATACCCATGAGCGCCGCCGAGATGTAGCCCACGACCATGCCGAGCACGATTGAGAGGCGGCCCAAGATACCGCGGAACAGCACCGTGATGAGCAGCACCGAGCCGATCGTGATGAGCGCCGCCGTTGAGTGCAGCCCCTGGTTCACGTCGGGGTTGTTGGCCGGGTCACCGAGCCAGTTGTTCTTCACCGCGGGGGCCAGGTTCAGGCCGATCAGCGCGACGATGGCACCCATCACCACGGGCGGCATCATGGCGTTGATCCAGCCGGTACCAAACCGCTGCACCACGATACCGACGATCGCCATCAGCACACCCATGGCGAGGATGCCGAAGGAGGCGCGGGCGAGGCCGCCGGGTTCACCGTATTCGAAGCCGGCGGTCGCCACGGCGATCGGCGCGAGGAACGCGAACGATGAGCCCAGGTAGCTGGGCAGGCGGTTGCCCGTCAGCACCAAGAACAGCAGCGTGCCCAAGCCCGAGAAGAAGAGCGTGGCGGTGGGCGGAAACCCGGTGATGAGCGGCACGAGGAAGGTCGCACCAAACATCGCCACCACGTGCTGCGCGCCGAACCCGATGGTGCGGCCCCAACTCAGCCGTTCCTCTGGCAGTACGATCGCGTCAGGCGCGACAGTGCGGCCATCTCCATGCGGGGTCCACGGCAACGTCATTAGAGCTCCTTCAGTGCGCTATTCAAATATGCGTGGGGCGTCGTCGCCCACACCAATCGATAATTCTAGCGCCCTCAAGCCGTCACATCAGTTTGGGAAGCCAGCGCGTGATCAATCGTGATTTTGCGCGGGTGTACGGCGGCATCACGGTCGCGGCGAGGGTGTCGGGGCGCAGCGGCTTCGTGAGCACCGCTTTCTCGTGGCTGAAGGTAAGAAATGATCGTTCACCGTGATAGGCGCCCGTACCGCTCGCGCCCACCCCGCCAAAGGGCAGGTCGGTGACCGACAGGTGCAATACGGGCGCCCCAAGACCGAGCGCACCCGAGCTGGTTTCGCGCTCCCACCGGCGGCGCACCGACGCGTCGTCACTAAATACGTACGCTGCGAGCGGTTTGTCGCGTGCGGTCACAAACGCGAGCGCGGCATCGAGCGAATCGACCGCGATGAGCGGCAGGATCGGGCCGAAGATCTCATCGCGCATCACAGCGGCTTCGGGGTCGACGTCGGCGAGCACCGTGGGCGAGATGTGCCGCGCGTCGGCATCGTAGTCGCCGCCCGTGACGATGCGCCCGTCTGCCAGGTAGCTCACGAGCCTGCCAAAGTTGGCGTCATTGATGATGCGCCCGTAGTCGGGGTTGTCTTTTGTTGCGCTGCCGTAGAGCTCGTGAATGGCCGCGGTGAGGTGAGGTGCGAGCTCGGCGAGCGTATCGGCGTCGCCCAGCACGTAATCGGGGGCGACGCAGGTCTGCCCCGCGTTCATGAATTTGCCCCACACGATACGTTTCGCAGCGTCTGCGAGCGGCACGGTGCGATCAACGTAGGCGGGTGATTTACCCCCGAGTTCGAGGGTGATCGGGGTGAGGTGCTCGGCGGCTGCGCGCGCAACAATGCGCCCCACCTTGCCGCTGCCGGTGTAAAAGATGTGGTCGAACTTTTCGCTCAGCAGCGCGGTCGTCGTCTCGACCGCCCCTTCGACCACGGCGATCGCACGCCGGTCGAGGGCTTCGGGCAGCAACCGCGCAAGCAGCGCTGAGGTGGCTGGCGCCAGTTCGCTCGGCTTCACGATCACGGCGTTACCCGCGGCAATCGCGCCGACGAGCGGCGACAGCGCGAGCATCAGCGGGTAATTCCACGGCGTGATGATGAGCGCGAGCCCGAGCGGCTCAGGCACGATCTTGGCCGTGGCCGGCACCAGCGCGAGCGGAGTATCTACGCGCTTAGCGCGCATCCATTTACGCAGCTGGCTGAGCGTGTGACCGATCTCGGCAACCACAAAGCCGATCTCGGTGACCTGCGCTTCGGCGGCTGATTTGCCGAGGTCTTGCTGCAGCGCGCGCTCGAAATCGGCGCCGCGCTCCAGCAAGAGATCACGCAGGTGGATGAGCTGGGTTCTGCGCCACGACTCTGGCCTGGTAATCCCCTGCTCAAAGCCGTGCCGCAGCCCGGCCACAATTTTAGTGACCTGATGTGCTGATGCGGCGTTCATATCCACACCCTACTTGAGCGAGCCGAGTTCGTCGTGGCCTGAGGCGCACGACGAATGATCCGGATCTCGCTACCAGGGGTGCAGCGCAGGAATAATCAGGAAGATTCCCACGGCCGCGACAATCACTGACAGTGCGAAGAACAGGCGCGCGCAGAACGTAGCCCACGCGGGGCGCTCGGCCTCTTCGATGTCGTCATCTTCGTCATCACGCGGCGCGCCCACCGGCTCGAGCGTGCCGTCAGCACGCCGGGCCGGGGCCGCGGGAGTCGCGAGGAAACGAATGCCGAGGGAGTACAGTGCGACCACAAACACGGCCGAACCGAGCGAGACCACGAATACCGTGACGAATGCCATCCAGTCGATCATCGTGCGTCCCCCGACTTCTTGCCCTTACCGTTTTTCTTGCGTGCTGCACGCTCGGCCTTTTCGGCAGCTCGTACCGCGCGTTCTGCGGCCTTGCGGGCCTCGCGCGCTGCACGGTCGTCTCGCACGGCAGACTGCTCAACGGGTGACAGTGACTGCACCGAACCGGTCGGCGTCGTCTCTGCCTTGACTGTGCCCTTGCGAATACGCACGGCGTAGCCAGACTCGGCAACGTCGGGCGAGGGAATCGCGTTATCGTGATCCACCTTGTTGCGGTTTGAGCGCCAGAAGATGAACAAGATGACGCCGAACCCAATCACCGCGTCGATGATGATGCCGACCGGGCCGATGTGCGCGATAACCGCAGCCAGCGCGCCTACCGCGCCAGCGGCGGGCAGCGTGAACAGCCAGCCCGAGGCGATGCGGCCGACGGTACGCCAGCGCACCGTTGATCCGCGGCGGCCGAGGCCTGAGCCGATGACCGAGCCCGAGGCGACCTGCGTTGTTGAGAGCGCGAAGCCGAGGTGCGTCGAGGCGAGGATCGTTGCGGCGGTGCTCGTCTCAGCGGCAAAGCCCTGAGCGGGCTTCACCTGCGTGAGACCCGCACCCATCGTGCGAATGATGCGCCAGCCGCCCGAGTAGGTGCCCAGGGCGATTGCAAGCGCACAGGTGACGACGACCCAGATGTGCGGGCCAGTGTCTGGATCCTGCAGGTTCGCAGCGACGAGCGTCAGCGTGATGACACCCATCGTTTTCTGGGCGTCGTTCGTGCCGTGTGCGAGGGCGATCAGCGATGACGAAGCGATCTGGGCGTAGCGGTAGCGACCGCGGCCGTCTTTCTTGCCGTCGTTGCGTCGCGTAATCGCGTAGGCCACCTTGGTGGCGATGAACGCCACGATGCCGGCGGTGAGCGGAGCAGCCAGCGCGGGGATGAGCACCTTCGAGAGGAGACCCGCGCCGTTAATTGCTTCGAAGCCTGCACCGACCACAGCGGCGCCAATCAGGCCACCAAAGAGTGCGTGTGAGGAGCTCGACGGCAAACCGTAGAGCCAGGTAACCAAGTTCCAGACCACAGCACCGAGGAGACCAGCGAAGATCATCTCTGGCGAGATGAGCACCCCGCCTTCACCCTCGTTGATGATGCCGCCCGAAATAGTTTTGGCAACCTCTGTAGAGAGGAAGGCTCCGACTAGGTTCAGACACGCGGCAAGAATCACCGCGGTCTTGGGCTTCAGCGCACCGGTCGCGATGGGGGTAGCCATCGCATTCGCGGTGTCATGGAAACCGTTAGTGAAGTCGAAGAAGAGAGCCAGTACGATGACCAGCAGCACGATGAGAGTGAGTTCCACCGGCGTCTTTCGTTAGGTATTTGGTTCCTGGGGACACCCCGCGAAGTCATCTAAACTTCACCGTTTGTTGAGGCAGTCGAAAGACCCGCGTGCGCCACACTTATGGTTCCACCAGAACGGTGTGAGGTCAAGCCAGGCTTTGCGTGTTCACCCTCCGTTCACCTGAAAGCAGCATTCATGCGCTATGGGGTGCCTGTCAGCCGGAATTATTCGGGGTGGGAGCAGGTTGCACAATCTAGACTGAAATAAACACCTTAAGGAGCTTCAATGAGCACTGTTGCAGAATTTACGCCCGCCGCCGGAACCATCACCATGTTTTCGACCGAGTGGTGCGGCTACTGCAAGCGCCTCAAGCTCATGCTCGATAAGACCGGTATCGGGTACACGATCGTTGATATCGAGCAGACGCCGGGTACGCCCGAGCTCGTCGGCGAGATCAACGGCGGCAACCAGGTGGTGCCGACCGTGATTTACCCCGACGGCACGACGGCCACGAACCCGAGCATTAACGATGTGAAGGCTGCGCTCGGTATCTAACGCAGGCATCGCTGGGAATAATAGTTCGGCCCGGGGCGTACACACGCCCCGGGCCGAACTATTGCTACGTCTGGTGAACCGAAGTTCAGTGCTATCCGACGTTCAGGGTTAGCCGAAGTTCAGGCGCACTTCTTCGTAGCGGGCCACGGGCACCGTCTTGAGCCGGCCCACCGCTTCTTCGAGCGGCACCATTTCGACGCGGTCCCCCTTGAGCGCCGCCATTGTGCCCCACTGCCCCGAGCGGGCGGCGTCGGCCGCGGCCATACCGGTGCGCGTGGCGAGCACCCGGTCGAATGCGGTGGGTGAGCCACCGCGCTGCACATGCCCGAGCACCGTCGCCCGGGTTTCAATGCCGGTGTGCTGCTCGATCAGAGGTGCAAGAGTTTCTGCGACGCCGCCCAGCCTGGGGCGTCCGTACCCGTCGAGGCCGTCGCGCACCACCGATTCGCCGCCCTTGAGCTTGAATCCCTCGGCCACCACCACGAGCGACGAACGTCCGCGGTCGCGCACGCTGAGTACCCACTCGCTCACCTGCTCGATGGACTCGGGGCGCTCGGGAATCAGCGAGACCTGTGCGCCGCCGGCCATGCCGGCGTGCAGTGCGATCCAGCCCGCGTCGCGTCCCATCACCTCGAGCACCATGCAGCGACGGTGTGAGTCACCGGTGGTGCGAAGCCGGTCAATGGCTTCGGCCGCAATCGAGACCGCGGTGTCGAACCCAAACGTGAAGTCGGTGCCGCTCAAGTCATTGTCGATGGTTTTAGGGAGCCCGATGACCGGGATCCCCCCGCCTGACAGAATCTGTGCCACGGTCTGGGTGCCGTTGCCCCCGATGAGCATAAAGGCGTCGATGCCGTACTGCTCCATTTTGGCTTCAATCGGGGCGAGACCCGCTTCTACGTCATCACCGATCGGCGCTTCGAAGGGAGGTACCCGGCTGGTACCGAGCACCACTCCCCCGAGCGGCGAGAGCCCGCGCACGGCCGTGCGGTCGAGCTCGATGAGGTCACCCTCGTGAAAGCCTCGCCAGCCGTCCATAAAGCCGACCATCTCAAAGCCGTGTACATCGACGCCGCGCAGCACCGCGCCGCGAATCGCAGCGTTCATGCCGGGGCTGTCGCCACCTGAACAAAGCACACCTATGCGCATGTTTCTCCTCATTCGACGCCCGCCTGGCGCGGGCCACAATGCCTCAAGCTCCATGCTATCGGTGGCAGCTATACGATGCGTGAGTGGTAATACTGCCAGGTTTCGCACGGGTTGTGCCTGCGCGTTAATTCAGGCCTGCTTCGCACCCGTTTTGCGCACAAAAAATGGCCGCGGCAGCCAGTTCCCGTAATGGGAACCGGCTGCCACGGCCTTCATTTCAGCGCGGGGCGTTGCCCCTAGGCGTTGAGCCTAAACGTTGCGCCCAGTACTACGCGGCGGCAAGCGCGCGACGCAGTACCTGCATCAGCGCGAGCAGCTGCACGGGGTCAGCATCCTCTTCGCGTGCGGGGCCGCCGTCGAGGGCGCGGGCGGCGAGGCCGGCCTTGCCGTCGATGAGCTCGGCAATGCGCGCGTCAATGGTCTGGGCGGCGACGATACGCCACGCAGTGACGGGTTCTTCCTGCCCGATGCGGTGCACGCGGTCGATCGCCTGCGTCTGCTCGGCGTCGGTCCACGACAGCTCGGCCAGCACCACGTTTGAGGCGGCCTGCAGGTTCACGCCCACACCGGCGGCGGTCAGCGAGCACACCGCCACCGAAACCTCGGGGTCAGTGTTGAACAGGTCGATCTGTTCTTGCCGGAACACGGCGGTCTGATCGCCACGAATCGACACGGTGCGCAGGCCAGCCTCGGCCAGCTGCGTTTCCACCTTGTCCATGACGTCGACGTGCTTGGCAAAGAACACGACCTTGCCCACCGAGCGCACGAGCTGAGCCGCGTAATCGGCGGCGAGGCCGGCCTTCGCCTGACCGATCTGGCGCACCATCGTGAACACGTTGAGGCCGTCGGCCGACGCGTTCGACTCTTCGAGTTCTTGCAGGCACACCATGCGAATGATGGCGTCGTCAGAGAGCTTCAGCCCGAGCTTGCCGTTCTTCACCGTGGTGAAGCGAGATACGAGCTTGTCGGCGAGCTTGCGCTCAGCCTCGATGATGCCTCGGCCCATGTCGTCGTCGAGCTCAACGGGCAGATCAACCACGCGCTTGGCGGGCAGGTCCTTCGCAACATCGAGCTTGCGACGGCGCACGATGCCCATGTCGATGACGCTCTGACGCGCTTCGGGGTAGAACGACGTGTTGGCCGGGGTCCAGCCGTTGTGCTCCAGCTTGGCCATAAGCTCGGCGCCGGGCTTATCGCCGTCGGTCCAGCCCAAGAACCGCCAAATGGCGCGGAAATCATCAATGTCGTTGATCAGCGGGGTGCCCGTCAGTGCGACCATCAGCGGCGAGGTGCCCGGGGTGCGCTCACGAATACGATCAGCGATCGCGAGCACGTTGCGTGACCGCTGCGAGCTCGTGTTCTTGATCATGTGGGCTTCGTCAACGACCATGCCCTTGAAACCGAAGTCTGAGATCCAGCTCAGGTGGCGGTCAAGAATTTCGTAGTTGATCACGAACACATCGGCAAACGCATCGATCTCGGCGCCATCACCGTGCACGACGGTCACTCGGCGACCCGGCGTCCAGCGCTCAACCTCGCGCGCCCAGTTCATCTTGACGACATTGGGCACGACCACGAGCAGCGGGTACGCCTCTGCCACCGAAGCGGCGATGACCGACTGCGCTGTTTTGCCCAGGCCAGGCTCATCAGCCAGCAAGAAGCTGCGGTGGCCGTCGCGCACACTCGCCAAGAACTTCGCCTGGTGGGGCATCAGTTCGCGGCCTACCGGGGCCAAGCGATCGGGCACGGGCGGCTCGGGCAGCGGCATGCATGCCGAACCGCCGCCGCCCTGTTCAAAGGACTTCAGCAGCGGCGACAGCAGCTCCCAGTTCGCGAGTCGTACCACGGGGGTCGGCTGCGTGGGCGGTGCCAGGTTGGGCTGCAGGAAGGGGCTGGCCAGCTTGCGGGCGACGATGCCCGCGGGCTCCACCTGACGCTCTGCCAGCTCGGGCGGCACAACCACCTGTCGCGTCGCCGTCACAGCTGAGACCGTCGCGGGCTCGAGTTCGGGCAGTTCGATGCCGGCCTGGCCGATCATCTTGCGCTTGAGCAGACGCGTCGCCTCGGTGATCGGGGCGGTGGGCTCGAGCAGCGTAATGAGGCTCGTGTCACGCGCAGCGGTCTTGGCGAGGATGGCGGCTACGCCGTCGAGGCGCTTCAGCGTCTCAGTGCGTTCGGCGTCGCTCACGCCCTCTTCGGTTTTTACCCTGGCGCGCTCTTCGCGCATCAACAGGGCGATGACGTGAAACTTGGTGCGGTTCGCAGGGGTCGCCTTGCCGCGCTGTACCGAAGCTTCAACTTCGCGCACGGCTCGGGCCAAGAGCGGAATGATGCCCTCGTTGTGGGTCTGCTTGCGGCGTCCGTTGCTACGCGACTTTGATCCGCCCCGTGGGCCGGCCTTGCGCGTGGAAGAATTGCTTGCCAATGGAACTCCTGATCGGCGTGATGCGGTCTCGGCATGCGACCGAGGCGCGGGCGGCTGGGCGAGCATCTGGCCAGACATCGCGTGCAAGATCTCATGGCACGCGGGGCTCGTGACGCACTCGTCACCGGCAACCGTGTGTCCAGTCTAACACCGGGGGCTTCACAGTCAGACACCCCTGGCCCAGGTTTTGTGAATGACCGCTGCGCAGCTGCGCACAGAATTCAGCGGTGTGCCCCGAGCGCAGCAGACTTCAGGTCTTTAGTCACCAGCGAGCAGCACGCGTGCACGTGCCACATCGTCGTGCATCTGATCGATCAACGCGACGAGCGATTCAAACTTCACCATGCCGCGCAACCGGTGCGCGAAATGCACCTCCATGGCCTGACCGTAGAGGTCGCCCTCGAAGTCAAGAATGAAGGCTTCAACGCGTGACTGCTCGTTGGGGGTGAAGGTGGGGTTATTCCCCACCGAGATCGCGGCTTCACGGCGCACCCCGTCAATGACGACCCAGCCCGAGTACACGCCGTCGGCGGGCACAAATCCTTCGAGGTTGCCGCCGAGGTTGGCCGTCGGAAACCCGAGCTCACGCCCGCGCGCATCACCGTGCACGACCTCGCCGCGCACCACGGCGGCCCGGCCCAGCATGCGCTGCGCTGCTTCAACATCTCCGACCGCGAGGGCCTCTCGTACACGCGAAGATGACATTTGTTCTCCCTCGTTGTCTTCGACCCACTCGACCAGCTCAGCACGAAACCCGAGCTCGGCACCGAGCTGTTCAAGTAACGCGCCGTCACCGGCACCGCGGTGACCGAAACGAAAATCAGCGCCCATGACGATGTGCCGTGCACGCAATTTCTCCACCAGCACGTCAGCCACAAAATCGTGGGCCGGAATGCTCGCAAGCTTCTCATCAAACTCGAGCATCACGCAGACATCCACCCCGGCGTCAGCAAAAGCGGCGAGCCGCTGCGCTTTGCTCATGAGTGGGTGCGGGCAGTGCGCCGGGTTGAGATAGCTCAGCGGGTTATTGGCGAACGTCAGCACGACGGTGCGGCTGCGTTCCCCCTGCTCGGCGTCACACGTGGCCGCGCGCTCGAGCTGCTGCAAAATCGCTTGGTGCCCCCGGTGCAGGCCATCAAACTTACCGACGGCGACACAGCTGCCTGTCGCAAAGACCGCGGGGTCAAGCGCATCCAGCGATTCAAAGACCAGCATCGGCGTCTCCCTGCGTGGGCGTGGAGTGCTGAGCAGCAGCAACACCGGCAGCAGCACGAGTAGCACGCGCGTCACCGCGCAGCCACAGCAGCCCGAGGATGGGCAGCACGAGCGGAATGAAAATGTATCCCTGGCCGAAGTTGGACCACACCGACGGATGCCCAAACAGCTGCGGTGCCACGAGGCTCAGCACGCCAACCACGAGCACACCGCACAGTTCAAACGTCAGCGCGATCCAGGCGATCGGCCGCCACACCCCGCGACGACGAATCAGCGCCACCGTCGCAAGCACGTACACGACTGCGGCGAGCGCCGACAGCGAGTACGCGAGGGGCGCCTCGTCGAACTTCGAGATGATCTGGTAGATCGACCTGAAGCTGGCGGCAAGGGCGAGCACGATGTAGAACACGATGAGTACGCGGCCGAGCCCGCCGAGGCGACCGGTCTGAGCTGGCTTACCTGATGGGCGCGCGGGATCACGCTGCTTCACGAACGACACGAGGTTCAGCTTACCCGCGGTGGCTGCAGATCAATTCCACCGACGGTGGCGAGAAACACTTCGCCGTGCCCGGTGAGGTTGATGGGGGCGCCCGCTGACACATACAGTGACTGGCCGCGGCGGGCTGCGGCAACCTCGGCGACCCGGGCCTCAGGTTCGCCAGCCTCGAGGCCGTGGTCTGCGGCGTCTGCGCGTTCGATGCGAATGCGCCCGCGGGTGACCATGAGCACGGCGGGCTGCGGCAGGTGGATGGTGACGGCGCGGGCTTCACCCTCATACCTGACGGGGATGACCTGGCCGCCGGTGTCTTCTTCGGGATCGCACAGGCGGGCACGCACGAGCTGAAAGTCGTCGATAGCGGGCTGCCAGGCGTCGAGCCCCGGGGCGAGGCGGCTGGGGTGACAGCGGGGTTCTTCGAGCTCTGCGGGGTCGAGAATGCGGGTGAGCTCGGCAACGTCGATGTGTTTCTCGGTGAGGCCCGCGCGCAACACATTGTCTGAAGCAGCCATCACCTCGACAGCGATCCCCCCGAGGTAGGCGTGCAGCTGCCGCGCCCCCAGGTAGATCGACTCCCCCGGCTGCAACAGCACGTGGTGCAGCAGCAGGGCGACAAGCACGCCCGGGTCACCCGGGTTCGTGCGGATCAGGGCGCGCAGGGCCCGATCTCGCGGGGTGGGTTCTTGATCCGGATCATGCGTGCCTCGCGCCGCAAGCGACGCGAGGGCCTTAAGCGCGCTCGCCACTGCGGGATCGGGGCTAAACACCCAGGCCAGAAATGCGCGGCGCAGATCGTCGTCGCGGGTGTGGGTGGCGTTGGGACAGATGTGGTTCGCGACCGTCTGCAGCGCTGCGGCGCCCTGCATGTCACCGGCTTGGGTGGCCGCGTGCACATACCGGCTGAGGTCATCGCGCGCGGCAACGAGGGATCTGAACCCAGACAGGGCGCTCACCTCGCTGAGCGCGACCAGCAGCTCAGGTTTGTGATTGGCATCACCGTAATTGCGTTCGCGGGCATCGCGCGGCACGCCCGCAGCCTCTTCGGCAGCGAAGCCCGCCTGCGCCTGCGCCAGATCGGGGTGCACCTGCAGCGAGAGCGGCGCCCCAATCGCAAGCACCTTCAGCAGGAACGGCAGCGGGCCGCCATTCACGCCGTAGCGTGCGGGGTCAGCCTCCACCAGATCAATCACAGTGTGCGGTGCGGGCGTCGCCTTCGCGATGTGCGCCGGGCTTCCCGGGTGCGTACCCAACCAGAGTTCGGCCTGCGGCAACCCGTTGGGGAGCGTGCCGAGCATCTCGGGGAGCGCGTCAGTCGAGCCCCACGCATAACTGCGCGGGGTGTTCTCGATGAAGATCAGCACACCACTCCTTCACGACTACATCAGGGCTCAGCACGAAGCATGCTCTACCATACCGACTATGGCCCAGAGCAAGACCCGACTCGGCGTGAGCGCTTATGCGATCTGCGCTTTTGTATTTGTGCTCGGAAGTAACGGAGTGCGTAATTTGCTCGGCTGGCCCGGGTTTCTCGCGCTTGCCGTAGTCCTCACGGTGTTTGGCATCGTGATCTTCGTGCGCGAAAAACCGGCCCGGTTCAGGTGGTACCGACTGCCCTCACCGCTGTACTGGTTCTTAGGGCTCGCCGTACTGTCGATTATTTGGTCACAGTACCGATTCGAGACGCTGCTGGGCGTCATCGCGCAGCTCGCCACCACGCTGCTCGCGGTCGTGCTCGCCTTCGTGCTCACCTGGCAGGAAGTGCTGCGCACCCTCAGCACGGCACTGCGCTACCTGCTCGGCCTCTCCCTCGTGTTTGAACTGTTCGTGTCACTGGTCATCAAACACCCGTTGATGCCACTGTGGATGGAAAAGCCCGAGGGCAAAACCCCCAAGCTGCTGTACTGGAGCCGCGACCTACTCTTCACCGGCGGCCCCATTCAGGGACTCGTCGCAAGCTCGGTGCTGCTCGGCTTCATCGCCCTGATCGGCCTGATCGTGTTCGGCATTCAACTGCGCGCCGGCCTCGTACGCCCCGTCACCGGCTGGCTGTGGGTGGCCGTCGCCTTCGGCACCATTCTGCTCACCCGCGGCGCGACCGTGTGGGTGGCGCTCGCCGCATGCGCGGCCGGCCTCGCCCTCGCATTGTGGGCGAGGCGGCTGCGGCCCGAGCGCCGGGTACCGCTCTACATCACCGCGATCAGCCTGATTGCGGCGGGTATCGCCGTTACCCTGTTTGCCCGCGACTTCGTGTTTGGGCTGCTCGGTAAGAGCGGCGACCTCACCGGCCGCGTCGACACCTGGACCAAGGTCATCGGGCTCGCCGAAGATCGCCCCTGGTTTGGCTGGGGTTGGGTGAGCTACTGGCCGTTTTGGACCGAGCCGTTCACCTCCCTCGATCGGAAGGCTGGCCTGCAGGTGATGAGCGCGCACAACGCGTGGCTCGATGTCTGGCTGCAGCTGGGCATCGTCGGTGTGCTCGTGTTCTTGCCACTCGTCGCCCTCACCGTGTGGCGCGTGTGGTTTCGGGCCGTCGACCCGCCCCGCCGCGGCTTTGGCCCGGCACTCCCCTACGCCACGAGTGCACTGTGGCCCTATCTCGTGATGATCGCGCTCATTGTGCAGTCGTTCACCGAGAGCCGACTGCTGCTCGAAGGAAACTGGGTGCTGCTCGTACTCATTGCCGTAAAATCACGCTACGATTTTCAGCTCCCCTCTCTCGACGCCGAACCCAAAAAGCTCGCCTGGCGCCGGGTGCCCATTCCGCGCGACACCGGCGTGATTACGCTCAAAGAAACCCAGAGGTAACCCCATCATGGAGAGCTCGAGCGACCAACTCGCCACCCTGCGCGCCTACGCCAGGCTCGAACGTGAAACCGCCATGGAATCACTGGTGCGCGGCGGGCAAGACCCGGCCACCGCGTCTGAAGAAGTCCCCGAGATTGACGAGCTGGTGGTGTACTCGCTGCGCGAGGATCGACTCGAAGAGCTCGGGCTACTCGCCCAGTACTCGCTCGCCCGTCTGACCGCCCGCGCGGGCGGCCCCGATGCCGACGCCCACACCCGTAACGCCGACCGGGTCGAGTTTCAGATTCTGCGCGAAATCGCCGCCAAGTTTCCCGAGCTCACCGTCGCCGTGTGGCGTGCGGGCGACCGGCTCGAAATCTCGTAGTGCAGATGCGGCCGGATCAAGCCAGATCAGGCCGCACTCGGCGGCACGCCAGTAGAATAGCCAAATTGCCCTTGTCAGCCGCTAGAGAGGCGCGCGCTATATGCCGACCACCCTGCAAAACGTTGTATTTCCGATCAACAAGGATCCCGATGTGCTGCCGCTGTACGCAGACGCCGAGGTCTGGTCCAAGATCGGCGACAAGCAGGTACGCCTGAGTCAGAACGCGCACATCGACAATGTCCTGTCGCGTTCGAGCAGCCGGGTTCGTGCCGGCCAGCGCGTGTCTTTCGCCAGCTATTTCAACGCGTTTCCTGCCGCCTACTGGCAGCGCTGGACCGTCGTTAACGCGGTGCGCCTGACGCTGCGCACCCAGGGCCCCGGCACCGTCATTGTGTACCGCTCGAACGCGAGCGGCGTGCAGCAGCGCGTCGACTCCCGCGAGGTCTCAGGCAGCGCCGAGCACGTCTTCGATCTGCCCCTCAGCATGTTTAGCGACGGTGGCTGGTACTGGTTCGACCTGATCGCCAGCACCGATGATCTCGTGCTCGAAAGCGGTGCGTGGACCACCGACGCGACCCCGGTGCAGACCGGCAAGCTCAGCCTCGGCATGACCACCTACAATAAGCCCGACTACTGCGTCTCAACGCTCGAGAACGTGGCCGCTGACCCGGCGCTGCTCGAAGGCATCGACCGCATTTTCTTGGTCGACCAGGGCACGCAGAAGGTGCGCGACCAGGCGGGCTTCACCGAGGTGGCCGCGCACTTGGGCGAGAAGCTGCAGCTCATCGAACAGGGCAACCTGGGCGGCTCAGGCGGTTTCTCGCGGTCGATGGCCGAAACGCTTGAGCGCGAAGACTCAGATTTCTTGATGCTACTCGATGACGACGTCGAATTTGAGACCGAGAGCGCACTGCGCGGCCTCCAGTTTGGCCGCTTCAACAGCGAACCCGTGATCGTTGGCGGGCACATGTTCGACCTTCTCGATAAGCCCGTGGTGCATGCCTGGGCCGAGGTCGTACGCCCCGAGCCGTTCATGTGGGGCCCTTCGTTTGAGGAGCAGCACCGCCACGACTTCCGCAAGCAGAACCTGCGCCAGACGAAGTGGATGCACGCCCGCCTCGATGCCGATTACAACGGCTGGTGGATGTGCATGATCCCGAAGAAGATCATCGCCGAGATCGGCCTGTCGCTGCCCGTGTTCATCAAGTGGGATGACGCCGAGTATGGCCTGCGCGCCCGCGCCGCCGGCTACCGCACGGTCTCGATGCCCGGTGTGGCACTGTGGCACGTGTCGTGGCTTGATAAGGACGACTCACAAGACTGGCAGGCGTTCTTCCACACCCGCAACCGCATCGTCGCTGGTCTCTTGCACTCTGACCGCCCGCACGGCGGCAAGCTGATCCAAAACAGCGGCCGACAAGACATTAAGAAGCTGCTGAACATGCAGTACTACGCGACCGAGCTCGCCGTCGAGGGCATGCGCTCGGTGTTGCGCGGCCCGCACGAGCTACACAAGTCGATCTCGAAGGATATGCCAGCGGCACGTGCCCGCGCCGCTGACTACCCCGAGACCCGCGTGTACAAGCCGCACGATGAGCACACGCCGGTCGCCATCGGTGGTCGCGCACTGCCCTCGCTCGAAGAGTCGCTCGAGTCTCCCAAGGGACTGAGGCTCGCCTTGTTCACGCTGCGCATGGTGCCCAAGCACTGGCGCCGTGCGAGCGCTGAGGCCGAGATGCGGGCGCCCGAGCTTGAGTACGCGAAGCGCGACGCCGCGTGGTGGCAGATTCCGCACCACTCCAGCGTGATTGTCGGCGCCGCCGACGGCAGCGGCAAGATGTGGTACCGCCACGACCGCGTCAAGTTCCGTCGCCTGCTGCGCGAATCACGCGCGCTCAGCCGCCGCATCGAAAAGAACTGGGATCGTCTGGCCGCCGAGTACCGCGCGGCACTCCCCCAGATCACCTCGGTCGAAGAGTGGAAGAAGACCTTCGAGGGCCGCTAGGCAATCGAGCGCGATCTCACCTCGCACACCATAACGCACAACCGCGGCTTCCTCATCTGAGGGCGCCGCGGTTGTGCTTTGTGCGTTGTGCATGCGTGCGTGCGTGGCTAGTGTGTATACCGGTACAGCACGCGGGCAAACTCTTGCCGCGTCACCTTCTTGGTCGGCTGATACTTCGACCTGCCCGTTGCGAGCGCGACCCCACGGTGCAGGTTCGTTTTATACATCCACGCGATCTGCTTGTAGTTCTTGTGTTTCGTCGACACGTCTCTGAACGGCGACTTCGCGGGGGCCTTGAAACTCGTCTTCGACGCCACCTTTTTGTCCATGCGGTAAGTGACGTTGGCCATCAGCGCCCTCGTCACAGTGGCGCCGGGCGAGAATGTATGCCCCGTCGATGTTTTGGTGCCCGTGTAGATTCCCGAGGTCGACATCCACGCGATCTGCTTGTAATACTTGTGCTTCGTCGACACGTCCTTAAACGGTGACTTCTTGGGTACCTTGAACCCCCTGGGTTTCGTCGCTCCCTTCGGAGTGTTCAGGTTGTACATGAACACGGCCATCGCCGAGCGCGTCAGGCCGCCAGTGGGTTTGAAGTAGGATTTGCCGCCCGACGTGATCGTGGCGGTGATGCCGCGAGACTTCACCCACGCGGTTTCCTTGTAATACTTGTGCCCCCAGGCGACGTCGTAATAGGGCGTCTTCGCGATCTTCTTCGCGCTCGACAGCGACCCCGCGCCGGTCACATACCCAGCCGCCGACGGCTTCACCCGCACCGTGATTCGTTTACCGGTGTCTGAAGCCTTGGTGCGGTACGACTTGCCCGTGGCGCCCGAGATCGCTTTGCCGTCGCGGTACCACCGGTAGCTCAGCTTGATACTCGTCGGGATCCCGCCGTATGACACAGCCCACCGACCCGAAAGTTTGGCCTGCAGCTTTTTACCAGCGAGCGCCGAGCCACCCTTTTCTACCGCGATTGACACGGTCTTCCCACCGGGTTTGAACCCCTTGTACATCACGCGCACCGAGGCGGTGCTGGCGGTCGCATTCGATGCAGCCGCCGACACGTACACGCGTGCGGTGTCGCCATACGTTTTGTGCGTCGCACCCTGGTTCATGGTGAGGTGCCTGCTGCCGCCTGACCAGGTGTTGGCCGCGACACTGCGTCTGCCCACGCCCGCATATCCCTGCATGACTTTCACGCCGGTGCCCACGCTCACCTGCTGGTTGGTGCCGCGGTTGAACATGACTTCACCGCGCCCCAGCATCGCAAGCCCCGAATCCTGCCCGAGCCCGTTGCGGTACTCCACAAAGATCGTGCCACCGGGCGATGGAGTCTGCACCCGCAGGCCACGCAGGCCGCTGTTGAGCCCCGCGCCTGAGAGCGTGAAGGTTTGACTCAGGCCACCCGATGAGGTGACCTCTTTCAGCATGGTGGAGTTCGTCACACCCAGCAGCCGCTTCTGACTCATCGCGAGGGCCGGGGGCTTCGTACCGTACGTTTGCAGGTACATTCCCATCACGTTCCACAGATCGAGATACCCAAAGTCTTGGCAACCGCGGCCGCCTGTGGGGTACCCGTTCACGCCCGAGGTCGGGCCCGCCGAGTGCGGTGATGCACACGAGCGTGCGTCACCGTGACCGAGCCCCAGGTTGTGGCCGATCTCGTGCGCGGTGGTGTGCGTCATGTCGCTCACGGCCACCCCTGCGGGCCTCGCACCCAGGTTGATCCAGGTGACGCCGCCGCTGTGCAGGGTGCCAATGTTGCCCCAGCCGACGGTGCTGTCACAGTTCGCATTCACGAACACGACGAGGTGACGGCCCGACCCCACGTAGCGGTTCATGTCGCTGAACCCGGCCTTCTTTGCCGCTTCATCCCACAGCCGCGCGTCTCTCGTCGGGTCCATGCACAGATTGAGTTTCGTGGTGGCTGCGCGGTAGCTGGCCACCGGCATCGCGCTGATCTGACCGTTGGTCTGTGATTTCCAGAACGCCGAGGTATCGGTCACGATTTTTGTCATTTCGGCCTGCGTGGCCTGCGTACGCGCGGTGCCCCCAAAGTTCACGATGTCGACGGGGTGGCTGCGCGACACCGCCGCGTTGGTGACCGCGTCAGAGTTCGCCAGGCTCGAGGTGTACGCCTCGCTCGCGGCGGTGGGGGTGACCGTTCCGTCTGCCACGAGGGGCTGCCCCACATCTGCTGCAGCTGCGACCGCAAGCTCAGCCACCTCGGCCGCGCTCGGCTCATCACCGCTTTGGTGATCGCTCGCTTCCCACAGCTCTTCGGTCGCTTCGATCGCCTCATCACTCAGCGTGACAACGCCACTAAATTTGCCCCCCGGCACGATGTCGCCCTGCACAGCAGCTACATCGACCGGCAGTGTTCCAAGGTCGCTCGTCGCCACCAACACGGCGCCCGCGCTGACCTCGGGAACGTGCCCCGCGGTCAAGTCTTCGAGACTGATGGCGCCGTGTTCATCGGGAACGATGATGATGTTGCCGTCGACGGCGAGCTGCTCGGGCACCGTCACGGAACCTGCCGCAGGATTCGTCTGCCTCGCCTGCTTCTTGACGGTCTTGCGATCAGGAGTGTCGGCAGCTGATGTTTCGTCAGCTGGCGTCTCTGCACCTTCGTTCGCCGACGCAGCTGTTTCAGCGTCAGCACCGGATCCGGCTGAGTCGTCAACCGCGTCGGCGCCTGCCTCAGAGCCCGCATCAGAATCGGCGTCAGGTTCAACACCAGCCCCAGCATCAGCTTGCGCCTCAGACCCGGCGTCGGCGCTTGGCCCGGATCCGGCATCAGCGTCAGCGTCAGCGTCAGCGTCAGCAGCAGAATCGCCGCCAGCAGAGTCCCCGCCCGTCGAGTCCCCGCCCGCCGAGTCCCCAGCAGCAGGTCCTTCCCCTGCTGCAGACGTGCCGTTCCCGTCGGCCTCTGCCTCGGTGACACCCGCGTCACCCGGCACCGCATCTGACAGTGCCTCGGCCGTGGCCGGTGTTCGAAGCCCCGCATCGAGGCGCGCATCGTTCAGTTGAAAGGCTTGTGCCGGCGATCCGCTCAGCACCAGCGCAACCGCGAGCACACCCCCAGCGACGGCTCGTGATAGGTAACGCACAGACATCCTCCCCCAGGTTCGCCACACGCTTCAGTGTCCCTCAGCGTAGACCGTAAAGCGCAACACGTGACAGTTTGTTTGCGCCCGCTGACAGCATAAAGCCTCCCCGACCATGTGCTGACTGAAAAAACTCAGCAGCTGGCACCGTCGGGGAGGCCGTAATTCGTGGGGCGGCGATCACGCGCCGCACCGCAGCACCTGGGCGCGGCGTGGTCAGCGCCTGGGCGCCGCGTGATCAGCGCTTGGTTAGAGCGTGCCCTCGAGCTTGTTGTTGTACATCGACAGCGCCGAACCGATGGCCATGTGCATATCGAGGTACTGGTAGGTGCCGAGGCGGCCACCGAAGTACACGCCGGTTTCACCATCGGTGAGCGCGCGGTACTTCAGCAGGCGCTCGCGGTCTTCAGGCGTGTTTACCGGGTAGTACGGCTCGTCTTCGCGGGTCGCGAAGCGCGAGAACTCGCGCATGATGACCGTCTTGTCGGTCGGGTAGTCGCGCTCGGGGTGGAAGTGACGAAACTCGTGGATGCGCGTGTACGGCACATCGGCGCCCGCGTAGTTCATCACGCTCGTGCCCTGGAAGTCACCCGTGGGCAGTACTTCCTGCTCGAAGTCGAGGGTGCGCCAGCCCAGCTCGCCCTCGGCGTAGTCGAAGTAGCGGTCGACGGGGCCGGTGTAGACGACGGGCACCTTGCCGACGACGTCCTTCTTGTTGAGCGGCTGCGACTCGTCGAAGAAGTCGGTGTTCAGGCGCACCTCAATGTTGGGGTGGTCGGCCATCTTCTCGATCCACGCGGTGTAGCCGTCAACGGGCAGGCCCTCGTACTTGTCGCTGAAGTAGCGGTTGTCGTAGGTGTAGCGCACGGGCAGGCGCGAGATGATCTCGGCGGGCAGCTCGGTGGTGGGCGTCTGCCACTGCTTCGACGTGTAGTCGCGAATGAACGCTTCGTAGAGGGGGCGCCCGATCAGCGAGATGCCCTTCTCCTCGAGGTTCTTTGCTTCCTTCGTGTCGAACTCTTCGGCCTGCTCGGCGATCAGCGCGCGTGCGGCGTCGGGGCCGTGTGAGGCGCGGAAGAACTGGTTGATCGTGCCCAGGTTGATGGGCAGCGGGTACACCTCGCCCTTGAAGTTCGAGTACACCTTGTGCACGTAACCGGTGAAGCTGGTGAAGCGGTTCACGTACTCCCACACGGTCTCGTTTGAGGTGTGGAAGAGGTGGGCGCCATACGTGTGCACTTCGATGCCCGTTTCGGGCTCCGCCTGCGAGTATGCGTTACCGCCGATATGTGAGCGTCGATCGATTACAACCACCTTCTTGCCTGCGGCGGCTGCGCGCTCGGCAATGGTGAGTCCAAAGAAACCTGATCCGACTACGAGAAGATCCATGAGCACTAGCTTAGTTGCTCCCTCCCTTAGCGGTCACCGGTAGACTAGGGGCTTCCTGCCAAAGGTCCCAAAACTTATGCATCTGACTGCTTCTCTCACCGCGCTTACGCTCCCCGAACTGCCCGCCGGCACCGCGTCTGTTGACGTGTACTTTGACGACGCCCGCGTGTGGTCCATCGACGTGCGCGAACGGGCGAACGGCGCTTCGACATCGCAGCCGGTACCGGGGGGCGAGGTCGAGTGGCCCGCCGCGCTGTTGCCGTACCTCGTGGGCTCTGCCCGCGTCAGCCTCACCGATTCGGCCTCTGGCGCAGAGCTCGCGGGCGCCGAAACACAGTTCACGAAGGCTCCGCAGCGCACCCGCGTGATCGACGCGTCGGGCGCCACGCTCGTGATCAATAAATGGGGGCGGCTCGGAGTCGCCCTCGAGGTCATGGGCGACGAGGTGCAAACTCGCATTGTGCAGCGCGCCGCCGAGCTCGTCGATTTCCTCGCCGCGCGCGGGCTGCGCCCGTTCGTGGTGGGCGGCACACTGTTGGGGGCGGTGCGTTCGCAGTCGCTGCTGCCCCACGATGACGACGCCGATATCGCGTATCTGTCGACGCACACCGACCCCGTTGAGGTGGCCGCTGAGGCATTCCGCCTCGGTCACGCCATCGCGGCCGCGGGCTACGAGGTGCGGCGCCACAGCGCGGCTCACCTGCAGCTGATGTTCCGCGATGAGGCGGGTGCGCTTCAGCACTATATTGACGTGTTCACCGCGTTCTTCACGGCAGACGGCTGCGTTAATCAACCGTTTCACGTGCGCGATGCGACCCGGGTCGACCAGATGCTGCCCTTTGGCACGGTGCGCATCAACGACACCGATTTTCCGGCCCCCGCCGACACCGAGCACTGGCTCACCATCAACTACGACAAGAACTGGCGCACCCCCATTCCGGGCTACCAGCTCGTCACCCCCGATGCCACGCGGCGGCGCTTCAACAACTGGTTTGGTGCGTTCAACCTGCACCGCGAGTTTTGGGACGAGCATTTCTCGGGCGACCCGCTGGCCGAGGCGCGCGAGGCCGAATGGGCTGCGGGGCGCTGGTGGCTGGAGACCGGCGACGCACACGCCCCCACGCTGATCGAGCTGGGATCGGGCGCGGGCACCCTCACGCGCGCGTTCGCGGCGCAGCGCCCCTCGCGCCGCGTGATCGGCGCCGATTTCTGCGAAATTGCGCTCGCCCAAGCTTCGAACTGGGGTGAGCAGCATGATCCGGATCATCATACGCCGCCCGAATACGCCCATGCCAATCTGTATCGCGTGACCGCCCTCGCGTTGCCGCATGATGTGGGCGTCGTCGGCGCTTTCGACCTCGTTGCGAATCACCTGCTCGAACAGCTCGGGCATTTGGGTCGCGAGCAGGTGTGGCGGCTGGCCCGCATGGCGCTGGCCACCGGCGGCTCAGCGCGGTTCACGTTTCACGAGAAACACGCTGTTGATGTCACCTTTGAGGATCCGACCGGGTGGCATCTCAGCCGCGCACAGCTCGAAACAGAAGCCCAACGGTTTGGGCTCGCGCTCACCTTCAGATCGCTCGGCGGCAGCCGCGAAGCCACCGGCACCACGGTGTCGCTCGCGCAGCCGACCGCCCCGTATTCACCGCTCCCAGAGAGGCTCCCCATGACCAGCCCCGCCCGCCACCGCATCAAGTCACGGCTGCGGCGTCTCTTCAGCCCCAGCGTTTCAGGCATCGCAGATGAACTGCAGCATGAACGCGATCGCGTCACCGCGCTGGAGCACGAAATCGACGAGCTGCGCCGCGATAGCCTACGCATCGCCGAACTCACCGATGTGCTTGAGCAGCGGCTCACGCCCGCGCCGGGCGCTGAAGCACCCGACGCGCTGAAGTAACGTTTCAGGCGGTTTCTCGCGGTTCTAGCCAGGCCTTTGCCAGAGCCGCACCGCTCCCCTAACCGCTCTATTGCCCTAGCCGCGCCGCTGCCCTGACGTTTACACTCGGTTGCACGACACACGTCACAGCTGGGGAGCTTTCATGTCAACGATGAAACATGCGCTGGGAATGCTGTGCGCGGGAGTGCTGGCCTTTGGGCTCGTGTTCACCGCCCACGCGCTCACGCTGCCGGCGTTTGGGCCGGGCGGCGCAGGCGGAAGCGGGCAGGAGCACACCACGAATCCGCTCAGCCGGGAGCTCATTGGTCGGTGGAAAGCACCCGAGCCTGCGAACCAAGAGGCCTACGTCGAGTTTTATGCCGACGGCACGTGGCAGGCTTCAGACGGATGCAACAAAGCGGCGAGCACGTGGGAGGTTGGCCCGCAGGGTGCGTTCGACGGCGGAGTCGAAACCCCGACCACCCTCATCGCTTGTTATAACGCGCTCATCCCCCGGGCGCTCAGGGGTGCCACCCGCGTTGAAGTGGCTGCAGGCCCCTCGCTGCTGTTGTTCGACGACATCGGCCTCACGTTCGTGCTCGAGCGTTCAGCGCAATAGTTACTGGCTGCACCGCGGGTATACCCGGCCGCACCCCCGCCACCCCTGCGCACCCAGCGCGTCAATGCCCGGGGATATCACCCGCGTTCCACCCCGAATCACCCCGATATGCGAGGTGGTTCACCGTTACACTCGATCTCACGACCACACGTCACAGATTCGGGAGTCGCAATGTCAACGTTGAAGTTTGCTTTGGGAATAGCCTGTTCAGGCGTACTCGCTTTCGGCCTGGTGCTCACCGCGCACGCACTCACTGCGCCAGTGTTTGGGCCGCCGAGCGCGTCGAGCACCGGCACGGAAGAGACTCCGGCCGAAGACGCGCACGATGAAAACACACTGGCCGATGGCTCGGGGCCCGAGAACGAGGGCTCAGCGCAGCCCATCGATATGGCCATTCTGGGGCGCTGGCAGGCACCCAAGCCAGCCAACCAAGAAGCGTTCGTCGTGTTCTCTGATGACGACACGTGGAAGGCCTCAGACGGCTGCAACGGTGCGTCAAGCACCTGGGAGGTCGATACGAAGGGCACCTTCATGGGCGGTGAACCCGGCCCCATGACCCTGATTGCGTGCAACAACGTCAATATTCCGACCGCGATCTGGGGCGCTATTCACGCCGAGGTCACCTCTGACCACGAGCTGATTCTCACCGATACCGCAGGCGAAGAGTTCGTGCTCGTGCGATCGGCACAGCAGCCCGAGTAATCACGTCGGCAGCGGCCCTACTACCCTCGCCACGCGACGCCATTAGGCGGCATCGGGTGCGGCTTTCGGTGCCGGGCGTAACTTTACGCCGGGCACCGGCGAGCTTGCACCTATACCGGCTACGGTGAAGTCATGACGCAAAACATTGTTCCGCCTCGTCGCCGAGGCGGGGTTCCGCGCGCCCTCACCGTGGTGCGCACCGAGCAGTTGAGCCCGCACCTCGTGCGCGTGCATTTGGGCGGAGAGGGCTTCGCAGCGTTTCTTAGCGCGGCCGATCCCGAACGCGTGGCGCGCACCGACAAGTACGTGAAGCTCTTGTTTGCGAAGCCCGAGCTGGGGCTGCAGCATCCCTACGATCTCGAGGTGTTGCGCGAGCAGCTTCCGTTGGCTGATCTGCCCGTCAACCGCACGTACACGGTGCGGTCGATCGACGAGGCCGCCGGCACCATGGCCCTCGACTTTGTGGTGCACGGCAGCGATGGCATCGCTGGGCCATGGGCGGCGACCGCGCAGCCCGGCGATGTGGTGACGCTGTCGGGCCCCGGCGGGCAGTTTCTGCCGTCGGCCGACGCAACGCTCCCCCGGCTGTACCTCGGCGATGAATCGGCGATCCCCGCCATTGCCGCGGCGCTCGAGGCGCTGCCTGCGGCTGCCACCGGGCTCGTACTCATCGAGGTGGGTGACGCCGGCGATGAGCTGCAGCTCGAGGCTCCCGCGGGGGTCGAGGTGCGCTGGCTGCACCGCGCTCCTGTACAACCAGAAGCAGGCACGGAACCCGCCGCACCCGCGGTGCACGGCACCGTGCTCGTGGCGGCCGCGCGCGAGCTGCCGCAGCCTGAGGTGCACCCCGAGGTGTTCGCACACGGTGAGCGTGACGCGATGAAGCAGCTGCGCCTACTGCTGCACAATGGCTGGGGAATCGAACGCCGAGCGCTCTCGCTGTCGGCATACTGGGCCCTCGGCCGCGCCGAAGACGGGTTCCAGGCCGAGAAGCGTGAAGCTGTGGGGCAGATCTTCCCCGAGGCGTAGCGCAGCGGCAGCTCCGCCCGCTCGGCAGCCCCGTTCGCTCTGCACATAGGCCCGCACAACACAGCGCCGCGGTGCACTGACCAATACCGGTCAGCGCACCGCGGCGCTTTGTAATCTATGCAGCTCGAGGCCAGTAACGCTGCGCTAGTAGCGCTCGCCCACACGCACCACGTAGCCCGCGTCGCGCAGTGCCTGCGCCACCTGCTCACCGTGCTCGAGACTGCGGGTCTCAACGTGCAGCTCGAGCTCCACCTCGCTGACGGGCAGCTCAGTCGCGTGGCGGGTGTGAATGACCTCCACCACGTTCGCGTTGTTCTCGGCGACGATGGTGGCGGTGCGCACCAGCTGACCGGGCTTGTCGGGCAGCAGGATGCGCAGCTTGGTGTAGCGCGCAGACGCCGCGAGGCCGTGACCAATCACGCGCTGCAGCAGCAGCGGGTCAATGTTGCCGCCAGAGAGCACCGTGGCGGTGACGCCGGTGGCCGAAACCTTGCCCGCGAGAATCGCCGCGACACCGGCCGCACCAGCGGGTTCGACCACCAGCTTGGCACGCTCGAGCAGCATCACGATGGCGCGTGCGATGTCGTCATCGCTGACGGTGACAACCTGGTCGACGTACTTGTTCACGACGTCGAAGTTGCGCACACCCGGGCGGGCGACCGCGATACCGTCGGCGATCGTCGACTTGGTCTGAATCGTGATCGGTTCGCCAGCCGCGAGCGACGCGGGGTAGGGCGCGGCGTTCTCGGCCTGCACGCCGATGACCCTGATGGTGCGGCCGTTGGCAGCAGCCCATTGCTTGGCCGCTGCAGCGACACCGGCGATAAGCCCGCCGCCACCGATGGGCACCACGAACGTTTCGATCTCGGGGGCGACCGCGAGCATCTCAAGGGCGACCGTGCCCTGGCCTGCGATGACTGCGTCGTCGTCGAACGGCGGAATAAACACCGCACCAGTTTCGGCGACGAATGTCTGTGCGGCCTGGTTGGTCTCGTCAAAGCTTGCGCCAACGAGCTGCACGTCAGCGCCGTAGCCCTTCGTGGCCTGCAGCTTGGGCAGCGCGACACCGAGCGGCATGAAAATGGTCGCCTTGATGCCGAGCTCGCGCGCCGCGTAGGCCACGCCCTGGGCGTGGTTGCCGGCAGACGCGGCGACAACGCCGCGGGCCCGCTCTTCTTCGGTGAGCTGGTTCAGGCGGTTGAATGCGCCACGCAGCTTGTACGCACCGGTGCGCTGCAGGTTCTCGCACTTCATGTAGACGCGCGATACCCCCAGGCTTTCGGCGAGAAAACGAGAAGACTCGAGGGGCGTACGCCGCGTCACACGGTGCACCACCTCAAGGGCTCGTTCGAACTCGGCCAGTGTGGGTGCGGTGTAAACCTCGGCCATCAGTGTCCTTCCTTGCGGGTAAATCGTGCGAATGAACGTGCGCGTTTTTTAGCGGTAGAGCGCGTATTTTCGCGTCGGTGATACTCTGCGACCGGGTCGATCCCGGGCACCCATTCTCGTTTCACGAGCGTGTTCACCACTGCGTTGGCCGAGGCCGCGACGGGCACGGCGAACAGGGCACCGGGGATACCGGCGAGCAGTGCACCCGTTGATACGGCGAGCACGACACCCAGGGGGTGCACGCGCACCGCGCTGCCCATGACGAGCGGCTGCAGCACGTGGCCCTCGATTTGGTTGACGAGAATCACCACGCCCAGCATGATGAGGGCGTTGACCGGGCCGTTGTAAACGAGCGCCACGAAGGCGGCGAGCAGGCCCGTCGAGATCGCACCGAGAAACGGAATGAACGATCCCAAGAACACGAGAATGGCGATCGGAATCGGCATCGGCACCCCGAGCAGCGCCGCGCCCACGCCGATGCCAACGGCATCAACGAACGCGACGAAGATCTGCACGCGTACGTACTGGCCGGTCGACACCCAACCGGCGCTGCCGGCGGCATCGACGGGGGCGTGGGCGTTCGCCGGCAAGAAGCCAAGCACCCAGTACCAAATACGCTTGCCGTCGATCAGCATAAAGATCAGCGAGAAAATAGTGAGCAGCAGGCCGGTGACGAACTGCGTCGCAGAGGTCGCAACCCCCAGGGCACCGTTCCAGATCTCAGACTGGTGGCCCTCGATCGTCTTCATGAGCTGGGTGCCAAACGAATCAATCTGATCGGCCGAAATACCAAACGAGTTGTGCTCAACCCAGGTCAGCATGTCTTGCCAGACCTCGGTCGAGCGCGTGCTCAGGTCTTGCAGCCCGTTGCGCATTTGCGTCACGATCAGGGTGATCAGCACCCACACCGCGGCCACGAATGAGGCCATGGCGACGAGCACACCAAACCATTTGGGTGCGCCGTGCTTCTCAAACCACCGCACCACGGGTGACAGCAACGCGGTGAGCAAAATGGCCACAAGCACGGGAATCACAATGATTCGCACCTGCACGATGAGCCACAGCACCCCCGCCAAAGCGAGGGCAATCATGATCAAACGCCACGACCAGGCAGCAGCAATTCTCACACCCAGAGGGAGCTCTTGCTCCGCGCTCTCGGTGGGGTTGGTATCGCTTCTGCGCTCTTCCACGTCATAATCCTACCGATCACCCGCTGATCGCTCGGTATACGCGAGAACGGGTGATCGATTTGGGTTATTCTGCTGCGATATACACCTTGCGAATGTGGTCGCCCACGGTCCACTTCGTGCGGGTGCCACCCACGAGCCGCATCGTGTCGCCCGTGCGCACGGTGACCTCGCGGCCAGCGTCGTCGCCCGACAGAATTTCAATCGTGGCCTCACCCGAGAGCACGATGAACAGCTCATCGACCTCGGTGTCGGTCACCACGCCTGAGCGCAGCTCCCAGATGCCCACCTCGGCGCCCGCGATGGAGCCGAGCTCGGTGAACCCCTGCTGGGGTTCGCCCGAGACGATGTCGTCCTCGGCGATTGCTTCGAGTGCAACGGGCGCGGTCAGCGCGCTGATGGCCAGGTTCTGCCCCTCGGGCAGCAGCTCGCCTGACTCAGGCTGTGCGGCGCTCACGAGTCGAAGCCCAGGCCGAGGGCGTCAAGCGTTTTCAACAGGACGTTGCGCTTGCCGTCATTGTGGTCGGCGCGGTCGAGGGCCCACCTCGTGGCGTTGATGCCGATCGAGGCTGCGGGCTCGGGCGGGAAGGGCAGTGGCACCTGCCTCACCATCTCAAGCTCGGTGCGCTCGGTGATGCGCCCCTCGAACCGGTCGACGAGCACGTCTGCGGCGAAGTGGGTGGAGCCCACGCCCAGGCCGGTGAACCCGGCAACGTACTGCACGCGTCCCCCGTATGCCTGGCCGAAGAAGGCGCAGAAGCGGGTGGAAGTGTCGATGACGCCGGCCCAGCGGTGGCTGAACTTCACGCCCGCGAGCTGCGGGAAGGTGGTGAAGAAGTGGCTCGCCAGTTTGCGGTGCGTTTCGATGCGGTCTTCGTACTGGCGCTTGATTTTGCCGCCCGAGAAGTAGACCGCGTCGTAGCCGCCCCACAGAATGCGGTTATCGGCGGTGAGACGCGAGTAGTGAAACTGGTTCGCCATATCGGCGAGGCCTTCGCGGCCGTCCCAGCCGATGGAGGCGAGCTGTTCGTCGGTGAGTGGCTCGGTCATCAGCACGTAGTCGTACACCGGTACGGTGTGGAACCGGTAGCGCTTGAGCAGCGACGGAAACACGTTCGTGCACAGTGCCACGCGCTCGGCGGTGACGATGCCGCCGTCGGTGGTGAGCCGCATGGGGGTATCGGTCGATCCTTCGAGGTTCTTCACGGGGGTGCCCTCGTGAATCTCGACGCCGATCTTCGCGGCGTGACGCGCGAGTTCGGCGGCCAGCTTCGCGGGGTGCAGGTTAGCGTTTTCGCGGGGTGCAAATTCGCCGCCCAAGAAGGTGGGCGAGTTGATGCGGCCCTGCACCTCTTCAGCGTTCAGCACTTCAACGGTGGGGTCGTCGCTCTCGCCCAGCCAATCTACCTGGTGGGGGGCGTTGGCAACGGCGAGCTGACCGGTGCGCTCAAAATCGACGTCGAGCTCGTGCTCGGCGAAGAACCGCTCCATGGCGTCGAGGTTTTCGTAGCCGAGTCGGCTGAGCACGCCGGTTTCGTTGGGCCACCGCGATTCGGCGTTGGGCTCACCGTGGGTGATGCTGGCCTCGCAGAAGCCACCGTTGCGGCCCGATGCGGCCCAGCCGATTTGCACGGCCTCAAGCAGCATGACGCGGCGCTCGGGGTGCTCGGTCTTCAGCTTGATCGCGGTCCACAGGCCCGCGTAGCCACCGCCCACGACGACGTCATCGACGCGTGCGTCTTGGGCAAGCACGGGGTAGCGTGCGGCAGAATCTGCCACATCTTCGACCCAGAAGCAGCCCAGCTTCGTGTCTGAGAGTGAGTCTTCAACGATCTTCGCTGCGGGGCGGTGTGTTTCAAAAATGGTGGGTTTCATGGAGTCCTCGTCTTCGATGTCCACTCACGATCATGACACATCGAACGCCAGATGTAAACGTGAATGTCAATGCAGTTGACATTTTGTGCCGCGCTGCATCGACCGGGCCCGCCCGGCCCGGCTCCCCCTTTGATTGCGCCGCTTACTCGGCCGGTGGCCTCATGATCGCGCCGGTCGCCAAGCCCATCGCCAACCCGGCAGGAAGCCAGAGCCAAAACTGAGTGATCAGGCTCAGCACGAGGCCCACGGCCAGGCCCATCCCGATCGCCAAAAACATCTGCTTGCGCTTCGCTGCGGGCGAGGGCTCCTCACCTTTGGGCTTGGACTTGTTGGACTGCGGGTTCTTGGGGCGACGACTCATACGCCAAGACTACGCGCTGCGCCTGATGGGCGGCGGCAGACACCTGCTGGGATGAGGCAGGCTGTGATCCGGATCGAGCATCGCCCCGTGCCCGCCAGCGCCCGAGGGCGCGCAGCCCCGCGATCGCCACCGCGCACACCGAGGTGAGGATCAGCGCGGCGGCCGGAGCCGCGGTGCTCCAGGGAGCGCGCTCGACATAGTCGATGCCCTCGGCCAACAGCAGCCCCCAATCGGGCAGCGGGGGTTGCGCCCCGAGGCCCAAGAATCCGAGGGCCGCGAGGGCGAGGGCGACGCCGGGCAGGCGCAGCATGCCGTGGCGCAGCAGCGCGGGGGCGACCGCGGGCAGCACGTGCCGGCCCCAAATTTCGGCCCGAGACACCCCGGTCAGCGGCAGCCACCTGACATAGGGCGTCGCCGTGGCTTCGTCGATCAGCGCCGCGGCGTGCGCGGTCAGCGGCGGCCAGGTGACCCACAGCACGGCGAGCGCGGCTCCGCCGACCGAGGGGCCGAGCAGGGCGGCGATGATCACGCCCGCGAGAATCGGGGGCGTGGCATTCGCAATCTCGGCGGGGCCGCGCGCGGCCTCCCCCAGCAGCGCGAGCACCACCCCCACGAGCGTGGCCACGAGCACAATCGCGAGTGCCGGCCCGAGCGTCGATACGGTGCCGTGGGCCACCCGCGCAAGCAGATCGCGGCCGCTCGCGTCGGCGCCGAATGGCAGGCTCGCGCTGGGCAGGGCCAGGCGGTCATGGGCGAGCGCGTAGGGGTCGCGCGGCAGCCCGCACACCAAAATCAGTGCGAGCCCGGCCAGCGCAGTGATCGCAGCGTAGCGCGCGACCCGGCCGTCACCACGCGGCTCGGGTGGGGCAGGAATCGCGCCGGGCGCGAGCGGCCCGCCCAGCAGCGCACGCCGGGCAATGCCCGAGCCCACGCCCACGGCCGTTGCCGCCAGCGCCATCAGCAGCACGCCGGCCTGCAGCGCCGGCAAATCTTGCGCGTTCGCGGCGCCCAGCAGGTAGCGCCCGAGCCCCGGGATCGCGAACACCTGCTCGACGGCCACCGCCCCGCCCAGCATGCCAATCAACACGAGCCCTACCTGGTCGATGACCGCGGCGGCGGCACGGCGCAGCACGCCGCCGAGCACCACGTGGGCGGGGGCGCCAGCGAGTCGCCACACCCGCACCCAGGGGGCCTCGGCCACGCCCCCAATCGCGTCGACCAGCAACCGTCCCAGCAGCCCGCCACCGGGAATGCCGAGGGCGAGCGCGGGCAAAATCGCGGTCTCGAGGCCCGTCCAGCCATACGGTGGCAGCCACCGCAGTTGCACCGCGATCACCACCAGCAGTGCGCTTGCGAGCAGAAACTCGGGCAGCGCGGTAAGAGCAACGCCGGCGGCGCCTGATCCGCGTTGGGGTGCGTCGCGCAGAATGCGTAGCGCGGCCGGGGCAACCAGCGCCGCTGCCACCAACGCCGCAACCAAGAGGGCGAACCCGGTGAGCGTGGCCGACACGGCGAGCGCGTGCCACACGCCCGCGCCGATCTCGCCGCCGCTCACCCACGAGTGACCGAGGTCGCCGCGCAGCACCCCCAGCCACCAGTTCACGCTCATGGCCACGGGCCCGGCGTCGAGACCCAGCTCGGCGCGCACCGAGGCGAGCGCCTGCGCGGTGGGTTCGAGCTCGGCGTATCTGGCCCGCAGCACCGAGGCCGCGGGGTCGCGCTGTGACAGCCAGGGCAGCGCGCCGGCCACCAGCAGCAGGGCGACCACGCTGATGAGGCGGGAGGCCACCCCGAGGGTGCGGTTGTGTCGCATGAGCGGGGTCGCCTACTTTGCGGTGCGGTGAGTGTCGGGTGTGACGAGCAGGCGCTCGCGCGGGTCGCGGGCCGCGTTCTCGATTCGCTCAGACTCGCCCTGAATCACGCGCTCGTGCAGCAGCGGAATCACCGCATCGGTTGCCAAGACTTCGGTCTCGGCGCGCATCGTGGCGAGCTGCCGGGTCGGACCAGCTTCGGCTTCTGACGCGGATTGAATGGCCTGGTCGACGGGCTGCTCACACAGCTGCGCGATCGAGAACCCGCCCTCGCAGGTGAAGTCTGAGGCGAGGTAGGCGACGGGGTCACCCGAATCGAGCACGGTGGCGCGCGACAGAATGAAGGCGTCGAACTTGCCCTCGAGCGCGTCGGCCTCGATGAACTGGTATTCGCGCACGTCTTGCTGCACCTCAAAGCCTGCGGCCTCAAGCTGTTGCTCAAGCATCACCGCTACTTCGGGCAGCTCGGCCCGGTCGGTAAAGGTGCCCAGCGAGATTTTCACGCCGTCGACCTTCGCGGCCTGCGGGCGGGCGGCGAGCAGTTCTTGTAATTCAGGCTCGGAGCGGTAGTCGGCGGCCCACGGCAGCGCCGGGCCGAGCAGCCCTTCGGCGACGTCGGCGCGCCCCTCATACACCGATTCAACGATCGCGGCCCGGTCGATGGCCTCGCGTGCGGCGGCCCGCACCGCTGGGTCGGCGAACGGCCCGGCTTCGGTGTTGAGGTACAGGGTGTTGGTGCGGGGCATCGGCACCTCGGTGATCAGCGAGGCATCGATCTCGGCTGCTTGGCCTGCGGGAATCGCCTCGACAATGTCGGCGGTGCCGGTGCGCAGCGCGGCCGCCCGGGCAGTGCCGTCGGGCACGAACTTCACATCGATCCCCGTAGCCTCAGCCGACTCGCCCCAGTACTCGGGAAAGCGGTCGAGGGTGGCGCCCACGACGCCGTCAACATCGACGAGTTCGAAGGGGCCTGATCCGGTGCCGATCGGGTTGACCCCGGTCTTCGAGTACGCTTCGGCATCGAGGATGGCGAGCTGCGGGCTCGAGAGTCGGTGCGGCAGCAGCGGATCGGGGGCGGCGGTGTCGATGATCACGGTGTCACCCTCGGCCCGCACGGTCATGTCGACCCCGTCGAGAATGCGGGGCAGCGGGGTGGCATCTATCGCGCGCTGCAGCGAATTGACCACGGTGTCGGCACTGAGGGCGCCGCCGTTGTGAAACTGCACTCCCTCGCGAACGGTGAACTGCCAGCTGGTGTCTGAAATGCGCTCCCATTTTGTGGCGAGCGCGGGCAGGGCCTCCCCCGCGTCGTCGATGACGATGAGGGTTTCGGCGGTGGCCCAGCGCGCGAGCTTAAACGCGTCGTCGCTGAGCGGGTTCATCGCCGAGCGCGGCGGCTGCAGCATCGCGATCGAGATGCGCTCGTCATCGTCGCCAGTGGCCGCGGGCTGCGCAAAGCACCCCGTGAGTGAGAGCACGACGGCCGCCGGAATCGCGATACTGGCCAGAGGAGCGCGCAGCAGCAGGCTTCGGCGACGGGATTGTTGCGGTTGCTGCTGCGGTCGTTGGTTCTGGGCCTGGGACTGGGGCCGCGAAGTGCGCAGCGAGAAACGGTTCAAAGCAAACATCGGTGTCCTTTCGCGGACGGGTCAGTGAGTCGGTGCAGAAATGGTGATCGTGCGGTGGCAGCGGCCCGCCAACGCAAGGTCGTGGGTGACGAGCAGCAGCGCGATATGCGCGTCGGCGGCGACCTCGAGCAGCGCGGCCGAAACAGCCTGGGCGGTGGCTGGGTCGAGCGCGCTGGTGGGCTCGTCGGCCACCAATACCGCCGGATCAACGGCCAGCGCCCGTGCGATGGCCGCCCGTTGGGCCTGCCCGCCCGATATCTCGGCGGGCCTGCGGTCAAGCAGATCGGCGTCAAGCTGGGCAAGATCGGCCGCGCGCCTAATGCGGGGTTCGGCGTTGGTGTCCCGAGTGAGCTGCCGCACGGCGCGGGCAATGTTCTGGCGAATGCTCCAGCGCGGTACGAACGCGGTGGCCGGGTCTTGGGGCACACCCTGCACGAGGTGACGGAGGGCACGCTGCGGGGAGCGGGAGGCGCTGTTCCAGGCTTCGCCCAGCACCTCAACCTGGCCGTTTGAGGGCGCGCGAAGCCCCAGCACAATATCGGCGAGGGTTGATTTGCCGGCGCCCGAGCGGCCGATCACCGCCACAGTTTCGCCGCGGTGCACCTCGAGAGTCGTGGGGGCAAGCGCGACGCGGGCGAGCGACCCCGTGCGGTGTGAAGCGGTAACCCCTGCGAGGCTCAGCGCCACAGGTCGGGCCCGTCCTGCGGGGGTCTGCCCCATTGCCCCGTTCACAGGGCGAGCGCCGGGGTGTGGGTGACGGGCAGTTCGGTGAGAGCACCGTCGCGCACAACGATGTGCCGGGTCGCGAGTGCACGCACGACGACTGCGTCGTGCGTGGTCACGATGAGGGTGCGGTCGCCCGCGAACGCATCGGCGAGCAGCTGCACCACCCCCTCGCGCGTCTCGTTGTCGAGGGCGCTCGTGGGTTCGTCGGCGAGCACCAATGGGGCATCGCTGAGCATCGCGAGGGCCACGGCCGCGCGCTGTGCCTGCCCACCCGAAAGCTCCGCGGGGCGGCGGCCGGCGAAGGCGGGGTCACCCAGTCCCACGCTTTCGAGCGCGGCCGCGACCGCCTGCGCTGAAGTGCGCGTAACGGCCCGCAGCTGCCGCCCGAGCTTGGTGAGCGGATGCAGGGCTTCTGATCCCCGCTGGGGCACGAAGCCGATGCGCGTCACCACGCTACGACGCTCGCCTGCAAGCCTAAGCCCTGCGGGCAGTCGACCGGTGAGCACACTGAGCAGCAGTGATTTGCCGCTCCCAGAGGTGCCCGTCACGACGATCCGGTCACCGGCGCAGACGTCGAGCGCGTCGATTGACAGCAGGGTGCGCCCGTCTGCTGTCTGCACACAGATCTCACGCAGGGAAACCACTGCGCGCTGCGGTGTTTCTTCGAGCGCCGGGGCTCGGTGTTCGGCTGTCGCCGCATTGCGTAACCAATTAACCATAATGAGAATCATTATCATTCAAAGAATGGACGCATGGCAAACGACGCGCGGTGCGCAGACGATCGGATCACGAGCATCACCCAGCCCACACTCGACTAGTGCAGCCTGAAACCCAAGCAGGAACAAGCGCAAGAGCAGCTGCTTTGAGACAAGACAAGCACTGACATCAGCGTCAGCGTCAGTGATTCCGTCCAAGCCAGCACCGACCCCAACGTCAGCACCGATATCCAGGCCAACCCCAACCCCAACCCCAACCCCAACAGCAGTGGCGCACGCCAGCGCCGACATAAGTCGAGAGGTCACACCGTCAGCAGCGGGTTCAGGTCAAGAGCCTTCACTTGCAGGTGCTCAGCAGCAATTGCCGCAGGCCTCAGCGAACCCGTCATTGCATCCGCTACAGCTTGCGCTTTTCCTTAGGCTCCCACCCCGCCAATCCACCTACCCCTAGAAGGGTTCGTCATCGCACCAATCTGATGGGGAATCGGTGCGGTCGTTCTCGGTAGAGCGATTCTTGATGGAGTCGCCCTGGGTGGAGCGATTCTCAGTGGAGTCACTCTCGGTAGAGTCACTCGCCGCCCGCTTTGCCGAGGTGCGTGGCACGAAAGGCTTGTCCCAGCCCGGCCCCCACACCGATTCCGCTGAGACCCGCTCTGCCCGGGGCCGCTCAGTCACGCCTGTTGTTTCAGTTGCTTCTGTTGAGAGTGGTTGCTCTGCTCCAGGTGGTTGATCAGGGGGCGACCCGTCCGGGGTTTCGGGCCCATCCGTCCCCTCACCCGGGGGATCTGGTCTGAATCTCACCGCGCTCTCGGGTATGTCTTCATATTTCCGCCCGGTGGGACTCGTCCACGTATACACACCATTCTTGTCTTGGATCACTTCCCAGGGAGTGGCGTGTTTGAGGGTGTGGTGTCGGCGACAGATGTGGCCCAAATTGTCACTGCTCGTTGCCCCGCCCAGGGCCGCGTCAATGGTGTGGTCGATGTCGCATTTTCGTAGCGGCATGCGACACCCAAAGAATCTGCAGTGCTGGTCTCTCGCCCCCAGAAACCTTCGTAGCTCTGCCGAGGGCCGGTAGGTATCCACGGTGATGATGGTGCCCGTTTCGGCATCCACCTTCACTTGTTCCCAGCTGCTGGTCGCGCAGGCCAGGTCTTTCGCGGTATCAGTATCGATGGGGCCGTAACCGGCAAGCGAAGCCGGGTGGCCCCTGCCGCTTCCCGCCGTATCTTCGGTCCCGGTCGCGGTTCCGGTTCCTGTGGTAGTTCCGGTGGTGGTTCCCGTGAGTCGGGTGATCGGCACGATCACCTGCACCCGCGCCGTGATACCACCCATCGGGGTACCCGTCGTCATCGTCTTCATAGGATCACTCGTCAACAACATGTCACACAACAGATCAGCACGCACCTGATCCGTCGTGCGGGTATCCACGATCTCGGGAGATCTGGTTTCGCCAGAGTCGCTCGCACCGTCTTCGGATGCCGCGGCTTCTCCCCCAGCACCGCCCTTACCTGCTTTATCGCCGAAGGTTTCGGTATTACGGTTCGCGATGATGTGGTGGGAAAGCTGATCAACCTTGTCCTTGATGCCATGCGCGAGGGCTGCGGGGAGATGGGCGATCAGATCAGCCATCCCGTCTTCCCGGTCAATCACCATCACGTTGCGGCCCGCACACGCACGCTCGTGACGTTCATCGATGGTCACTTCGGCACACCGCTCGGCAAGTTCCTTCACGAGCGGGCGCACCCGCCCCACCGTCTCCGCCTCCGCCAACTGCAATGCTTCCCGCTCATACTTCTCGCGCCGCTTCGCGTCGGTAATAATGACGCCCGCATCCACGATCGCGCGCACGTGCCCTTCAGATACCCGGCCCGCGGCCAACGCCCGATATGTTCCCGGGTAGTCAGTGATGAGGTCAGTCGCGCGTTCCATTTTCGCGGCCACCGTACGATCCGATTCGTGTACCGCGGCCCCGATATCGGTGTGGACCATGCGGTAAGCCATCGCTTGGCTCTTCGCGAGCGAACGACCCGACTGCACCCCGTGGGGAATGCACTGCGCGATCCCCTCCGCAATCGTTGACCCCGCCTGCAGGAGAAGTGCTTCGGCTGCTTGCAGGGAACTGATTTGCGCACGCACTGCCTGGATTCCTGACACGACGTTATCGAGTGCAGCGAGCAACTCCGTCGGTGGTTCCAGCAGTGAGAACTTCATGTAAACATTGTCTCAGGGACCCCCGACATTCAACTTCGATGGGGCGTTCTGCCGCGAGAATCCGCGGAAATACGTGCGGTAATGCGCTGAGGCCCCCAGACAGCTCAGCAACTAAACGCCCAAAGGTCCAAACAGCCGCCCAGACTGGCTGCTGATGCACATTTGAAGGGTGCACCCTAGCGAACATGTCCCACGTTGAGGGCTCAAAGCAGAGCCACCCCATCAGTCATGGCCCGTGTGGCCAAGAAGTTCGTTGACGACTGACCGCCCACAAAACTAACAAACCTTCTAGCCACGCTTCAACCGCAATGATAAGAAAGTACGCGCACCGGCTACCCGAAGCCAACACCGAGGCCACCACAGCATCCAAAGATCTCTGCGCGGCACCGCGAAAGCACATAGCTCTTCCCGCAAGCGTCGTCGACGCCCAACGGTGTTTGCAGGGCTTCTGCCCCACGTTTGCCCCACGCTGACACCTTCATTAAAAAGCGAAAGCTTCAGCCGAGAGCCCGATTTAGGCCATGACCTGGTATTTCATGATTCTTTAATTTGTGCCCTGGGCGGGAATCGAACCCGCGACACCTTCTTTAGGAGAGAAGTGCTCTATCCACTGAGCTACCAAGGCGTAGGTGAAATTACCTTTCAACCCCTGCGAGTATAGCGCAGGTCAGCGAGCACTTATCGCGCTCAACACGCCTGCCCACAGACGCAGAAAACGAACGGGCGAGGCCTGAGCCCCGCCCGTTCGTCTATACGAAGTTAGTTGTGAGTCTGCACGACTCGGGTATTAGCTTGGGCTATTAGCCGAAGCGAACGACGCCGTCAGGCGAACCGTCGAGGAACGCGCTTGCAACGACGGTCTGGTTTCCACCGTAGCCACCGTGAACTGCCTGACCGTTACCGATGTACACGGCTACGTGGCGGCCCGACCAGATGAGCACGTCACCGGGTGCGTAGTCGCCGCCCGCAACGCTGACGCCACCGAGGCCGGTGTATTCACCGATCTGGGTGCCAAGGTCGCCGGCAGGAATACCGATGGCCCGCAGTGAACGCTCGACGAGCGCGGTGCAGTCCTGCATCTCGCCCAGCTGCGCGAGCGCAGCCGACACGATACCCTGGGCGCCAGCGCCAGCGGGCACGTCAACGCCGGTAGGGGCGCCTGCCGGAGCAGCCGCAGCTGCGCCAGCCGGAGCAGCGGCCGCAGCCTTAGCTGCTTCCTCTGCAACCTTGGCAGCTGCTTCTGCAGCCTTCTTCTCTTCTGCTTCAGCCTTCTCGGCTGCGACGATCTCTGAATCGACTGCGCCCTCGGGTGCAGCGAGGGCGAGCGGTGCCGCGTCGACGTCTGAGGTCTCGAGTGACTGAGCAGCGGCGAAGCCATCAGGGATGCCCTGAACTTCGGGTGCCACTGCGTAAGCCGGGAGGCTGAACGTGCCGACCAGGCCAACGCTCAGTACGGCCGCGCCGGCCATCTGGGCGAAGCGCTTCGAGGTGGATACTGAGCGCTTCGGGGTGTGTGCAGACACCACGAGGTCCGTGCTGGGAGTAAAACTCACGAGAATAACTGCCTAACTTCGTTTGCGTACGTTCTCTTACTAAAGGGTGCGAACCGCTAGAGTTCGCGACCGTTCAAGGGTAACTGAAGATAACGGGAATGTCACGCTGAGACCGAAATCCCTCAGCTAGAGGTTGAATGTTGGCTGTTTTACGCCAATTTTCGGCCCTCACCATTTTCAGGGTTGTCTCGATATCGAGAGACTTACGCGCTATCTAAGTAACTGACATGCCTGCCCCGGATCGCCCCAGCACACCCGCCCCAGCCCATGTGCGAAACCACAAGCGCAGCCGCAACCGCAGCCACAACCGCGAACTCAACACTGAACGCCTTCTCCGCAGCATTCCCCGCCAGCCGATTTCCCCCTTCTTATAGGCGAAAACCCTGCAGCCCTGTTTTCCCACAAATCGCCAATCTTGGGAAAATAGCCGCAACTGTTCCCCAAAACAGGCAAAAAGAACTGCTCCCCGCAGCTGGACTGAAAAGTTCAGTGACCAACCAAGAGGAGCAGTTCTTTCAGGCGCGCGGCGCCAAAGTCGACGGGCTAGATCAGGCCCTGTTCAAGCATGGCCTGCGAGACCCGCACAAAGGCGGCCGAGTTCGCACCCAGAATGTAGTCGCCGGGGCGGCCGTAGCGTGCCGAAGCCGCGTAGGTTGCCTCGTGCACGTCGCGCATGATCTTGTGCAGACGGTTCTCGCTGGTGTCGCGATCCCAGCGCGACCGGGCTGCGTTCTGGCTCATCTCGAGCGCTGAGGTGGCGACGCCACCGGCGTTCGCGGCCTTACCCGGCCCAAACAGCACGCCGGCCTGCTGAAACAGTTCGGCCGCCGCGGGGGTCGTGGGCATGTTCGCGCCCTCGGTGACGGCACGCACACCGTTAGCGATCATGGTGCGGGCGTCAGACTCGTGCAGCTCGTTCTGCGTGGCGCAGGGGAACGCAAGCGCACCCGGCACATCCCACACCGATCCACCCGAGACGAAGTGCGCACCGGGGCGACGCTCTGCGTACTCAGAGATGCGAGCGCGATCGACACCCTTGACCTGCTTCAGCAGCTCAAGATCGATGCCGGCCTCGTCAACGACGTAGCCGCTCGAGTCAGAAGCGGTGATGGCCTTGCCACCGAGCTGCTGAATCTTTTCGATGGCGTAGGTTGCCACGTTGCCCGAGCCCGACACGATGGCGCGGCGGCCCTCGATGGCCTCGCCCACGCGCAGCAGCATTTCTTCTGCGAAGAATACTGCGCCGTAGCCGGTGGCCTCGGTACGCACTTCGGCACCGCCCCAACCAACACCCTTGCCGGTGAGCACGCCCGATTCGTAGCGCTGCGTGCTGCGGCGGTACTGACCGAACAGGTAACCGATTTCGCGGCCGCCCACGCCGATGTCGCCGGCGGGAATATCGGTGTCTTCACCGATGTGGTGCACGAGCTCCATCATGAAGCTCTGGCAGAACCGCATCACTTCGCCGTCGCTCTTGCCGGTCGGGTCGAAGTCTGACCCGCCCTTGCCGCCGCCGATGCGCTGCGAGGTGAGCGCGTTCTTGAAGATCTGCTCGAAGCCCAAGAACTTAATGATCGACAGGTTCACGCTGGGGTGAAACCGCAGCCCACCCTTGTACGGGCCGAGCGCCGAGTTGAACTGCACGCGGAACCCGCGGTTGACCCGCACCTGGTTCTGGTCGTCAACCCACGGCACACGGAAAATCAGCTGGCGTTCGGGCTCAACGAGACGGTCGAGAATGCCGCCGCTAATGAATTCGGGGTGTTCGGCCAGCACAGGAGGCAGTGACTCCAGTACCTCATGCACTGACTGCAAGAATTCAGGCTCACCTGTGCTGCGAGCCTGAACCGCATCAGTGACCGCGCGAATGTGCGCTTCAGGGGTAGGAAGGGACAACTTGGACTCCTCGGTCTATCAACTCCGTTACGGGAGGACAGCCCTCAATTGGGCTAATTCCTCACACTGGTCTGCCCGCGTGCGAGAAAGCCGCAAACGAGCGGTGTCTCTATAGTGAGACGAAAATATGAGCGGCGATCTCCATGGGGAGATCGATCGCATCACTCATTCCATCTACCTCGACGCGCACGATGTCGCCGCGCCTAGTAAAGGAAGCTTGTTTGCCGGGTACGACCCCAGCAGCTGCCAGGTCCTGCAGCAGCTCCGGATCAACCTGCGCCGGTTCGGCCAGGCGCTTGATGCGCGCGGTGGCGGTGCGATCGGCTTCGATCAACAGCTCAACGAGGCCCACGACGCCGGTCTGGAAAGATCCGGCGCGAATCTCGCCGAGCTCTTCGAGCCCGGGGATCGGGTTGCCATAGGGAGATTCGGTGGGGTGATCGAGAATCTCGAGCAACTTACGCTCGACGCGCTCGCTCATCACGTGCTCCCAGCGGCATGCCTCTTCGTGCACGTAGGGCCATTCGAGGCCAATGACGTCAGAGAGCAGGCGCTCTGCGAGGCGGTGCTTACGCATCACGCGCACCGACTTGCTGCGGCCGTCAACAGTGAGTTCGAGGCGGCGATCATCGGTAACGACGACGAGGCCGTCGCGTTCCATGCGTGCCACCGTCTGCGAAACCGTGGGGCCCGAGTGACCGAGCCGTTCAGAGATACGTGCGCGCAGAGGCACGATCCCCTCTTCTTCGAGCTCAAGAATTGTGCGGAGGTACATTTCCGTCGTATCAATAAGATCCGCCATCGCTACCCTCCTCATTCACCTATATACGGTTTCCACCATACGGCATAGTGCCTGTGCATGCCGACATCTTGGCCCCGCGTCGCTCCCCGTGGGGCCTCAAATATTGAGCCCCACACCGCTTCTGGGACGGTGTCCAAAAATGAATGCAGACCGGGTCTAACAAACGCATGTTTTCTACAAAGCTTTACAATAGATAGTCAAAAGCAGAAAATGGGTGTATCGCCTGTGTGGGGCGATAGCATGGGGACCTCTTTTGAATATTGAACTGCAACGGCTCGGTGTCACCGGGTCGTCACCTGTCACGCCACAATTCCCTGCCGCCCGGCCGCCCGCGCGCAGGCTCGCGCAGGTGCTGGAGGCCACGCGAGAGGTCGGTTCGCTGACCCTGCTGCTCGGTGAGCGCGGCAATGGTCGCCTCTTTCTCGCGACCTCAGCGGCACGCATTCTCGCCGCCGAAGAGCCCCAGGGCGACTCGCGTTCAGGGGTGAACTCCGTCGCGGTTGCGGCCTCCCCCGTCACCGTCTTGCCCACTCCGCCCACAGGCGCAAGCGGCGTGAACTCGGTGTTCGGCAATGACTTTTCGATCGCCGCGACGCCGCAGGAGCGCGCGAACCACATTCTGACCTCGCTCGCCTCAGATGCGCTGCGCCCCGCTATGACGCTCATCGCCCCCGACGTCGACGCGTATTCCCCCGGTGACCTGCAGCTTCTCAGACTCATCATCAGTCACCCCCACGCCCCCCGCACAATTGCGATCGCCACGGGGCTGAGCAATGAGGTGGAGTCGCTGATGCGCGGGCTGGGGCACACCAAGCTCTCGGTCGCTCCGCTCGATCTCCAAGACGCAGACGAATATTTGTCGACCCTGTTGGGCGTGCAGCGCATTGACCACGACACCCTGGCCCGTTGGCACGAGCTCGCCCGCGGCACCAGCTACGGCCTCGCAGCGCTCGGTCTCAACGCGGCAAGCTCTGGCCGGCTGCAGCGCAACGGCGGGGTCGCCTGGGTCGCGCGCGGTGACGACTCGGTATCTGGCGAGTTCGCCGAGATTCACACGTCGGGGTGCACCGATGACGAGCGCCGCATGCTCGAGGTGATTGCGCTCGCCGAGCCCGTCACCGAGTCGAGCCTGTTGCGCAGCTTCGATGCAACGGTGTTGGCGCGCCTATTCAGCCTCGGGTTTCTGTCGTGGCGGCAACACCCCGACCGACAAGCACTCGTCATCACTCACGCGCTGCTCGCCGAGTCCATTCGGGCCTCGCTCGCCCCGACACGGCGCTTTGAAATCTACGACACCGTGTTCGACTTGCTCGATGCTGATCGCCACGGCCTCGACCCCGTGCACATTCCCGAGCGCCTCATCAGGCTCGTGACCGTCGGGCTGCTCGCCGACCGTGATCTTCCTGCCGCCTGGCTGTGGAACGCCTTCGATCTCGGCGTGCGCCGCACCAACCCGCACGAAGCGCTGCGGCTCGCCGTGCGGGTGGGCGCTCACCCCGATCTGCGGCCCCAGCAGCGGGCCGTCGCGCTACTCGAAGCCGCTCGCCTCGCCAGCCTCATCGGTGATTACGACACTGAGCAGCTCTCGGGGCACGCCATCGTGCGGCTGCTCAATGACACGGCCCAGATCGACAGCATCGAACCCGTCGTGCACGCGGCAATGCTTGTGGCCACCATCAGGTTGCTGGTGGTGCCGCCCGTTGACACCGCGGCCGCCATCGCCGAGCTGCAGGCCATCGAATCTCGCTTCACCGATGCGACCCCGCACGCCCGAGAGGTGCTACGAGCCTCGCGCGTGTACGCCCACGCGGGCGCGGGCGAGCTTCGCCTCGCCAGCGAACTCGATGACGATACCCCGGTATCAGGCGATCTCGCGCTCGAGTGGATTCGCTCGTCAGCCCGCGGCAGCATGGCCCTCATCCTCGCGCAGCGCGGCAAGACCGAGCAGGCCGCCAGCATGTCGAAGCGCATGCACGCGCTCACCCAGCTCGGCCCCCTCGCACGCCGCGATTTCGTCGACTTCCACGCCTTCGGGTGGGTGGTGAGTTGCTGTATGGGCGGCCGCTCAGACGGCGCCACCGAGGTATGGGAGGGGCTCGCATTCGGGCCGCTCACGTTCGCATCTTCAGAGTCGCACCACGCCGGCCTACTCAACGCCGCACAGGTGATCGTCTCGATCCAAAACGGCCGCTGGAGTGACGTGGCTCAGCAGACCCACCAGCTGCTCCAAGAGCTGCAGCTCGCCGACAGCTTTGGGCTGCGCCCGTTCGTCTCGGCCGCCCGCGGCTATGCGCTCGCGGTGCTGGGGCAGCGCGAAGAATCTCTCGCCAATCTGCACCTCGCCACCATCCCCGTGTGGGGCGTCAGTCAAATGCTCACTGGCCTGTGCCGCGGCTACCAGCTGCGCGCCCACTCATGGCTGGGCGAGGGCGACGTCGGCCCGATGGCTGACGAGCTCGCCGCGTGGGCCGCTGACGAGCAGCTCGAGTACATCGAACTGATGGCGCTGCACATCGCCTGCTACCGCCGCCGCACCCTCCCCGCAGAGCAACTTCAGCGCGCCCGCACACTGGCCGCTGGGCTCGAATCAGCGCAGGCCGCGGGTGTCATGGCGCACATCGAACGGCTCTGCCAGGCCGACCCCGCATCGGCCACCCCGATCGATGACTCCCTCGAGGTGCGACTGTTGGCCGAGCTGGGCGTGTGGGTGCCGTTGCCGCCTGCTCCTGGCCTCACCCCGCGTGAGCGTGAGGTGGCGCTGTTTGCCGCGCTCGGGCGAACCTCAAGATTCATCGCCGAGCGGCTGGGCATCTCAGCCCGCACCGTGGAAACGCACCTGGCGCACATCTTTGCGAAGGTGGGCGTACAGAGCCGCGAGGAGCTCTGCGTGTGGTTCGAGCGCCACCCGGCCGACCTTACCGCGGCCGTGAATGGCACCGTCGCGGGCCGCCGCCGCGGGTCCAAAAAATTAGCTTCGCCAGATGCGGCACCCAAGCCCCTCAAGCGTCGATAGAATCATGCGTATGGCCGACATTACGATCCCCGCCCAGCTCCTGCCCGCCGATGGCCGTTTTGGCTGTGGCCCCTCGAAGGTTCGCAGCGCTCAGCTCGACTTCTTGGCGTCACTGCAGCCCGGCACCATCGGCACCTCGCACCGCCAGGCCCCCGTCAAGAACCTCGTCGCGAGTGTGCAGAACGGCCTTGCCGATCTGTTCCGCGCCCCCGAGGGTTACGAAATTCTGCTCGCCAACGGTGGCGCGACGACCTTCTGGGACTCGGCCGTGCACTCGCTGATCGAGCGCCGCAGCCAGCACCTCACCTTCGGTGAGTTTGGCGCCAAGTTCGCAACGGCGGCAAAGGCTGCCCCGTTCCTCGAGGCCCCCGATGTGCGCGAGGCCCCCGCGGGCTCACGCTCTGAGACCGTCGTCACCGAAGGCGTCGACGTGTACGCGTATCCCCACAACGAAACGTCGACCGGCGTGATGACGCAGATCAAGCGCGTTGACGCCGACGCGCTCACCGTGATCGACGCCACGAGCGGCGCGGGCGGCATCGACTTCGATGCGGCCGAGACCGACGTCTACTACTTCTCACCGCAGAAGAACTTCGCATCTGATGGCGGCCTGTGGTTCGCTCTCGTCTCGCCCGCAGCGCTCGAGCGCATCGAGCGCGTCACGTCCTCGGGCCGCTACATTCCTGAGACGCTCAACCTGCAGGGCGCGGTCGAGAACTCACGCAAGAACCAGACGCTCAACACCCCGGCACTGGCAACGCTCGCGCTGATGGACGAGCAGGTGCGCTGGATCAACGAGCAGGGTGGCCTCTCATGGGCTGCTGCGCGCACGGCTGAGTCCTCTCAGGCGCTGTACGACTGGGCCGAAGCGACCCCGGTCGCCACTCCCTTTGTTTCGAACCCGGATCACCGCTCGCAGGTCGTCGTCACCATTGATTTCGACGAGTCGGTCGACGCGGCGGCAATCGCCAAGGTGCTGCGCGCCAACGGCATCCTCGACACCGAGCCGTACCGCAAGCTGGGCCGCAACCAGCTGCGCGTCGCAACGTTCACCGCGATTGAGCCCGCTGATGTGCGCGCGCTGACCGCGTGCATCGATTACGTGCTCGAGCGCCTGGTCTAGCCAGCAGCGCTGCACTGCGGTGCGGGCTAACGCACAAACATAAAGCTGCCGGGCCCAACATGTAGGGGGAACCACATGTTGGACCCGGCAGTTTTTTGCGAAGCTTAGCTTCGCGATTCCACGGGGGCTGCAGCAAGCGCGTGAACACTCCCGCTCCCCCGGGTCTTTGCCCGTGGTAGTCGACCGGCCAGCCAAATATAGGCGCCGGCGCCTAAGACAGCTGCGCCCAGGCCCACGGCCCACCACGGAAATCCAGGAATATTCGGCACTTCACCCGCCCGATCAAGATCGGCCTGCGGGGTGGGGGTCACCCGCTCCCCCGTCACCAAAATGCGGTGTGAGTTAATGCCAATCGGGGTGCACGTCACGAGCGTGACGAGGTCGTCGCCATAGACGGGATACAGCGACTCGGTGTCTTCGGGTTTCACGACCTGCGTGTCAAACACCCGGTAGGTAATGACCTCACCAAACACCTCGATGGTGAAGGTGTCGCCCTGTTTCACCCGGTCAAGCTGAGTGAACATTTGGGCGTCTGCGAGACCGCGGTGCGCGGTGAGCACGGAGTGCTGCGATGCCCCGCCCACTGGTAGTGAGGTGCCCTGCAGGTGCCCCACCCCCTTGGCAAGGGTCTCGTCTGAGGTGCCATGATAGATCGGCAGATCGGCCGCGATCGCGGGGATGCGCAATCGGCCCATCGTGCCTGCCGCGTCGCCGCGCAGCAGCGCTTCGTAGTCGCCGTCGTCTTGTGCGGCCGAGTCACCCTCGGCGCTCGTGGGCACGTTACTGTGTGCCCCGACGAGCGCGCCGCCCACGAGTGATTCGTTGTAGGCGCGTGCCCGGTCGAGTTCGGTGGTGAGGTCGGTATTCGAATCGGCACGCATCGTGCTGTTCACCGACTGCACCACCTGTGACTGGTTCAGCTGTGCGAACCATGAGGCGATGCTCGGGTACATGAACAGCAGCAGCCCGGCGATGGCGATGCCCGTCGTCAACGTGACGAAGCGCGGCCACCTCCAACGCTGCTGCTGTTCATGTGTCGGCATGGTGTTACTTGGCTGCCCGTGACTTGCGGCGAGCGCCTACCAGTGTTGCGCCGCCTGCGATCAGTACGAGGGCGATGCCACCGGCCATAGCGATGGTCGAGCCGTTCGAGCCGGTGAGGGGCAGCTGGGGGCCGACCTGCTGCGTGTTGATGACGCGCTGACCAACGGCGATGCCGGTGGCGTTTGAGGTAACCTCAACGCAGGTCCACGGATCGTTGGGAAGCACGTAGCCGGCGGGAGCCGCGGTTTCCTTCAGGCAGTAGGTTTCGGTCTTGTCAGCGTCGTTACCGACCCACACGGCGTCAAAGTTGATGACACCCGATGCGTCGGTGGTCTGCTCGGCGAGAACAATCTCGGTCTTGTCTGCGTTCCAGAGTTCAAACTTCGCACCCTGCAGGGTGGCGCCTGACTGGTTCTCCTTGACGAGCTGTACCTTGCCCCAGTTCGTCTGTGCCGGGCCAATCTCCTTCTCGACACCGTTGGTGTTACGCAGAGCGTAGTTCACGATCTCGCCTGCGCCGGTGACCTCGGTGGTGAGGGTGACGACGTAGGTCTGGCCGGTCTGCACGTTGGCGAGGTTGGGGGTGACGGTCACGAGCGGGCCGTCTGCCGCGGGCAGCGTGGCCGGGGTGGCGACGTAGTCGGTGCCCTCGGTGAGCGTGGTTCCGTCAAGGCTTACCGAGACTCCCGTGAGGGTCAGCAGCGGGTCAAGATCATCGGTGATGCTGAAGTTGGTGTAGACGTTGCCCTCGGCGGGGCGGGGTACCGGCACCGTGATGGTCCAGGTGACGACGTCGCCCTGCTTGATGGCGCCTTCGCTCGAAACTTCCTTCGTCGGGTTATCGGCGAGCAGGTTCTTGGGGTAGACGTGCACGTCGTAGTTCCATGACGAGGTCTCGGCGTTGGGGTACGGCACCGATACCAAGAACGGCTCAACCGCGCCAACGATCGGGTTTGCACCCGCGCCGGTCTCGGTGACCAGGTACAGGCCGTATGCGAGGTCAGACAGCTTCACGGTGCCGTCGGCGCCGGTCGTTACTGACTGTGCGTCTGCGGCGGGCAGGCTGTAGGGCGCAGTTGCCGCGTTGGCGGGTGTTGCTCCCTCGGCCTGGTCCCAGCCTGCTGCGGTCGACAGGTCAATCGCGGCACCGTCAAACGCGACGCGCTCAACGCTGAACGTCACGCCCTCAAGCCCCACGCCCAAACCAGCGATGGTCGAGGCGTCGGCGAGCTCCTGCCCATTCCCTACATCACCGGGGGTGCCGGTGTGCTTGTGGATGGTGAGTGATCCGGAGCTGCCCTCAATATTGCCGGGCAGTGGCTCCGCTGCGTGAGCTGCGCTCCCGCCAGCGAACACCCCCAGGGTGGCAAGCGCCGCGGCACCAAAGATCGCGAGTGCCCGCCGGGCCATCCCGCCGCCTTTGTGTTGAGTCATGATGTCTTCCTCTTCCTTTGTGTGCGCGAGCTGCGCACCAGATGCAAAACGATGTGTGTAGGTCATGCGTGCGGCAGTCATACGGCCTCGGCACGTGCGCGTCGCCGTACCGTGTACAGTGCGCCTGCGATGAGGGCGAGCAGCGCGACTGCGGCACCGCCCAGCGTGATCATTTCGCGACTCACTCCGCCGGTGAGGGGCAAGGCCACCCCAGCCTGCTGATCGTTCGTCACGTCACCGATCGCGATGACCGAGCCGGCCGTATCACCCGACACCGTGAAGGTGAACGATGCGCCGCCCACGTACCCCGGAGGGGCCTTGGTTTCGGTCACTTCGTATTCGCCCCAGGCCAGACCGGTCAGGGAGAATGCGCCGGCTGCGGGGTCTTGGTCGCCGCCCGCGGGGCACGGTGCTTCGTCGCAGTCGGTCAGCGTCGAGATCGCGGTGGAGCCGTCGATCTTCCACTCTGATCCGGCGAGCAGATCGCCACCGATTGCCGCGGTCTTGCTCCAGGTCACAGCTCCCGGCAGATCACTGTTCGTGATCGTGCAGGTCACCTGACCGCCGGCCGGCAACGTCACCGTGCCACCCGTGGTCGTGAGCGTCTGTGCCGGATCAGATCCCGCATCCACGCACGCCCAGGCGCTCGGGTCGTAGCCTGCGGGGCCGTCGGCCTCTGACAGGGCGTACTCGCCGAGGGGTACCTGCACGGCGGTCACAGCGTCTTCACCCGTGGCACCCGTGAGGGTTTTGGTGTCGCCCGCGGCCGTCAGCTGCCAGTCACCGGGGGTGCCGGTGCCGCCGTACTGATTGTTGACCTCCTTCACCAGCGTGAGCGTCGCATTGCGCTTCACGTTGGTGTAGGTGCACTGCACGTCGTCACCGGCGACCACGCCCGAGACGGTGGCGCTAAGCCCCACGTCGAGCGGCAGGGGGGTGCCGTTGACCGTGCACGCCAGGTCGGTGAGCTCCCAGCCGGCGTCAGCCCGCTGGGTTTCGGTGAGCGTCACCGCAGCTTCGGCGTTGACGCCGGGCAGGGCGACCCGCCATGAAGCCTGACCGGCCTCATTGGTCTCTTGCGCTGCCGCGGGGCTCAGTGTGGCCCCCTCGGCTGCGGCGGTGAACGTCCACCCGGCTGCGGGAGCCGGGGTGGCCGAGTTCTCGCCGGCCAGCTTCGTCACGGTGACATCAGCCGAGCAACCCAGGTGCGCACCGAAGTTCTTCAGCACTGTCTGCAGCGCCTGCCAGTCAGTGTTGATGAAATCAAACTGGTCAAGCGTCTCACCGCTGGTGAACGGGACGGGGCCCGAGACCGCAGCGAGGTTCGAGTCCGACAGTCCGTCGCCAATGCCCACGGTGATGACGCGGGCGCCGGCCTCCTTAATTGCGTTGGCCGAGAACACTGCGCGCTCGAGTTCAGCGAACGTGGTCAGGCTTCCCGAGCCGTCAGGCGAGGTGCCCGAGAAGGTCGGGTTGCCGTCGGTGAGTACGAACACAATGTCGTAACTGGCAGCTTCTTGCGAGGCCTCCCACATACCCGCATCCCAGTTCGTGCCCTGATCACGCACAGTGTGATCACGGTACTGCTGGATGGTGTCGTTGATCACCGCGCGCTGCGCAGCGTCATCGACCTGCAGCGGAATGGTCTGGTTCGTGGTGCCCGCACGAGGTGAGGCATTACCGAACGAGATCAGCGCCACCGATGAGCCAGAACCTTCAAGCGCGTCCACAAACCCGAGGGCCGCGTCGCGCAGCGTGTCAGCTGCCCCTGCTTGGGCTACCGATCCCGAGAGGTCCATCACCAGGGCGACGTTAATGCCCACGGCGCAATCGAGCTCGAGGTTCGGGTTCAGTAGGCGGTTGGCGTAGCGCTGGCTTGAGGCTGCCCAGCCGCCACCGGTGTTGCGACCCGAAGCCTCGGGCAGTGTGATCGTGCCCGTCGTGGTCGACGTGATCACGGGGGTCGCGTAGCGGTAGCTACGCTCGGTGTATGCACCGAGCGTGCCGGTGGCAAGCGAGCCGAGCGGAGCTGAATAGTGCAGTGCGGCGGGGCTACCCGGCACCGGATCAATTTCGCCGACCCACAGCTTGCCCGTTTGCGTGACCGCGCCGAAGCGGCAGCCATCTGCGGGCACCGTGATGGTGCAGGTATCAACTGCGTCGGTCGAGGTTTCGCTCGTGTAGAGCGCGAACTGTGCACCCTCGGTGTAGGTCGAGGCCACGTTGATGCCGCCCGAGTCGAGGCTCGTGCGCAGGTCGCCCTTCATCATGACGATCGAGGGGCAGGTGCTCGGCGGATCAAACGGTGCGGGGGCCACCCAGCTTACGAGGTTCATCGAGGATCCGGTCCAACCGCGCAGGTACGCGAGTGACCCGAACTCGGGCGGGCAACCAGCCTGGCCGAGCACGCTGCCGGGCAGCATGAAGTCGAGTGTGACCGTGTTATCGCCATACGACACCGCGTTGGGGATCGTCGCGCAGTTACTACCCGTCCAGCTCGAGGGGTAATCCGACTGCGATGAGTAGGTACAAATCGTGGCAGAAGTGCCTCGGCTGTCCACCTTGATGGCGGTGCCGCCCTCGCTACGGTCGGGGCGAGGCACCTGCGACGAGGCTTCGAGGCCTGAGGGGCCCCACGTTTCGCCGGCCACCGTGTATTCGATGGTCCAGCCGAAGTTGCCGGTGCTGCCGGGGCGGGTCCAGCTCGCTGAATACTCCCACTTCGACCCAACGGGGGTCGCCGAGCTCACGAAGTTACCAAACTCGACCTGGCCCGGGGGCGGGCCGCCAGTCACCCAGCCGCCGGCGCCGCCGGGATCTGAATTATCCTTTTCACGGTTGTAGGTGCCCGACGCGAGTGACCCGGCCGGGCCCGCGAGCGCAACCGCGTCAGACGCGAGCTTGGGGGCAGCCGTCTTTTTAGACGCTGGCGCAGCTGCGGGCTCCTCGGTGGCGTCTGCGCCCTCGGTGGTCTCGTCAACGACATCGGCGCCCTCTACGGAGCTTTCACCCGTCGCGGGTTCGTCGGTGGCGCCAGTCTCAGTGCCCGGCTCGCCGTTTGCGTCTGCGGGAGGCGTGCCCTCCGCAGACGTTTGGCCTTCTTCATCAGGGAGCGCGGGCGCGACGCCCGCTGCCTCCTCGTCGACGGGCGCTACGGGAGCAACCGGCGTCTCGGTCGTCAGCGGGGCCTCAGACGTACCGGTGCCCGTCGACTGATCGGTATCAATCGCAAGCGCCGGCACAGTGCCCATCAGGGCGAGCGCAGCGCTCACGCCCGCGACCGTAACCGCGCGAGCAAACCCTCGAGGTTTCCGCTGCATCTGCCTTGCGTGTTTAGGGACGCGCAATTCGCGTCTGCGCGCGGAAAAACCTGGGTGCCTCATCGCGGCCTCGTCTCACCTTGACGAGGGAAGGCCACCATCGATGATGTGTCTGAACCTCTATGTCAGAGTTCCCCCGTTACAGACATAAACCTAATATTTAGGACGGTGTCCAAACATCGGGAACAATTACGTATTTGTGCCCAATAAGCAACATTTATGGCACAAAAAAGCCCGAGGCCAGTCGAATTGGACTGATCTCGGGCTGATTTTGAGTTAGCGCCTGCGCGACCTCGAGTGTGACCTCGGCTGCGATCGTGACCTGTTGCGGGGCTGATACTCGACCGCGGGGGCCGCGTCTTCGTCCTCATCGTCAGAGTCTTCGTCGTCAGAGTCTTCGTCGTCTGACTCGTCGTCGAAGTCATCATCGTCGTCAGACTCGTCATCATCAGATTCATCGCCGTCGTCGTCAGACTCGTCATCGTCGTCTGAGTCATCGTCATCGTCATCGTCATCGTCATCGTCTGAGTCATCATCGTCTGAGTCGAGATCGATTTCATCGTCGAAGTCGCTGAAGTCGTTGTCGAGCAGGTTGTCTTCGGCATCGTCTTCATCGCTGAGCTCTGCGGCGGCAGCACGAGCCGCTGCCGTCTCATCTGTGTCGTCTTCATCGTCATCGCTGCCGTCGGTGGCGTGCTGCGACTGAGTTTCACGGAACTGCGCCAGGCGCTCAGACCAGGGCACCCAATCGGGGGCGACCACTGAGCCTTCACCGGCCAGCATCTCAACCTCGAGCACGTTCACGGGAGCATCGGCGTCAACCTTGGCGACCGTGGCGGCCCAGCGCCAGCCGGGGTACCCGGCCATGCGGCAGTCAAAAAACAGTGTAACGACGCGTTCCTCGTGCACTTCGTAACCAGCTTCAGCGCCGATCGAGTGCACCTCGGTGATTTCCTCGAGCGCGTGGCGCGCTTGAGCGCGAGCTGCGAGCAGCTCTTGATCCGGCACTATCACTTCAGCGGTCACGTCTTGCCCGTCTCTCATATCGTGATCAAGCATCAAAATCATCAGCCACGTGCCGCAGCATCGTGGCTACCTTGCGGCCCTGAGCACGCTCGGGGTACTGCCCATTCTTGAGGTGCCCGCCGAGGCCGTCAAGCAGCTTCACCAGATCTTCAACAATGATCGCCATGTCATCGGCCGACTTGCGGTTGCGCGTGCGCGCACGAGTCGCGGCCCGGGGCGTATCAAGCACCCGCACCGACAGTGCCTGCGGGCCCTTGCGGCCGTCAGCGACACTGTATTCAAGCCGTGTGCCCTGCTGCACATCTGCGCCTTCGGGTATGACTGACGCGTGAAGGTACACCTGAGCGCCATCGTCGCCCTGAATAAATCCGAAGCCACGCTCTTCGTCGTAGAACCGAACCTTGCCGTTTGGCATGCCCCTGCCCTTTCCCGCGGGGCTCGCCCGCGCATGCTGACCTACGGGCCCTGCCCGAGTATCCACGCAAGTCTACTGCCCGCCCCTCCACTCCCGCGGCGCACGCTGGCACGCGAGAGGGATAAAATAGCGAAGATGTCCACCTCAGAATCCAGCGCCCCCACGCTCCTCGAGCGAATACTGGCCTATGCGTCGCTCAGTATCATTGCGGCCGCGTTGCTCTCATTCTTCGCCACCCTCATCATCGGACTAAATGACCGAGAGGCCATGGCCAGCGGCCTGTGGTCGTTTGTCTACGGCCTGTCGATCTACGCACTGCCCATTGGGTTCGTGCTGCTGGTCGTACTACTCATCCTGACGCAGGCGCGTCGCAAGCGCGAGGCTGCGCAAGATCAAGCGCTCGCGGCGGGCTCAAAGGCCCGCAACACCAGCTCAGCGTCAGGCACGAACCGCGGCAAGGCTGGCCGCAAATCTCTCGGGTAACGCAGGTGACCGGCACACTGGCGCTCGCCTCGTCAATCGCGACACTCGATCGTGATTCTCTTGCGCGCCTCGTGCACACGCGCAAACCTCAGGCAGCCAATGGCGTTGCCGACCCGATCGGGCTCGCATCTGAGCTGCTGCGCCCCGATTCCATCACCCGAGCTTTGGCTCCGCTCGACCGCGCGATGTTGCGCGTGCTCGCGGCGCACAGCTGGGAGTCTTCGCCGCAGATCGCCGACCGGCTCATCAAGCTGGGGCTGGTGGGCGCTGGCGCCGCCGTCGAGCCCTCAGCGGCGGCGAGCGCGCCGGCCGCTGATCCGGTGCCGTTTGTTGCCCTGCCCGAAGTGGATGCCGCGCTGCGCACCGCGCTTGTGGCCATCAATGTCGACTGGGATGCGTTTCTGGCGGAGCCCGCGGGCGATGCTGACGCGGCGGGCACACACGCCGCTGCGCAGTCAGACACCGCGGAAAGCGCGGCCACCGAGGCACTCGAGGCCGAGCACCGCGCCGGTGCCTGGTTTACCCCCGCGCTCACCTCGGTGAGCGAAGCTGCTGAGTGCCTGCGTGCGCTGCAGCGCGGCGGGTTGCGCCTCAATCGCAGCGGTTCTGTGGGCGTGGCTGCGGCGCGCGATCTCGCCGAGCGCGCCTCGATTACCTCGGCCTCGGTGTCGCACGCGCTGCGCCAGCTCGACCGCTCGGGCCTCACGGTCACCGCGGGTCAGCAGTTGGTAGCGTCGGCTGACGCTGCGGCGTGGCTCACCCTGGCGCACCAGCACCGCTGGCTCGTGCTGGCCGGCGCGTTCTTGCAGACGCTACCCGGCCCGCTGCGCGACACCCTCATCACCGAGCAGGGCGAGCTGGCTTCGCACCTGGGGCGCGCAGGCGAAGAGCTCAGCGAGCGCTTCCCGCTGCTGCCCGAGAATGATGTCGATGCGGCACGGCAGTTCGTGAATGATGCCGAGCACCTCGGCTGCACCGCGATGGGGCTGTTTACCCCCATCGCGCACCGCCTGCTCTCGGGTGTTGAGGTGACACCCGAGGAGGTCGCGGCGATGCTGCCCGCGGCCGCGGTCAACGTGTATCTGCAGCCTGATCTCACGGTGCTCGCCCCGGGCCCGCTCGATCCGCAGTCGGAGGCATTGCTTGCTGAGCTCACGCTCCCCGAGCAGATTGGGCCGGCCTCGATGCGCCGCATCACCGAGGCTTCGTTGGCAGCAGCATTCGAGCGCGGGCTCACCCCCGCCGAGGCCAGGGAGACCTTTGAACGCTTGTCGTTCACCGGGGTGCCCCAGCCCCTCGACTACCTACTGACGAGCGTGGCCGAGCGCATCGGTCGCATCGTGGTGCAAGAGCACTACGGCGCTGAGGGGCGCAGCCGCATTCGCGTCGCGCTGCCGGCGCTTGCCGAGACGGTGCTCGTTGACCGTCAGCTGCAGCACCTGCAGCTCACCCGGGCGAGCGCTTCGCTGCCCGGCGACGTCACCGTGCTGTTTTCCCGGCTGCGGCCCGACCACGTGGTCACGGCGTTCAGTGAGGCGCGCTACCACGCGTCGCTCGCGGGCGACCCGGCTGCGCGCGGTCTCAACTCGCGCGGCACGGGGGCCGCGTCGACATCTGCCGTAACCGAGCCCACGACGTATACCGGGGCCGATGCGGCGACTGAACTGCCCGCCGAGTCACCCGATGCGCCCGCTGTGGCTTCGGGCGGCGAGGAGCAGGCTCAGCCCGATTCGGCGGCGCCCGACACCGCGGCGATCGCGGTCTCGGCGCCCGCAACCGCAGCGACCACCGACGAGGCTCCCGCGCCTCACCCCTACGAAGCCCTGATTGAACGTGTGTTTGTGGCGGCCCGCACCGAACCCGAGGCGGCCGCGTTCACGCGCCGGCTCGAGCTCGCGATCCGCGATAAAACTCCCGTGAACGTCACCGCCGAGTCTCGCGGGCAGCGCCGCACCTTCAAGCTGCTGCCCGTCGCGCTCACCGATGGGCGGCTGCGGGCGACCGACGGCCCGGCCGGAGTTGAGCGCACATTCCCCGTATCGATGATTGTGTCAGTGGACCCAGCGTAAACTAGGTCGTTATGACTCTCGGCCCCCTCATCGTGCAAAGCGACCACACTGTCCTTCTGGAGGTTGCGCACCCCGATGCAGAAGACGCGAGGCACGCCCTCGCGGTGTTTGCCGAGCTCGAACGCGCTCCCGAACACATCCACACCTACCGCGTCACGCGGCTCGGGCTGTGGAACGCGCGCGCCGCTGGGCACTCCGCTGAAGAGATTATTGGCACGCTGAACCAGTACGCCAAGTTTCCGGTGCCCAGTGGTGTCGCGCTCGAAATCAGCGACACCATGCGGCGCTACGGGCGCCTCACGATCGAACGCTTCGATGCGATCGATCTCTCGGCGGCCGACCCGGTCACTGCCGCCGAGGGGCAGGGTGCTGGGGCGATTGCAGGATCCGGATCAGCCCCCGCCGACCCCGCAGCGGCCGCGCCCGCCGTCGCCGTCCTCGGTGACACCCCGATCGTGAACCCCGCGGTCGTGAATGACCCGATCGTGAATGCCGAGGATGCCCCCGAGGCTCCGCTGCTCGTGCTTCGGTGCGACGACGCCGCTATTTTGCGCGAGGTCACCAGCGCGAAGAAGATTGCGCCGCTGCTGGGCAACCGCATCGACGATCGCACTTACCCGATTGAGCCGTGGGCGCGCGGCGAGCTGAAGCAGCAGCTCGTCGCGCGCGGTTGGCCCGCCGAGGATCTCGCGGGCTACACCCCCGGCGAGCCCTACCCGATCGAGCTGGCGCAAGACGGCTGGCTGTTGCGCGACTACCAGGCGAAGGCCGTTGAGGCGTTTCAGCGCGGCGGCTCAGGCGTCGTTGTGCTGCCCTGTGGCGCGGGCAAGACCATCGTGGGGGCCGCGTCGATGGCGGCCGTAGGCGCGAAAACGCTCATTCTCGTGACTAATGCGGTCTCGGCCCGCCAGTGGCGCGACGAGCTCATTCGCCGCACTAACCTCACCGAAGACGAGATTGGTGAGTACTCGGGCCAGGTGAAAGAGGTGAAGCCGGTCACCATCGCGACCTACCAAATCCTCACCAGCAAGCGAAAGGGTGAGTACGCGCACCTGTCGCTGCTGTCGGCGCAAGACTGGGGCGTGATCGTCTATGACGAGGTGCACCTGCTGCCCGCGCCCGTCTTCAAGCTCACGGCCGAGCTGCAGGCCCGCCGCCGCCTCGGCCTCACCGCGACGCTCGTGCGCGAAGACGGCCGCGAGGGCGACGTCTTCAGCCTCATCGGACCCAAGCGGTATGACGCCGCATGGAAAGACATCGAAGCACAGGGGTTCATTGCGCCCGCAGCCTGCTTCGAGGTGCGCATCGACCTGCCCGAAAACGAGCGCATGGACTACGCCATTGCCGAGGATCAGGATCGCTACCGCATCGCCTCCTCCACCACCGCGAAGCAAGAGCTGGCGCAGCGCATCATCGATAAGCACCCCGGTGAGAGCGTGCTCGTGATTGGCCAGTACATCACCCAGCTCGAATCGATGGCGCAGGCCCTCGGCAGCGAACTCATCACCGGGCAGACCCCCGTCGACGAGCGCGAGCGCCTCTTCCAGGCGTTTCGTGCGGGCGACATCACGACGCTCGTGGTGTCGAAGGTCGCGAACTTCTCGGTCGATTTGCCCGACGCTTCGGTGGCCGTGCAGATCTCGGGCTCGTACGGTTCACGCCAGGAAGAGGCGCAGCGTTTGGGCCGACTGCTGCGCCCCAAGTCAAACGGTGCGACGGCGTCGTTCTACACGCTCATTGCCCGCGACACCGTCGACCAAGACTTCGCGCAGAACCGTCAGCGCTTCTTGGCCGAGCAGGGGTACGCGTACACGATCTTGAACGCCGACGAGGTGTAGTTCAGCGCCACTCCACAAGAGCCCGGCGCACACTCCCAGCTGGTTCATAGTGAATCATCAGAGACTGGGAACATGAACACTCAGCCAAAGGGACCCCGGATTCTTATCGTCGACGACGAGCCCAGCATCCGCGAGCTGCTCTCCACGAGCCTTCGCTTTGCAGGGTTTGGCGTACGCTCCGTTGCAAACGGTGCGCAGACCATCTCGGCCGTACTGGAAGAAGAGCCCGATCTCATTGTGCTCGACGTCATGCTGCCCGATATGAACGGCTTCAGCGTGACCAAGCGTCTGCGCTCGGCCGGCTACACCGCCCCCATCATTTTCTTGACGGCGAAGGACGACACCGAAGACAAGGTCGAGGGCCTCACTGTGGGCGGCGACGACTACGTCACGAAGCCGTTCAGCCTCGATGAGATGATCGCCCGCATTAAGGCCGTGTTGCGTCGCACCATTCAGGAAGACGAAGATTCGGTGCTGTCGATTGGCCCGATCACCATGGACCAAGACACCCACGAGGTCAACGTCGAGGGCACCTCGGTTGAGCTCTCCCCCACCGAGTTCAAGCTGCTGCGGTACCTCATGCAGAACGCCAACCGCGTGTTGTCGAAGGCCCAGATCCTTGACCACGTGTGGGAGTACGACTTCAACGGCGATGCTGGCATCGTCGAGTCGTACATCTCGTACCTGCGTCGCAAGCTTGACCCGCTTACCGAAGAATCGCTGATTCAGACGAAGCGCGGCTTCGGGTACATGCTCAAGACCGAATCGAAGTAACTTCCACTATGTCGCGATTTGGCGACCGCTTTGCCGACGTCTCGCTGCGCGCGAAGATCACGAGCGTTACGGTCTTCATCCTGTTTCTCGGGCTCATCGTGGCGGGCGTCGGCACCCTTTCGGTGCTGCGCCCGATGCTGATCTCGAACCAAGAGAACTCGCTGTCGAACGTGCGCAGCGACCCGTCGCTTGCCCTTGCGACCGGCGCAGACGTGAACGATCTGTCGCGCAATGACGTGCTGTATGCCAATATGCAGTATTACGTCGCGGTGCTCGACCCCGACGGGTTTCTGCAGTACGACAACACGCACAGCACGCACGGTCCCCTCGTGTCAGATATACCTTCGGTGACCCTCGAGGCGGTGCTCGAGCGGCCTGATTCGCTCATTAAGATCACCGCGCCCGATGGCACCGAGTGGCAGGCGGTCGCCTCCCCGGTGCTTGTTGACGACCGGCCCAGCGGCATTTTGCTGATCGCGCAGTCAACCGCGGGCATCAATCAGATGGTCGCGCAGTTCGTCATCATCTTCACCTGTTTTGGGATCGCCGTCATTTTGTTGGGCGCTGCGCTTACGAGGCTCCTCGTGACCACGACCTTCCTGCCGCTTGCAGAGGTCGAGCAAACAGCGCTCGAGATCTCGCGCGGCGATTACTCCAAGCGCATCATGGTGGCGAGCCCACACACCGAGGTGGGGCACCTGGGCGAGTCACTCAACGTGATGCTCGATCAGCTCGATGGGTCGCTGAAGGATCGCGCCCACACGATCGAGCAGATGCGCCGCTTCATCGGTGACGCCAGCCACGAGCTGCGCACGCCCCTGGTGTCGGTGCGCGGCTACGCCGAGCTCTACCGCATGGGCGCTCTGCAAGATAAAGAGCAGGTCGCTCAGGCGATGGAGCGCATCGAGAAGGAAGCGATTCGCATGACCTCGCTCGTCGAGGATCTGCTCGCGCTCGCCAGGCTCGATGAGCGCCGGTCGCTGAACTTCGCCGCGTTGCCGCTGAACAAGCTCGCGAGCGATGCCGCGCTTGATGCCCGTGCGCAGGCCCCCGACCGTGTGGTGACCGTGGTCGAAGACCCGGCCTCCCCGTCGGTGGTGGGCGATGAGCACAAGGTGCGTCAGTTGATGACCAACCTGATCGGCAATGCCATGCGGCACACCCCCGAGGGCAGCCCCATTGAGGTTGTGGTGTCGTCTCAGCTCCCCGATCCGGATGGCAAGCAGTATGCACGGTTCGAGATCGTCGACCACGGCGAGGGGGTGCCTGAGCAGATTCGCGAGAAGATCTTTGGCCGCTTCTGGCGTGCCGACACCTCCCGTAACCGCGAAACGGGCGGCTCAGGCCTCGGCCTGGCCATCGTGCAGTCGATCGTGAATGCACACAAGGGCACCGTGAGCATCACCGAGACGCCGGGTGGCGGGGCAACGTTCCGCGTTGAACTCCCCGGAGCGCCCACCGACGCTACGGTGCCGGTGACCCGCATCGAATAACGAAAACGCGGTTGTTGCCTCACCCGATGGGTGAGGCAACAACCGCGTTGTGTGGTCGCTACGGGGTTAGCGCGTACGCGTGCGCCACCAGGTGACCGCCACCATCAATGCCGACATTGCGCTCAGCACACCCGCCGCAAGCCACCAACGCAGCGCGTTCGGGTTCCACATGGGGTCAAGCTCAGGCATCGAGTTGGCTGCGGCGGCCCGCTCCACTTCGTCGGCGATCGACAGCAGATGGTGCATGTCAATACTCACCGCCCCCATTGACATCGACCAGCGCGCAGGCACCGTCATCGAAATGCTGTTGAGCAGCCCGCTATCGATCAGCGGAATCAGCCCGCCGTTGAGCACCATCTGCACCATCAGCACCACGATCAGCACGGGCATCACCTGGTTCTGCGAGCTCACGAGCGCCGAAAGCAGCAGGCCGATGAGCACGCCCACCGAGATCGTGACCGCGATACCGATCGTGAGCTCGGTGCGGGCGCCCAGGCCCAGCACCCCGTCACCGGTGGGCGGGTCTTTCAGCAGGCTCGAAATGGTCACAATGATGATTGATCCGGCGATGCCCAGCAGCACGTACACAAAGATCTTCGCGGCCAAATAGGCCGAGGTACTCAGCCCCACCGCCCGCTCGCGCTCGTAGATACTGCGCTCGCCCACGAGATCCCGAATGCTCATCGAGATCCCCATAAACACGGCGCCGATCGTGAGCAGGGTGAGGATCATCTGGGGTTCTTGCGCGTTCTTGGCGCCCTGCACTCGGGTCAGCCCGGTCTCCCCCGGCACTACGAGAGGCAACAGCCCAATCACAAACGGCAGCGCGATCAAGAATGCCGTGTATCCGCGGTCGGCGAGCATTAGCGAAAGCTGCCGCTGCACGAGCGTAAAGAACTGCATCGGGCGGCTGGTGGCGCGCTGCGGAGCCTCGGTATCAGGCACAGGCTGCGCGGGCTTCAGTGAGTGTTCCACCGCGAGGGCACGGGCTTCGACCGAGGCCAGCCACCGGTCGGCGCACCCCTGGGGGTCGTTCTTGAGCAGGTCGAAAATGTTCGACCAGTCGATGGTGTTGAAGTAGGCGAAGGCGCTCTGCTCGCTACCGATGAACGCGGGAGCGCCACCGGGAACGAGCACCAGCACCTGGTCGCACACGTCGAGGCACGCCACCGAGTGGGTGATGGTGAGCACGGTTCTGCCGCCATTTGCGAGCGCCCGAAACTCTGACATCAGCTGACGATCAAGCGCCGGATCAAGCCCTGACGTGGGCTCATCAAGAATTAAGAAGGCCGGCTCGGTGAGCAATTCGAGCGCCACCGATGCGCGCTTGCGCTGCCCGCCTGAGAGCTTCGAGATGCGGGTGTGAATGTGGGCCTCGAGGTCGAGCTGCGCCAGCGCGCGCTGCACATGGGCTTCACGTTCGGCCGGTGTCACATCAGACCCGAGGCGCAGTTTCGCCGCGTAGCGCAGGGCCGGCAACAGCTTGAGCTGGCCGTGAATCACGTCTTCCTGCGGCACCATGCCGATCATCGACTTCGCACGATCGTACTGTGCGTGCACATCGACGCCGTCAAAAGAAACCTGGCCACCGCTGGGCTTGGTGAGCCCCGAGACAGCGCGCGCAAAGGTCGATTTGCCCGCGCCTGAGGGGCCCACGATCGCGGTCAGCGTGCCGCGGCCCGCATCGAATGTAATGTCGCGCAGCAGTTTCTTGCCACCCTCGACGGTGAATTCGAGCCCGCGCACCTCGAGACCGCCGGTCAGCGTAGCTGGGCCCGCCATCCGCGCTGCGCCCGCGGGCGCAGCGAGCCCCGCCACCGGGGCTGCGCCGGGCTGCGGTGGCGCACCCGCGTACGAGGCCGCAGGCGCGTGGTGGGCCCGCACCGTCAACGCTTCGAGTGCGCCCGTGAGTAGCGGCGGCGCGGCCACCGTGCGCAGCATTTGGCTGAACTCTTGCGGGGTGAGGCTGCGCGTAGCCGCCGCCGATACCGAAGCGGCATCGGGCTGCAGCTGCAGCACGGGCCCGTTCTTCGCGTTACCCAGGCGCACCTCGGTGGCTTCGGTCAGTGCGACCCGCTCAACCTTTTCGCCGCGCACAAATACGCCGTTGTGCGAGCCCAGGTCTTCGACGTACCAGCCGTTCTTGTACCCGATGACCAGGTGTCGACGCGACACAATCGGCAGGTCGATGCGCAGGTCTGCGCCGTTGGAACGACCCACGATGAAGAACTGCGCGGGCGAGAGCGAACGCACGTCATTGCCATATATGAGTTCAAGCTTGGGGCCAGCAGCCATTATCGCGCCCCTCCCATCTCGATCATGAACGGTAAGCCGCCCAGCAAAAACGGTCCCGGCAGATGCTGGGTGTCACCCTCGGCAAGGCCCGCTCCCTGCGGGTCATGTCCGATGATCGTGCCGTTGGTGGAGCCGAGGTCGTCAATAAACCAGTACCCCTCGTGGAGCCGCAGCATCGCGTGGGTGGTGGAGAGCAGTCGACGGTCATCGGCCACCGCAATCACCTGCGACCCCGGGTAGAGGTCACAGTCTGGGTTACGGCCAATCAATACCTGCGCAGAAGTCACCGCGCACAGCACGCCATCGGGGAGGCTCAGCATCGCCAGCGGGGGCTGCGGCGCCGTAGCTTCGACCACAGGCAGCAACTCGGGCTGTGGCTCGGGCTGCGGTTCGGCGAGAGGTTCGGGCTGCGGTGAGGCGACAGCGTGGGGGTCGAGTTCGCTCTGACCCGGGAGTTCCGGCTCAGCAGCTGCGAGTTTCGGCTCAGCAGGTTCAGCCGGCTCAGCAGCTTCTGCAGGCTCGGCGGCGATGGGCGTTTCGATAGCGGGCTCGGCGTGCTGCGGAGCCGCCGTTTCCAGCGGGGTCACCTGCGGGGTCAGCGCGGGCCTACTGTCGGTCAGCGTTGACGTCATCGTTGAGGTCATTGACGTCGTCGTTGTGGCGTCTTCGCCTGCAGCGACCGCGAGGGCGTTTTGCCACTGCGTGTAGGTCTCGCCCACCGCTTGGTCGAACCGTGCCGCGTCCTGCGGCAGCGCTTGACCCTGCGCCGAAAGCTGGTCACGCTGCGCGAGGTAGTGCTTATACATGGCTAACCGAAGCACGCCCTCCCCCGTTTCCCACAGCCACGCTCTGAGCGCGGTGTCGGCGTTGCGGTGGATCGCGACCGCGAGCGACTGCTCGGGCATTGCCTGCAGTACGTCACGTAACTGGGTGGGAGTCAGATCGGGGTGAAGCCCGGCTGCGCTCGGCTCAGGGCCCGCGGGGTACGGATGCTGCATGCTCGACCTTTCGGAAACACCTGATGGGTAACAATTGATCGTAACATTGGGCACACCGTGCTTCCAGTTACCGGGAGTGGCCCCGCATATAGCAAAGCGAGGCCGCGCCCGAAGGCGCGACCTCGCTTCACTTGCGTGAGGACTTAGAAGTCCATGCCACCCGTGGGGTCGCCAGCCGCAGCCGCAACGGGCTCCGGCTTGTCAGCAACAACAGCCTCGGTGGTGAGGAACAGACCAGCGATCGACGCTGCGTTCTGCAGAGCCGAGCGCGTTACCTTGGCCGGGTCGAGGATGCCCTGGGCTACCAGGTCACCGTACTCGCCGGTTGCGGCGTTCAGGCCGTGACCGTTAGGCATTTCGCTGACCTTGTTCACAACAACGCCGGGCTCGAGGCCTGCGTTCGATGCGATCTGGCGCAGCGGTGCTTCGATAGCAACCTGAACGATGCGAGCGCCAACAGCCTCGTCGCCCGTGAGCTCGAGCGTAGCGAATGCCGTCTTGCCAGCCTGGATCAGCGCCACGCCGCCGCCGGGCAGAACGCCCTCTTCGACTGCTGCCTTCGCGTTGCGAACGGCATCCTCGATGCGGTGCTTGCGCTCCTTGAGCTCAACCTCGGTCGCTGCGCCAGCCTTGATGACTGCCACGCCGCCGGCGAGCTTCGCGAGGCGCTCCTGGAGCTTCTCGCGGTCGTAGTCGCTGTCGGTGTTCTCGATCTCGCGACGGATCTGCGTGACGCGACCTGCAATTGCGTCGTCCTCGCCGCCACCCTGCACGATGGTCGTCTCATCCTTGGTGATGATGACCTTGCGTGCGGTGCCGAGCATGTCGAGCGTTGCGTTCTCGAGCTTGAGGCCAACCTCTTCCGAGATGACCTGGCCGCCGGTGAGGATCGCGATGTCCTGCAGCATTGCCTTGCGGCGATCGCCGAAGCCGGGAGCCTTCACAGCAGCCGACTTGAAGATGCCACGGATCTTGTTGAGTACGAGAGTAGCGAGTGCTTCGCCCTCGATGTCCTCAGCAATGATGAGGAGCTGCTTGCCCGACTGGATTACGGGATCAACAACGGGGAGCAGGTCCTTGATGCTGGAGACCTTGCTGTTGACGATGAGGATGTACGGATCCTCGAATACAGCTTCCTGGCGATCTGCGTCGGTGACGAAGTATGCCGACAGGTAACCCTTGTCGAAGCGCATGCCCTCGGTCAGCTCGAGCTCGGTGCCGAACGTGTTCGACTCCTCGACGGTGACGACGCCTTCCTTGCCGACCTTGTCGATAGCCTCGGCGATCAGTGCGCCGATCTGCTCGTCAGCGGCCGAGATGGATGCGGTTGCCGCGATCTCGTCGGTGGTCTCGATCTCCTTGGCGTTCGCGAGGAGCTGAGCGGTGACGGCTGCTACAGCCTTCTCAATGCCCTTCTTGATCGCGATGGGATCGCTGCCGGCCGAAACGTTGCGCAGGCCCTCGCGCACGAGTGCCTGTGCGAGAACGGTTGCGGTGGTGGTGCCGTCGCCTGCGACGTCGTCAGTCTTCTTGGCGACCTCCTTGACGAGCTCGGCGCCGATCTTCTCGAACGGATCGTCGAGTTCGATCTCCTTGGCGATTGAAACGCCATCGTTCGTGATGGTGGGAGCGCCCCACTTCTTGTCCAACACAACGTTGCGGCCGCGCGGGCCGAGCGTTACCTTCACGGCATCAGCGAGGATGTTCAGGCCTCGCTCTAGGCCACGACGTGCTTCTTCGTCAAACGCAATAATCTTTGCCATGTGATTTCGCCCCTTTCGGACGGTCTCGAAAACTGTGAGCGCCGACGTAAGTCGTCACCGTTAGCACTCAGTCAATCCGACTGCTAATAACAATACTGGCACTCGTGGTGTGTGAGTGCAAGAAGCTCGCGCACAGCGAACACCTTATTTTCCAGGCATTCAGCTGATGGCCAGCGGGGTTACGGCGTGGTTTCCTCGGCGGGCGGCGCGGGCTGTTCAGCGGGCGCCGGCGCGGGAACGTCAACGGGTGCCTCAGCTGGGGCCTCGAGCGGTGCTGCAGGAGCGTTTTCAACGGGCGCTTCAGGGACGCCGTCGACGCCGCCTTCAGCCGCTTGCTGGGGTTCGCTGTCAGCGTCAGCTTCGCCTGCGGGATTCGGCTCGACGCCCTCTTCGGGAGCCTCGGGTGATGACGATTCCTTTGCGCCTTCGCCTGCCGCGGTCAGCGCTGCGGCTTCGTCGTGGCCGGGGCCTGCATAATCTGCGCCGAGCAGCACGACCAGCTGTGCACCGTATTCCTTGTAGTCCTCGGTGGTGTAGGTCGAGAGGCCGCCCAGCTTTGCGGCGAGCCCCGCAGCAGCTTCAGCATCAGCCGGGTCTGAATAGAACACCGCAGAGATCGCGACGTCTGTGGTGGCCGCGCTGCCCGAGAACAGGATCTGGCCCCACTCTTCGTCGACGATGATTTTGTCGAGCGCGGCGGCAAGGTTCTGGATCTCGCTGCCGTTAATGACGGCGACGGTGGCGTTGGGATCTAGCTCGGGCTCAGTCTTGGCCGCCTGGGCGACGGGTGCGCCCTTGTCCAACGCCGGGAGCTTCCCTGAACTGCCCACGCTGTGCACAGCGAGCACGCCCAGGGTCGTCAGAAGCGCGAAGCCGAGCAACCCTGCGATCACGTATTGCCAGACGTAGCGCGGGCGCGAAATCACGCGGTGAGCGCCCACTCGACCTGAACGGACGACCCGGTCGAAGCGGTCCTCGGGGTAGCTTTGACGCTCCCCTGACCCTGCGGTAGTTTGCCCCACGCTGCTCCTCATATAGCGGTCGGTCACACAACACCGACGATTCGCCCCTACATTACAGTGCGGTGGCTGCAAGCGTGGTGATTTCGCGAGGCCACAACCGGTTTGACCGAGATCAGTGAGTGTCTACTTCTCGGGGGTGGGAAGCGAATCGGGGGCGTAGATCGCGCGGGCGAGACCATCGATGACATCGGGCAGGCGTGTGCCGCCCGCAAACAGGAGCTTCTCGTCGACGTCAATGATGCGGCGCTTTTCACCCGCAGACGTCAGCGCGATGCTGGGCTGGGCCGCGAGCAGCCCGTCAACTCCGCCAGCGCTTTCGAGGCCCTGTGTCATCACGAGCAGAATATCGGGGTCGATCGCCACGAGGGCCTCATCGGTCATGGGGCGTTCGCCCTTCCAACCAATTTCTTTCGCAACGTCCACGGCGCCCACTGAACTGATCATGCTGTCAATGCCGCTTCCCTCGCCAAAGAGATAGTAGATGCCCGAGGTGCCGCGCACATACAAGAAGGCTACGCGTGGCAGGTCGGCTTCGTCTGCGGGCAGTAGCTCAGCGACCTCAGCTTCTTTCGCTGCGACTGCAGCCTGGATCTCAGCGTTGAAATCATCGGCGATGTGTCCCACGCCCAGCGCATCAGCAACCTGCTGCGCTGTTTCGTAGGTGGTCTTGTCATCAACCGCACGGTCAACGGTCACGACGGGAATCCCCGCGTCACGCAGCTGCAACACCACATCATTCGGGCCGATCGTGCCATCGGTCAGAATCAAAGAGGGGTTGAGCGCCAGCACACCCTCAGCATCGATAGCGTGGCCTGATCGAGTTACCACGGGGAGATCTTCTGCACCTTCAAAATTGGTCGAGACATCGCGACCAATCAGACTGTCGCCCATGCCCAGTGAGTGCACCAGCTCAGCCAGTGAGCCGCTCATCGACAGGGCCAGCACACGCGAGGAATCAGTCACTTCAACGTCGACGTCGCCTGCACGGTCGTGCGAAGTCACCGTAACCGGCAGCTTCGGATCCGGAACAGTGTTGAACCCGGTGAGCGTCGGGCCGCCAATCACCGCGGTCGTCTCCCCCTCGTAATCGCGAGGGTTCTCAAGCGGCGTGATTTCCGACAGCGGCGGCAACTCAATCTGCGCGGCAGCATCGGTATTGGCGCTTTCGGGGGCGCCTGATTGGCAGCCGGTGAGCGCAATACTGCTCAGCAAAACAACGGCGAGAGCGCTGCGAACGCGCGCTTTACGGAGCGAGAGCATGGGTGACCCCTCTGAAAATTCGGCGTGGAATGTGTGGCGGTTTCCCGCCGCGCGGACCGGAACTCGAAGCTCAATACCGTGCCAGGTTAGCCTAACCCAATAAAGATATGATGAAGTGTGAAAGCGCCCGTTCCCACCCGTGGTGAGAGGCGTCGGCATTACTCCCGCACCCCGCAGAAAGCTTCCAACGGACGCATGAATCCCCTTGACCGGACAACCGCCAAACGGCATGCGCTGAAGACCACAATCCTGTTCTCTGTGTTGTCAATCGCACTGGTGGCATCGATTCTGGTTTCAGCAGGCACCGGCCAGCTCGAGATCCCACCGCAAGAGGTGCTCGGCTCGCTGCTGCACCACATTGGGATCGATTGGCTCCCCGCCCCCACACACGCTGCAGGCGACGCGACGTTGTGGACCATCAGGTTCCCCCGCATTGCGATGGCCGTATTGGTCGGCGCGGGTCTCGCTGTTTCTGGCCTCATCATGCAGGCCATTTTCGGTAACCCCCTCGCCGAACCTGGCGTGATCGGCATCTCATCGGGTGCTGCAGTGGGCGCCGGCCTCTCGATCGTGTTTGGCCTGACCTTCTTCGGCCAGTGGACGACCGCGGTGCTCGCCTTTGCGGCCGGCCTCATTGCCACGCTCGTTGTCTACGGTATGAGCCGGGCCGACGGTAAAACCGAGGTCGTAACCCTCGTGCTCACCGGTATCGCGGTCAACGCGATCGGTGGCGCCGCAATTGCGTTGCTCACGTTCTTGGGTGACACCCAGTCACGCGAGCAGATCGTGTTCTGGCAGCTCGGTAGTTTGCAGGGATCGGGGTGGGCGCAGGTGTGGATCACCGCGCCCGTGATCGCGGTGGGTCTGTTCGCGGCCTATGCTGCGGGCCGCAAGCTCGACCTCCTTGCCCTGGGCGAACGTAACGCCCGTCACCTCGGCGTCAACGTCGAGCTGTTGCGCATCGTCATGATCTTTGTCGTTGCGCTGCTGGTGGGCGCTTCGGTGGCCTTCGCGGGCATCATCTCGTTTGTGGGTCTCGTGATTCCGCACCTGATGCGCATGGTTATGGGCCCCGCCCACATTCCGCTCGTCACCGCTTCTGCGCTGGGCGGCGCGTTGCTGCTTACCCTGGCCGATCTGGGGGCGCGCACGCTGGTGCCGATGGCTGAGATGCCCATCGGCATGCTGACGGCGCTCGTGGGCGGCCCGTTCTTCTTCTGGCTGCTGCGCAGAACCCGCAAACGAAGTGGAGGCTGGGGATGAACGCCCGTCACATTGCGCTTCCCGAGCGCACCCCCGCAGGCGCGGTGGTTTGTGCCGCCGAGGGCGTCGGCGTTTCACGCGGTGGCAAGGACCTCCTCAAAGAGGTGTCGCTTGAGCTGCGTGCAGGCGAGGTGCTTGCGTTGCTCGGCCCCAACGGCGCGGGTAAGTCGACACTGCTCAGCTTGCTCTCGGGCGATGTCGCGCCTGACAGCGGCTCGGTACAGTTCGGTGACCGCGGCATTCGCGACTGGTCGCTCGTTGACCTCTCCCGCCGCCGCAGCGTCCTGTTGCAGGACAACCAGCTGCTGTTTCCGTTCACGGTGCACCAGGTCGTCGAGATGGGGCGTGCGCCCTGGCGCCGCACCGACCGCGAGCACGAAGACAATGAGGCCATCAGCGAGGCCATCGACACGGCAGACATCGCGCACCTCGGCAGCCGGCGGGTACCGTCGCTGTCGGGCGGTGAGCGTGCCCGTGCCGCGTTCGCACGCGTCATGGCGGGCCGCACCGGCGTACTGATGCTCGATGAGCCCACCGCGGCACTCGATATCGGCCACCAAGAAGCCGTACTTGGCCTTGCCCGCGCACGCGCCGAAGCCGGTGACGCGGTGCTCGTCGTGCTGCACGACCTGAACCTCGCGGCAGCGTACGCCGACCGCATCGCGCTGCTGCGTGACGGGCAGATCATCGCCTGTGACGCCCCTGAGCGCGTGCTGACGAGTGAGATTGTCAGTCACGTCTATAACACCCCGGTTGAGGTCATTAAACACCCCGTGACCGGGCAGGGCATTGTGATGCCCAAGCGCCACTAACCACGCGTCAAGCGCTACAGACAGTTGAGGCGGGAATGGGATTGAGTCCCATTCCCGCCTCAGTTGTTTATCGCCCAGAAGGGCCGCAACGTTACTCTGCGGCGGCTTCGTCGTTCGTTGCGGTGTTTCCCTTGCCTCGGCCGGCCACGAGCATCCCACCGGTGACACCGATCACGAGCAGCGCGACCCCACCGATACCAATGGGCAGCCACGGAATCTCCTGGGCAGGCTCGGCAGGAACGGCGACGGGCTGTTCCTGCTCGGGCGCTGCAGGCGTGGTGGGTGCCACGGCGGCTTGCTCACCTAACTCGCAACCAGCGAGCGTCGAGGTGAGCGTGATGGCATCGAGTTCTTCGCCCGCGACATAGCTGCCGTATTCGCCGTTGAGCGCCGCAGCGCCCTCAGCGGTCAGCCGCGGTACGGCACCTGTGATGCCGAATGCTGCGCCGCCGGCGTCTACGACGTCGGTGAGGTCGAGCTTTGCCGCGCGTACCCGGGCCGCTTCGGCGGTGCCTCCGGTCGATGCTTCATCGGTCGCACTGATCGCGAGAATGAGGTAGGCGGTCTCGGCGTCGGTGATTTCGATCGACGGATCAGCGAGGTCAAGTTCCATTGCCCCGTCGTGGCCGGTGAAGTTGACTGCTCCAGTAAAGGAGATCTCGCCCGATTCGACGTTGCTGTCGATGCTGCCCGAAGCCTGGTCCCAAATAAATTCGGGCGTCTCGTAACGCATGTCGTCGCTCACGGTCCACTCACCATTGGCGATGCTGCCGCTGATGTAGGAACGGAAGCTTTCCTTCACGCCCCAGTTCAGCGTCGCGGCGCTCACTTCGCAGCTGGCGCCCGCGACCTGGTCGGTCGCGGGCTGCACCGGAGCCGCAAAAGCCGGGCTCACAAGCCCGATCGTGGCGAGCGCACCAGCGCCCAAACCAGCCGCCCAACGCGCAGCAGGGGTGAATCGGGTTCGTGAGTGGCTAAGCACGCTGAGATCTCCTTGGTGATGCGCGAGTGTTCTGGCTCAATGCTAACGGGCTACGCCCGTGTGTTACTTGGCTGCGTTTCGGCGCTGCATGGCAACAAGACCGCCCATGGCGCCCGCGATAGCGATCAGCGCGCCAGCGCCCGCCCACCACAGCCACACCGGTCCTGTGCCGGCCGGTGCGACGCCCGCAGAAGAGACAGAGGCGGGGTCAACACCCTGTGCAAGCTTGGCCTGCACCTCGGCCTCTTCAGCTTCCTTCTTGTCCTTCTTCACCTTTTTGGCGTCGCGCACGATGAACTCTGCACCCGCGTCACCGCTGCCCTGCAACGAGATGATGTACTCGCCCGGTTTGATGTCTTCGGGAAGAATGCCGATCCAGCGCACGGTGCCCTGGTCATCGGCTCCAGCGGCCTCGTCGAGCACGGTCACACCGGGGTAGAGCGCCACGATCATGTCGCGCTCCCCCGCTTCAAATCCGCGAGCCTCGAACTCGATCTCGGCGCCAGCCGTGATCTTCTTCGGGTTCGTGAGGATGTTGATGCCGGTGGTGCTCGGCGCGGCATCGGCGACGGTGCGCTTCTTGGATTCGTTACTGACGGCTGTTGAGCCGAAGCTTGCCCCGCTGACTGCACCGACCGTGAAGCTCAGGGCATCGGCTGGCAGGGTGTAGCTGCTACCCGCGCCTGAGCCGCCGCTGAAACCGCCGTTGACGGCAACGCCACTCCACGTCACTTCTCCGCCAGCGCCAACCGACTTGTTCGCTCCCCCAAGATCGAGGGTGGCCCACTGCGCCCCGCCCGAAGACAACACAGCGGTGGTCGGCCCGGTGACCGTAATCATCGGGTTCGAGACGCCCTCGCTCAGCAAACCTTTGTGCCCGGTATAGGTGACCGTTCCCGAGTACTGCACGCTGCCGGTCTGGGTCTTGGCATCCCAGCTTCCGCCAGAAACCTGGGGGAAGAGGTAGGCTCCACCCGCTGAGCCCACACCGCTCGTGGTTACTTCGCCCTTTGCGATGGGTCCGGTCACATAATCAGCGAACGCTGATGAAACGCCCCAGGTGAGGGAGCCGGCACCCTGTGCGCCGTTCGTGTTCGGAGCAGCGGCGTCAGGCCGCTGCTTCTCTTTCTTCTCGACCTTAATCGTCACAGCTTCCGACACCGAGTGGCCATATTTGCTACTCGCGGGCACGAACGAGGCGATCACCGACTGTGTTCCTGCAGCTGGCTTGATCGTGGTCTTCGCCTTTCCGTTGGCAACGGTGACCGGGCTTCCCAGGCTCTTACCACCCGCACTGAACGTGACAGCGCCCGAAACGTTGGGGGCCACCGATGCGGTCAGAGTTACCGATCCACCCGAGGCAATCGTCCCAGCCGATGCCTTGAGCTGGGTCGAGGTGGCTTTCTTTGTGGTGACAGCGGTGCTCAGCGGTAGCGAGAACGAGACCGGATCAAGGGCCTCTCCCTTGGCATAAAAATCGCCAAACGCAGCCGAACCGTCAGCGGTCAACACAGCAGCCGCGTTCTTCCAGGAGAGCGTGTTGCCCTTCGCCGTGGGTGCGGGCAGTGTGAGGGTCGCTACCTTGGTGTCCTTCAATGTATAGGCGTCGCCCATCTCTGTGGTGCTGATGAACTCACGCCCCTCAACGTCCAAGCGCAGCTCGCCCGTGGTCGCTGATGTAACGACCACTCGAGGGTTCGTAAATTTCAGATCGAGGGCGTGGCCACCAGCCATGGGATGTGACTGGAAGTGCACTCCATTACCAGCACCGAAAGACACGTCGGCTTCGGTGCCGTCGTTGGCAGCTGACCCGACACCGTCAGACCAGACAAACACGCCTTCTGCAGTGGGCTGCTCGGCGCTTCCCAGCAGGGCCGTTTTGCCCTCAAATGCCTTGAAGTTGTAGATGTAGTTGCGGAAGGAACCTTTCACACCCCAGGTCAGACTCGCTCCAGCCACCTGAGCGTCGACCTCAATGGTCACGGTCGTTGCCTTCGACTTTGAAGCTTTGAACTTCGTGGAGTTACCCGGCACGAAGTTCGCGGTAATCGCGTGGTCGCCCACCGTGAGTTTCTTGGTAGACAGTGTCGCGGCACCGTTCTTCACCGTCACTGCTTTGCCCAGCTTGGCACCGTTATCCATGAACTGCACAGCACCAGTGGCTGCCTTCGGTGAGATGTTCGCGGTGAGCTTTACCGTGCCACCCTCGGTGGTGCTCGTCGTTGAAGCTTTCACCGTCGTAGTCGTCAGTTTTGCAGAGGCTTCAGGACTCTCTGGTGTCGGCCCAACCTCAACTTCACCAATGGGGGCGCTGAACGTTACGGGGTCAAGTTCCTCACCGACTCCGTAGAACGCGCCAAACGCTGCAACGCCGCTGTCGGCCAGGGTTGCCTCTGCGTTTGTCCAGGTCACCCTGCCGTTGGCAATCACAGGTGCTTCCAGTTCAAGATCGGCCATCAGCACATTCTCAAATTTGTACTCTGGGCCAACCGATGTCATATCTATAAAATCGCGCCCTACAGCGTCGACGTACAATTCACCTGTCGTCACTGAGCTCACGATGATCCGCGGGTTCGTGAACTGCATATCCAAGGAGTACGCCTTTGTACCATTGAATGTCATCGGGTGTGACTGGAAGTGGACGCCGTTGCCCTCGCCAAACTTCACATTTGCCAAGGTGCCCGATTCGTTGGCAAAACCAGTCCCCTCGGCCCAAATGAAGTTGCCGGTGTCTTCGGGGAATTGATCCGTGGTGCCGAGCAACGCGCTCGTGCCTTCAAACGATTTCATATTGTAGATGTAGTTTCGAAACGACGCCTTCACACCCCACTCAAGCGTGGCAGCATCACTGGCGTCTGCGTCGCCCGCTTTGGGCTCCGCGATCGCAGGCTCGACGGATTCTTTGGCCAGCGGTTGCTTCGCAGTCTTCGCAACCGGAACGTCTACGGCTATTGCCTCTTCGGCGTCCTCAGCTGGGTCCTCAGCCGTTTCTACTGGCGCCTGTGCCACAGGAGTTTCAGTGGGGAGATCTCCCGAATCGTCTGTGCTCGGAAGCGAGTCGCCTGAGTCTGTTTCGTCTGCGACAGCGATGTCGCCAAGATCAGCTTCGTCAGTAGCCGGAAGCTCCGCTTCAGCAACCACCTCGGGTGCTGAAACTGCGTCTGGTGCTCCAACCCCTTCTTCCGCCGGCTCCAGTTCAATGATCTCGTTCGTCTGCACCGCTTCGGTAGCTTCATCGGCCACAGCAAATGCGCTGGGTCCCAAGACCAATGCGCTACCGGTGAACAACAGCGTCACAAGCGCGATTGACGCCACTCTAGCTAGACGTGCGCGTGCAGACATGGCATACCTTCTTGAATTCTGGAGCGGATTGGAAGCAGAGAACAACTTCCAACACATCATCTGACTGAAGTCAGGTTACCCTAAATACTTCAATACAAGCTTGTGGTTTCTCGCCAAACTTGCAACTTGACGTGGCACTACCCGAAAGCCCTGCAGGGGTGGACAGCAACAGAGCCCGCCCACCCCGCAAAGCGGGTAAAGAACTACTTCACCGTCAGTTTGCGCACGGAACTGTACTTAGATTTAAGGTTGCTATTTCCAACTACTTTGACCTTGATCTTGTGGCTACCCGCCTTAAGCTTGGGAAGCTTCACGTTGACCTTGCCCTGGCTGTTCAAAGTCGCAGATTTGATCTTCTTCGAGCCGTCGAACACCTGCACCTTCACCTTCGATGCTTTAGCCTTCAACGTGCCCGGAACGCTCACGGTTACTTTGACCGTGGCATTCTGCTTCTTGGTCACGCGTGACTTCGCGAATGTGGCAGTCACCTTCGGTGCAACCTTGGTTATTTTGACCTTGGTTGAACCCGTTGAGTTTTTAAACTCCGCAGGAACGTTACTTGTGTAGGCCACCGATACAGCGCGGCTGCCAGCATTAGCCGGCTTCGTGAGCTTGATCGATGCCTTGCCACCCGTCAACTTGGCCTTATATGTTGCGCCATTGATTTTCATCGCTACTGAGCCAGCGGGAACGAGAGATCCACGGGCACTCTTCACCGTCACCTTGGCGGTCTTTGCAACGTTATAGCCAAACGTTGTAGGCGTAAACGCGACAGTTGTGGTGGTGGCATTGGCTGCCACCGTGAGCCTCGCGGTGCCTGACTTAGCTTCTCCAGCGGTATTCGTAAAGATTGCCCGATACTTTGCTACTGATGCGGAGGCGCGAACCTTAGAGACGGTGTACTTCTTACTCGTGGCACCAGAGATGTTCGTCCAGCCCTTGCCTGTATCTGCCTGCCACTGCACCGTCGGTGCTGGTTGACCCGAGGCCTCTGCCGTAAACACTGCAGCTGTTCCAGCAGGAACGGTCAACGCCTTTGGCTGCGTCGTCACGGTGGGCGTTGTCTCAATCGGGGCAGTGTCCTTGCTGGGGCCAGTGCTGAAAGTGATGGGGTCGAGTTCAACGCCACCGCCATAAAAGCCAGCAAATACATTCAATGCTTCTGGACTGTTGACGAGTGTGGCTGGGGCATTTGTCCAGGTGATCACGCCGTCAACGATAACCGGGGCAGTGAGAGTCATATCAGCAACGTAGACGCCATCGTAGCTATAGGGCTGGCCGTGATTTTCATTGTTATAGTTGAGGCCGTCAGCATCCACATACAACTTTGCTGTCGATGCCGAAGTTACTTCAATACGGGGATTCGTAATTGAGACGTCGAGCACTCCATGGTGTCCGACAAACCGAACACCGTTGTCTCCCGTGAAATTCAAGTCCGCGGTGTCACCGGCAGCTGAGGCATTTCCGACTCCGCCCGTCCAACGAAATATTGCACCATTCAGGGTTGAATCAGTGTTACCGAGAGGGGTCACGGTTCCGCCTGCGATTGTTCCCGAAATGTACTCACGGAATGAAGTCTTTACTCCCCAGTCAAAGGTCGCCGTTTCAACTGCCATCGGTGCAGCCTGGGCTGCCACTGGTACAGCGACTAGACCCGTAACAGCGATCAGCGCTGCCGTGCCTGTGGCGAGTAGTGACGAAAATTTCTTCCGCCAGTTCTTCTGCGCAGTCATAACTAACGCACTCCTTCTATATTCTCGACGCGAGGCCCGCAACGCGGATTCTCTCATTCAGTTTCAGATTGATGCCCAAATACTTGGGAGCTACAGATCCATTTGCTAGACCCGGCAACCTGTGCAGGCTAACCACCCAAATAATGACAGCAGGCGGTTGCTCGCTGAGAGCAACCGCCCAACTTTAGGTCTCCGCGTACGCACTTGCGGGGAGACTAAACCAGGATTACTGCCAAGAGGATCCTAATTACTCAGCAGATACGCTGCGACGACGCACGAACAGGATGCCAGCACCGACCAATACCGCAACCACACCAGCTGCGGTAAGCGCCGCGAGGCTACCTGCACCGGTCGTAGCCAGTGCAGGTGCACCGGTAGTGTTCGCTGCCTTGACTGCCGAGTTGGCTACATTTCCTGCGTCAGAGTTTCCAGAAGCGCCTTCTGCAGTTCCGCTGCCCTCAGAAGTTTCGTCTCCGCCAGAAGTACCAGATCCGTCAGGATCTGATTCTGCAGGAGCATCAGTTCCGTCGGTCTCATCAGTTCCGTCAGTTCCATCGGTACCGTCAGTTCCATCGGTGCCATCGGTGCCTTCTTCTGCGTCTGCAGCAGCCACAGTGAAGGCCAGGCTAATCGCTTCGCCGGTCTCGGGAGTGAAAATAACTTCGTGAGCACCGGTCTCAAAGTCGGCCGGTACGGTCCAAGGTACTGACACGGTCCCAGCTGAATCTGCACCAAAGGCTCCGAGCTCGATCGGATCGCTGTGCACAGCGACATGCACCGTTTCATCAGCTACGAAGTTCGTACCTTCGAATACAACTTCAGCGCCCTGAATGATTTCACCGTTCGAGGCTCCGATGATTTCAACGACCGGTGCAGGTGTTTCAGGCGCTTCTGACGGGAACACTGCATCCCACTGAGCATCAGAAACCACAAGATCAGCCTGACCAATGAAACGGTCATCGTTCAAGGTGCCATGAGCAAGCCACGACACAACAACATATTCCTTCGCGCGATCAAGCTCTGCAGCAGGAACCGAGATGTTACGCGTTACAGCACCATCAGTAATGGACCTCATGTACGCAAAATCAGCAACCAATGCAGCGTCAGAACCGTTAGCCAACTCGCCAACAAGATCCTTCTCGATCACAGCAACATACACACCCTGGTCATCCTTGCCCGAGTCAGGTACATCAGCACCGGCACGCAACACGATGCCAGAAACCGTCGCACTCAGATCCAAGCCAGTCTCAGAAGCATTCGTCACCGAAGCCACAACAGGAGGGAACACTGCATCCCACTGAGCATCAGAAACCACAAGATCAGCCTGACCAATGAAACGGTCATCGTTCAAGGTGCCATGAGCAAGCCACGACACAACAACATATTCCTTCGCGCGATCAAGCTCTGCAGCAGGAACCGAGATGTTACGCGTTACAGCACCATCAGTAATGGACCTCATGTACGCAAAATCAGCAACCAATGCAGCGTCAGAACCGTTAGCCAACTCGCCAACAAGATCCTTCTCGATCACAGCAACATACACACCCTGGTCATCCTTGCCCGAGTCAGGTACATCAGCACCGGCACGCAACACGATGCCAGAAACCGTCGCACTCAGATCCAAGCCAGTCTCAGAAGCATTCGTCACCGAAGCCACAACAGGAGGGAACACTGCATCCCACTGAGCATCAGAAACCACAAGATCAGCCTGACCAATGAAACGGTCATCATTCAAGGTGCCATGAGCAAGCCACGACACAACAACATATTCCTTCGCGCGATCAAGCTCTGCAGCAGGAACCGAGATGTTACGCGTTACAGCACCATCAGTAATGGACCTCATGTACGCAAAATCAGCAACCAATGCAGCGTCAGAACCGTTAGCCAACTCGCCAACAAGATCCTTCTCGATCACAGCAACATACACACCCTGGTCATCCTTGCCCGAGTCAGGTACATCAGCACCGGCACGCAACACGATGCCAGAAACCGTCGCACTCAGATCCAAGCCAGTCTCAGAAGCATTCGTCACCGAAGCGCTCACCGTGGGAACTGGTGCGTCTACCGCGTGGGCAGCCATCGGCACGAAAGCCAGACCTGCAGCAGCAACTAAGGCAGTTGTTGCTGTTGCAAACGCAGTTACGAGCTTCTTTCGTAAGCTCTTCTGTGCAGTCATTACGAGAGCACTCCTTTTCGTATAACAGGCCTGGATCCCCAGAAGTTTTGGGTAAGTCAGAGCTCATCGGATCAAACTTAGGCAGCCCTAACCAAAGAGCACCATCTAATAGTCTGACGAATATCATCAGATGTTGCAAGTTGGCTGCCACATTTGCGGCAATGTGTCGCCCAGAAAGCTCCCATGAGGCTCCCCTACGCCTAACAACCCACGCGCGTAGACTGGGGCCGAACCATGTCGAGGAGGCATACCGTGGCACACGAAGACAACACGAATAACTACCCGTTCCAGCTCAGCGAAGACGAGTGGCGCGACCGACTCGGCATCGCCGAGTACGCCGTACTGCGCGAATCGGCTACCGAGCGCCCCGGCACCGGTGAACTCCTCAACGAAGAGCGCGCAGGTCTCTACACCTGCCGCGGCTGCAACAATGAGCTCTTCATCGCGGGCACCAAGTTTGACTCGGGCTGCGGCTGGCCCAGCTTCTACGAGAGCGTGCGCGAGGGCGCCGTTGAGTACATCGAAGATATGTCGATGGGTACTATGCGCACCGAGGTGCGCTGCGCCAACTGCGGGTCGCACCTCGGCCACGTATTTCCCGACGGCTTTGGCACTCCCACCGGCAACCGTTACTGCATGAACTCCCTCGCGCTCGGCTTCACGCCCGAGGACGAGGCGTGACCCAGGCGCTCGAAGCGCTGGTGCGACGTAGGTCGCACTCGAAACTCATTGATCCGGCGCCATCGCATGACGAGCTCTCGCAGCTCGTCGCCGCGATGACAAGCGTCGCCGATCATTCGGGGCTGCGCCCCTGGCGCCTCATCGAGCTGCGCGGCGAGGCCCGCACAGTTTTGGGCGAGGCTCTCGCCAAGGCCTCCGATGCGCGCGATGCCGAGAAGCTCATCAAGAAGGCGCACCGCGCTCCCCTGGTGATCGCGATCGTCGCGAGCCCCCGCGACAGCAGCAAAGTGCCGCAGTGGGAACAGGAGGCGGTCGCTTCAGGTGTCGCCCACTTCCTCACCCTGATGCTCGACGAAGCGGGCTGGGGCGTGATCTGGCGCACCGGATCACACACCCGCAGCCGCGCGGTACACCGCGCGCACCAGCTCGAGAAGCACGAGTATCTACTCGGTTGGCTCTACGTGGGTTCGGTGCCGGGCCGCAAGGATCAGGAGAAGCCGCGCAAACCGCTTGACCTGCAGAAGCACCTGTCGGCGCTCTAATCGAGGTCGCTCAGCCAGCGCTGCACCGTGCCCTATTGGGGCACGGTGCAGCGCTGGCTTATTTTTGTGTGCCGCGCGTACGCGACGGCAGTGCGGCCACGGCCACCGCCAACAGCGCTACGGCAGATCCGATCAGCATGCCGGTTGAGAGGCCGCCCGCGAGCGGTGTCGCGTTCTCGAAAAGCACCGCGGCAATCAGCTGGCCGGCCACGTTTGACATGCTCAGCAGCAACACACCTGCGGTACGCACGAGCATCGCCGCGATAGCAATAAAGATGGTGCCGGTCGCGCCGCCGAGGTAGTACCAGGGCTCAGTGGGCCAAGCGGTGGGCCAGCCCGTGGCCACGACCGAGATGATCGCGAAGAACACCAGCAGCGTGGTGCCCACGATGAAGTTCATGAAGGTTGAGGCGAGCGCGCTGTGCGCTGCGGCGCGCACCAGCCCGTTGACCATCGACTGGCCGGCCACCCCCACGCCCACAATCACGGGGAAGATCACGAGCCACACGACTGAGCCGCCGCCGGTGCCCACCGAGACGATGACGCCGACGACCGCGAGCGCGGTACCCAGCACGCGTGGCAGCGTGGGATCGATGCGGCCGCCAGGCCCGAGCCCCGCCCGGTCGAGCACGAGGCCGCCAAGCACTTGCCCCGCGACAATGCCGACGGTGAACAGGGCGAGCCCGGTGATGGGTGCCACGAGCCCTTGGTTCAGCACAAACAGTGCCCCGCCAGCCCCACCAAACAGCGCCCACACGGGCAGCCGCTTCGACTTCACTTCGGCTTTCAAAAGGGTGAGCCCGCGCCGTCCACGCCGGGAGCACACCATCAAAATACTCAAAATGAGTAGCCCCGAGGCAAACGATGCTGCCGCGGTCACAAACCCATTGCCCAGGTGTTGGCTAAGCCCGCCGTTGATACGGGACTGCAACGCCACCAGCACGCCAGCGAGCCCCGAGCCCACTAGCGCTGCCCAGACCCTCAATTTTGCACGCACGACCACCACACTACGGTGTTGACGGGCTACCCGCGGCGCAGGTGACGAAAAACACGGTGACGGCGCGTCGCGCGCAGGTCACCGACACAGCAGGCCGTACCCGCCACGAAAACCGCGGGCGCGGAGCATGAAATTATTTGGAGCCGCCTATCGGACTCGAACCGATCACCTGCGCTTTACAAGGGCGCTGCTCTACCAGATGAGCTAAGGCGGCATGTGGACGGCCACTCGCGTGGCCATCCTGACTAGTCTACTAGGACTTGGTCGACTTCTCAGAATCGGCCTTCTGTTCGAACTCGCCCTTGACCTTCAGTAGGTAGGACTCGAGGTCGCCATCGCGAGCCTGGTTCCACTGCTTACCGTTGACGATCACGGTCGGGGTTGACTGCAAACGCTGCGGGCCTTCGGCCTGGAAGTTCACACCATCTGCGCTGAGCATCAGCTCGCCCTTGGCAAGACCCAGCAGACCGGTCTCGCTGACCTGCTTCCAGTTACCATCGATGAAACCAGCGAACGTCTTGTCCTTCACGCACTGCTTCAGCTCGGTGGTGACCTCGGCGCCAGCTTCCTTCGCCTGATCGATCAGCTGTTCATCGGTGAGGCCGGTGGTGCCCTCAGCGGGCTGTACCTCTGCGCTCAGCAGACGATTGTGCAGCTTGAACGCGACGTCGGGGTCCTGCTCAACCACGCAGCTGAACAGGTTCGCTGCACGAGTCGAGTACTTCGTACCCTTCGAGGTGCCATCGAGGAAGTTGATGGGGAAGACCTGCAGGTTAATGTCGCCCGAGCCCACATAGTTCTCGAGCATGGTGCCGTACTGCTGCTCAAACGCACCACACGCCGGGCACATGTAATCCACGTAGGTGGTCACATCGAGCGGCAGCTCCTTGCGGTCAACCTCGGGCGCAACGCGCTCGGTGTCGGGCTGCAGTGCGCCGGTCTCAACGACCTTCAGGTCCTTCGTGAACACCGCGCCGCCCGAGGCCATGTTCTCGGGGCCGGGGCCCGCGGGTTTCATGGTCTGCGTGAGAACGAGGCCCACGATTGCGAGCACGGCGAGCACACCCAGGACGATACCGCCCTGGAGGAACAGCCGGCTGCGCTTCTCGCGCTTCTTCTCCTGCTCGCGTGCAATGCGAGCCTGTTCACGCGCCTGGGCACGTCGCTCGTTTTTGGTGAGGCGAGTATTAGATTCGTTAGCCATGTGATTCTCCCGGCAACTTCGCGTGAGCGAAGCACCCGTTTCTAGGTGTGTGCGTTTCTACTTCTTCTTGGTGGAGCGACGATCGGCGCGATTTTGAGGCTCGCCCACTTCGCCGCCGTCGGTCTGCTGGCCGAAGGCGCCACGCGTCTTCTTTCCAGCCGCGCCACTCTGAGCCGGTGCACCATCTTCGTCGGGTGCACTGTAGGTGAGCTTTGCCGTGTCGGGGCTCTTGGTATCTTCGAGCCCGCCACCCTCAAGGTGGACGTGATCCTGGGGACCCTCGGCCGGGCGAACCTTAACCTCGAGGTTGTAGAGCAGCCCCATGGACTCCTCCTTGATCTGACCCATCATGCCCGAGAACATGGTGAAGCCCTCGCGCTGGTACTCGACGAGCGGATCGCGCTGAGCCATCGCGCGCAGGCCGATGCCCTCCTTGAGGTATTCCATCTCGTAGAGGTGATCGCGCCAGCGGCGGTCGATCGTGGCGAGCACGACGCGACGCTCGAGCTCGCGCATAGCTTCAGTGCCGAGCGCTTCTTCACGGTTCGTGTACGCGACCTCGGCGTCAGACAAGATTTCGCGGCGCAAGAATGACTTATCCACCTTCGAGGTGCCGGCCTCGGCGAGCAGCTCGTCAACGGTGATGCCGACCTGGTAGACCTGCTTGAGGTCAGCCCACAGCGCGTCGAAATCCCAGTCTTCGCCGGTGCCGCCGTGTGAGTCGAGGATCGCGTCGATCGTTGACTCGCGGAACGACGAGATACGGCTTTCGATCTCTTCGCCGTCAAGGATCTGTTGGCGGTCGCCGTAGATCGACTTGCGCTGACGGTCGAGCACATCGTCATACTTCAAGACGTTCTTGCGAATCTCGGCGTTGCGGCCTTCGACCTGGCTCTGTGCGCTCTGAATGGCACGTGACACCACCTTCGACTCGATCGCGAGATCGTCGGGGAAGCTGTCGCGGTTCATCAGGGCCGCAGCGGCGCCCGAGTTGAACAGGCGCATCAGGTCGTCAGCGAGCGACAGGTAGAAGCGGCTCTCGCCGGGGTCACCCTGACGGCCTGAACGGCCGCGCAGCTGGTTATCGATGCGGCGTGACTCGTGGCGCTCGGTGCCGAGCACGTACAGTCCGCCTGCCGCCGAAACCTTCTCGGCTTCGGTGCCCACGGTTTCCTTCACCGCGGCGAACACGTCGTCCCAGGCGGCCTCGTAGGCGTCTGAATCGTCTTCGGTGGACAGCCCGCGCGCAGCCATTTCTTGCACGGCGAGGAACTCGGCGTTGCCGCCGAGCATGATGTCGGTACCGCGGCCGGCCATGTTGGTGGCAACGGTGACGCTGCCGAGGCGACCAGCCTGCGCGATGATCGCGGCTTCACGCGCGTGGTTCTTCGCGTTCAACACTTCGTGGCGCACGCCAGCCTTGGCGAGCAGCCGCGAGAGGTACTCGCTCTTCTCAACGCTGGTGGTACCCACGAGTACCGGCTGACCGTTCTTGTGGCGCTCAGCGATATCGTCAACGGCGGCCTGGAACTTCGCCTGTTCGTTCTTGAACACGAAGTCGGGCTGGTCCTTGCGCTGCATGGTGCGGTTCGTCGGAATCGGCACCACACCGAGCTTGTACGTTGACATGAACTCGCTCGCCTCAGTTTCGGCGGTACCCGTCATGCCCGAGAGCTTCTCGTAGAGACGGAAGTAGTTCTGCAGCGTGACGGTGGCGAGCATCTGGTTCTCGGCCTTGACCTGCACGCCTTCCTTCGCCTCGATGGCCTGGTGCATGCCCTCGTTGTAGCGGCGCCCGGCGAGGATGCGGCCGGTGTGCTCATCAACGATCATGACCTCGCCGTTCAACACGACGTAGTCCTTGTCGCGGGTGAACAGGGCGTTGGCCTTGAGCGAGTTGTTCAAGAACGAGATCAGCGGGGTGTTTACTGATTCGTACAGGTTCGTGATGCCGAGGTAGTCCTCGACCTTTTCGATGCCCGGTTCGAGCACACCGATGGTGCGCTTCTTCTCGTCGACTTCGTAGTCAACGCCGACCTTCATCTTGCGTGCGATGCGCGAGAACTCGCCAAACCAGCGGTTTGCGTCGCCCGAGGCAGGGCCCGAGATGATGAGCGGCGTACGCGCCTCATCGATCAGAATCGAGTCGACCTCATCGATGACGGCGAAGAAGTGGCCACGCTGCACACGCTCTTCTGCCGTTGAAGCCATGTTGTCGCGCAGGTAATCGAAGCCGAACTCGTTATTCGTGCCGTAGGTGATGTCTGCTTCGTACTGGGTGCGACGGGTGGCGGGGTCTTGGCCCGACACGATGCAACCGGTGGTCATGCCGAGCGCGCGGAAGATGCGGCCCATGAGCTCGCTCTGGTAGCTCGCGAGGTAATCGTTCACCGTCACCACGTGCACACCCTTGCCTGCGAGGGCATTGAGGTAGGCCGGCATGGTGGCGACGAGCGTCTTACCCTCACCAGTCTTCATTTCAGAGATGTTGCCCAGGTGGAGGTTTGCACCGCCCATCACCTGTACGGGGAACGGGTGGAGGCCGATGGTGCGGCGCGCAGCCTCGCGCACCGCAGCAAATGCCTCAGGAAGTAGGTCGTCGAGCGTCTCGCCCGCCGCTAGTCGCGCACGAAACTCTTTGGTTTCGTCACGCAATTCTTCGTCGCTCAGATCGGCGAACGATGATTCGAGGTCGCTGACGAGTTTCGCCTGACGCTCAAGCTTTCGCAGCGTGCGGCCTTCGCCGACGCGAAGCAGCTTCTCGAGAACTGTTGCCACGTTGTCACTCCTGTAAGTTGTGCCCGGGGAATCGAGCCGCATCGCTAGGTCACCTTCGTTGCCGAATCGTGACAAGTCACCAGCTTAGCAATGCAAACTGCCCTCCCGGCTGGATAGCCCCTATATAGACGCAAGTTGCGCTGAGGGTGAAATGTCGTGCTGGCGCCTCAAATCGGCCGCAAATGCAACGTGGGGGCGGCCAGTTGGCCGCCCCCACGTCACTTCGAATTCACTGTGTGTTGGTGTGCTCGCTACTCAGCGAGCGAGATCACACCGTAGTTCCAGCCCTTGCGGCGGTACACCACACTCGGCTTCCCCGATTCGGTTTCGACAAACAGGAAGAAGTCGTGCCCGACCAGCTCCATCTGGTCGACGGCGTCGTCCACGCTGAGGCTTTCGGCCGGAAACTCCTTGGTGCGAATCACCACGGGCGAGTAGATCTCTTCTTCGGTCTCGGTCACGAGGGGCGCGACACCGGCTGCGACAGCTTCAAGCACCTCAAGCGGTGCAGGGGTGACGTCGACCATTTCGAACCCGGCTGCGGCGGCGTCGCCCAGTGAGGTGCGGCCTGCGCCACGACGGTCATGGCGACGGTCCTTCATGCGGCGAATGCGCTCGAGCACGCGGCCGTATGCCATATCGAATGCGGTGTACTTGTCACCGCCGAACGACTCTGCGCGAATCACGGGGCCGGGGCCAACGAGCGTGATTTCTACGACGTCGCCGTGCTGCGGGCTCTTGTCAGAAAGCCGAGAAACCTTCACCTCGAACTTCTGAGCTTTAGGCAGCAGGCCAGCCACCTTCTCAGACTTGGTACCGACATAGTCTTCAAAACGATCAGTGATACCGACGTTCTTGCCGCGGATGTTCACGTCCATGGTGACCTCCCAGGTAGCTCAGGCGGGTGGGCCGTTCTAGCGCACCGTTACGCCTTTCACGAATGCTACTGCACGAAGTGATGTCGCGGCCACCTCCATTTATTTTCCGGGCGTTCCCTCGTACGACACCGAAGCGAGAACGGCCGCCGCAATCACGCGCGCTCCCACAGCTTGCAAGGCCTCGCAGGCCGCGCGCACGGTCGCCCCGGTCGTCATAATGTCATCGACCACAATCACTTCTCGCCCGCGCAGGCGGGCGTGGCACGATCTGCGCACGGCGATTCGAGCCGCATTTTGGGCGCGGGTCGCAGCGTCGAGGCCGACCTGGCTGCGTCGCCCCCGGGTCGATGTGAGGGCACGCATGAGCGTTGCGCGATCCGGATCATGTTTCATGGCCGCCGCAATCATCGCGTCGACGTGTCGAAACCCGCGGGCTCGCAGCTGGCTCGCGCGTGAGGGCGCCGCGATGAGCAGCGGCGGTTCGGAGGCGTGGCTGAGGGCGCGGACAAGCGGATGCGCAAGCTGTTCACCGAGCACGCGGGCGAACCCGGTGCGCTGCTCGTGTTTGTACGCTACGACCACGGCGCGCAGCTCGCCCGCATAGGGGCCGCGCGCGTACGCCGGCACCGGTGCGAGCACGCTCTCGTATGCGAGGGGCGCCGCCGTGCGCAGCCGAGTGCGACAAGGATCGCACAGCGCCCGATCTGCGGCGCCGCAGCTCACACAGGCCACCGGCCATACGAGCGCGCCAAGGTCAGCGAGCAGCTCGCGTGCCGTGGTGGCGAGCGGTGCGGTAGTCGGTGCGGCGGGGGTGACAGCCATGCCCCCAGTGTGCACGCAAAGGGCTGGCGCGAGACGGCCCCCGCGCAAGTGGTGGATAACTTACCAGCTCAGCTTGGTGTGGACGTCTCGGCTCGCGGCGGCCACCTCAGCCGCGTTTAGCGAGCACCTCGATGTCGTAGTCGCCGCGCTGCCAGCCGCTGTTCTGCGGCGCGTACAGGTCGCCTTCGCTGCCGAGTACGCGCAGCTGCGCGTAGGCTCCGCCGCCGGTGAGCTGGCGCCCACCCGGAATCGAGCCCTGCTCGGTGCTGAACGTGCCAGGGCCGCCGCTCGTCACCTTCGTGGCGGTCGCCCCCTTCGAGAGCACCGCAAACTTCGTGGGCCCCACCCAGTCAAAATCGAGCGGATCCCCCGTCACCCACAGCTCGGTGGCGGCTTCGTCGGTGGTGCGGATCGGGGTGCCCTGATCGTCGCGCACGACCCCGGCGATGAGCAGCTGCGCGCCGCCCTCGCTGGCAACCAGCGCCGCGATGCGTGCCCCGTCTGGGGCCAGGCGCACAGCAGCCACCTTGCGGCCGTCAAGCCACGGCGCCGGCACCTGAATCGCAACGCCATCGCCGCCGCGCGCCTGCAGTTCGCCCGAGCGCGTGGCGGTCCACAGAAACCCAAACACGTCGATCGAGGGCGCGATCTGTTTGGCTCGGGTGTCAAGCAGCGCGCTGCCGGCCGCGTCGAGACGCGTCACCCCCGGCTCAGACAGCACAGCCATCTGCGTGCCGTCGATCGAGAGCGTGATGGCCTGCGGGTCGAGCTCCCCCACCCGGTCAGCGAAGCCGAGCATGGGCGTGAGTTCGCCCCCAGAGACGGCCCCAAACACCCCGTCGATGAGCCCTGTGGGCATCGCGATTTCGTTCACCAGCTCGGGTTCAATGCCGCCGCCCAGCTCGCTCATCGCGGTGCCCTCCACCAGCAGATCAAACCCGTTCACGCCGGGAATGCTCTGCAGGCTGAGCTTGAGTTGCTGCCGCAGCTCGGCGATCGCCTGCGGGCTCGCCTGAAGCACTTCGCTGCTCATGTCGATGCGTGCGCGCCCATCGAGCACGGGCACCGCTTTGGTGACGAGCACGGCGCCGGCGGGAAACCCGCTGTGCAGCGACTCGCGCATGTGTTCGCTGGGGCCTCTCACGAGCGCGCCCACAATCTCGGTGGCGAGCGCAGCGCCGGCCACAAACCAGCGCGTCACCGGCACCAAGATTTCGTTGGTGCCCACGAAATACAGCTGGTGCGAGCTCCAGATCGCCAAGAACATGCTCTTGTCGAGAATAATGCCGCTGGGGGCCGACGCGATGCGCCATTCGCCATCAATCCGCGTAAATTCGAACCGCATATCGGTGGCGGGCCCGGGTTCAACGGGCAGCATTTGGCCCGCCTCGTCAACTTTGGCGGTCGCACTGAGCGAGAGCACACCGGCGGTGTCGCCTGCGGCGCGATACGGTCTGCTGCCCTCGTCGATCAGCACGCCGTAGTACGGATCCCACTGGTTCGCATATTCGGTCGACAGGAATTCGCGCGCGACCGCATAGTCATCGGCGTTCGAGGTCGCCGCGGCCACGAAGCCGCGCACGATGTCTTCTTGGCTGGCCTGGGCGGTGGGGCTCTGCGGGGTGAACTGGTAAAATTGCTCGGCCTGTTCGAGGTCGGTGAGGCCGACCTTCACGTTGCCTGCGCCGGGAATCGCGGCGCACCCAGCGAGCAGCGCAATCACCGCGAGCACGGCCACCCGCGCGAGGGGGGTTCTGGCGTTTCGTCGCCTACGTCGCTGCTGCATCACCGTTTCTCCCTCCGGATCAAGCGTGCCGGGCGTTTCAGCCAGCGCCCGGGTCCAGTCTGATCGTGCTCACTTGAGGTTTGCCCCTCGGGCACCAGGTCGAGCGGCGAGACGAAGGCCCGCACCGCTTCACCGCGCGGCAGGGTGAGCCGAAAGTTAGTGCCTTCACCGGGGCGCGACCACACCTCGAGAATGCCGCCGTGCACTGCCGCATCCTCTTGCGCGATCGCCAGGCCGAGGCCCGTGCCACCCAGGGTGCGTTTGCGTGACGGGTCAGCGCGCCAGAACCGGTCAAACACGTGCACCGTGTGCTCCTCGCTCATGCCGATCCCCCAGTCACGCACGCACACCGCTACCGCGGTCGAGTTCGAATCCACGGTGACCACAATCGGGTGTTCTTCGCCGTGTTCGATCGCGTTGCCGATGAGGTTTGACAGGATGCGGCGCATGCGACGCGGGTCGACATCGATCGGCGAGAAACCGCCCTGCGCGACCACTTCGATGTCGTTGTTCGCGACCGGTCTGAGTGACTCGGCCACCTCTTCGATCAGCGACACCATGTTTGTCGGTTCGGTGTCGAGGATCACTCGGCCGGCGTCGTAGCGTGAGATTTCGAGCAAATCTTCGAGCAGCGATTCAAACCGCTCGACCTGTGTGCCCAGCACCTCGATGGCGCGCTGCTGACCGGCCCCCAGCTCGGCCGAGCCCGAGTCAAGAACCTCGCTCGCCAGCCTGATCGTGGTGAGCGGGGTGCGCAGCTCATGCGAGACGTCAGACACGAATCGCTGCTGCATTTCAGAGAGCTGATCAAGCTCTTGGATGCGTGACTGCAGCGTGTCGGCCATGTCGTTGAAGCCCTCAGAGAGGGTGTCAAAGTGCACATCGTTTTGCAGCGGCATGCGCGCGTCAGCTTCGCCGCCCGCCAGTCGCCTACTCGTGTTGGCCGCCACACGAATCGGGCGAAACACGATGCGCGAAATGATCCACACCAAAATGCCAATGAACGCCATCATCACCGCGGCGGTCACGAGCAGGGTGCGCTGCACAAACGCGAGGGTGTCTTGGGTGTCATCGAGCGTGTACCCGATGAACAGGTCGTACACCCCGGCACCGGCGGGAAAGGTGAGGGTCGAGGCGACAATAATGCCGGGAGCCGGGTTGCCCGTATCGTCGGTGAATGTGACAGGCTGCCACAGCTGCGGCGTATCGCCGACCATGGCCGCGGCCGAGAGCTCGGCGGTCACCGCTTCGGGCAGCATCGCGTTGGTGCGCGACGAGGGCGGCGCCTCGGGGTTGGAGGCCTGGCCCGGCTGCCGCCGCAGGTAGACGAGCTGACTCGATGAGGTGTCTTGCACAGTGCGGCGCACATCGGCCGACAAGATTGAGAGACTGCCCCGGTCAGACGCATCGATCTGTCGTTGCGCAGCGAGCGTGGCACGGGCCGAGTCTTCAAGCGCCGCGTCACGGCGCGACGAATACAGGTCGTCGCTGACACTCGTGACGATGAATATGCCGGCCATCAAAATCATGAAGCCGGTGACCATGCCCGTCACCGTCATGGTGCGCAGCATCAGCGAGCGGCGCCACCGCACGCGGAAGGGCCGCAGCACCGGGTGCGAGAATTTCACCCAGCGCAGCTGCAATCGGCGCAGCCACCTGCCCAGTCGTGAGCGCCGCGAAACCATACGGGTTACGAGGTCGGGGTGCCCGCGCGATACCCCACGCCGCGCACTGTCGTCACGATCGTCGGGCGATCGGGGTCTTGTTCGATCTTTGCGCGCAGCCGCTGCACGTGCACGTTCACGAGGCGGGTATCGGCCTTGTACTGATAGCCCCACACCTTTTCGAGCAGCACCTCGCGGGTGAACACCTGCTGGGGTTTGCGCGCCAAAATCGCGAGCAGGTCAAACTCTAGCGGGGTCAGCGAGATCGGCTGCGACCCGCGGCGCACCTCGTGCGCCGACACGTCGATGGTCAGGTCGCCCACCCGCAGCGTCTCACTCACCTCTTGCGAGGGTTCGCGCAGCCGCGCACGAATACGGGCCACCAGCTCAGCCGATTTAAACGGCTTCACCACGTAATCGTCGGCGCCGGCCTCAAGCCCGCGCACCACATCGCGGGTGTCGGTGCGGGCCGTCAACATAATGATCGGCACGCCTGATTCGGCGCGAATACGCTCGCACACTTCAATGCCGTCGAGGCTGGGCAGCATCACATCGAGCAGCACGAGATCGGGCTTGACCTCACGAAACAGTTCGACCGCTTCAGCGCCGTCGGCCGCGTGATCTGTGTCAAAACCCTCAGCCTGCAAGGCCATGCTCAGCATCTCTGCGAGTGCCCTATCGTCATCAACCACCAAGATGCGCGCGCTCATGACTCCCATTATGGCTGCAAAAACTCACAATCGGCGGTTACCGCTTCGTGGGCGCGGCGCGTTAGTAGTGTTCGAACCGGCCGGGCAACAATTCCCACGGCTCACGGCCCAAATATTCGCACACGGCCTGGTAGACGCAGTGCTGCACGAAGTAGCGGCGGTGCTCGTCATCGTTCACGTGCAAACCCCGCGCGCGCTGAATCGGCATGCGAAACATCATGATCGTGTTTGACTTGCGATCAATCGAGTACAGCAGCGGAAACTTGCTCTCGCCCAGGCTTGCGGGCGCCGTCTGAAACCCGATGTTGACGCCGTGCAACTCTTCGGGGAAGTGGGCCTGCAGCAGTTCAACGACGCCGCGGGCATCGGTTTCGAAGCGCTTAAATCGGCTATTGGGATCGGGCAGTGTGGGCCCCGTCATCGACGACCGCTGCGGGCGCCGATCGTGTCGGCGGCTCACCGCAGACCGCGATCCGGCGCCGCCACCAGCAGCGCCCGTCGCGCCAGCACCCGCAGCCCCGCCGGGGCCGCTTGCGCGTTCAGCGCGCGCAGCACGCCTCGCAGATCGATCCCATCCAAACATGTGGTCAAGTCTACGCCGCTAGCGCGTGAAGACCGTCAGCGTGCCGTCGCGCTGGCTCGGCGGCAGCACCGGGTACGAAGCAATGCTGGCGCCCTCTTCGTAACGCACGCCAGCGAAAATGTCAGCGGTAGCGGTGATCGTCGAGCCATTTGCGACCTCGAGTGACTGCGTCGCACCGGGCGACAGCGTCAGCTTGCGCGGCTTCCCCTTCACCGGGGTGATGGTGACCTCGGCCTTGCCCTCGCCGGGGTGCACGAGCACGAGCGTACCGTTGGGCACCACTGGCACATCGACGACCTCACCGGCGGCGATGACGGGTGACGGCACGAACCACTCATAGTCGTGCTTCTTCACCGTCTCGGCTGAGCCGAGGGCGGCAGCGATCACCGGCACATCGGCGGTCACTACGAGCGCGGCCGATCCCTCGGGCCAGGTCGTGACGTTGAAGTTGCCGACGGCGTTCTCGGCGAGATTCATCTCACCCAGGTCGGTGGCGTGACCCTTGGCATCGAGCGCGCGCAGGCGCACAGTGGTCGCTTCGCCGCCGGGGGCAAACGCGCGCACCATCACGGGATAGGGGTCGCCCTCGCCCGCATCGGTGGCCTCGTGGCCGTGGTCTGCGGCGTTGTTAATGCCCGCGATGACGAGCTGGGTGTTGGGCTCGGCCTGCCGGTCAACCGACGAGACGCCGAACGATGACAGCCCGACCCGCTGCGCAACGCCCATTGAGGCGGTGACGGGGGCGCCAGAGCTAGTGACGCGCACCGCAATATGTGCGCGATCGGGCGCGTAGCCGTTCAGCGAAATGGTCTGCTGAGTGCCGGGCAGCACGATCACCCCGGCGGTCTGCACCGCGTCGACCTCGCCCTCGTCATCAAAGACGGTGATCTGCACCGAGGCAGGCACACTGCCAGGGTTACCCAAATCGAGGGTCGTCGAGACTCCAGCGTCGGTGCCGCCACCGATCAGCCACTGCTCGTTGAGAGGCTCGGCACACGCGCTCGCCACCGCACCGCTCAGGTTCTCGGTGGTGACGTGCTGCAGCTGCGCCGCGGCAATAGATTCGGTGTTGCCGGCCCGCAGCACCTCGGGCAGACCTTCGCCGCCGGTGGCGCGCTCGAGTGAGCTGTTTTCGGTTTTGGCCCCGGCGCTCGCGAGCACCGGCGGGCCGGTGGGCACGGCGACCTCGGCCTGCTCGGGATCAGCCCCCAGCTCACCAAAGCTGCCGCTGCACACCAGGGTGCGCGCCGTGTTCTGGGTGGTATCGGCGACCAGCGAGAGCGGTTCGCGCACGGCCGAGGGCACCTCGACCGAGCCCACGAGCACCACCGCGGCCGTTGCGGCCGCAATGACGAGCGCACCAACCGTGGCACGCATGCCAATCGTTAGGGGTGAGCTTTTTGTGTTCATGAACGCTTCCTCGTCTTGGGGGCACGCGGCTGCCTGCGCCGGTGCTCGGGGCGCCAGGTGACCTCGCCCGTCGGCAGCGCCAGCAGCAGCATGCCCAGCAAGATCGCGATTTGCCCGACCCAGATCGTGTGCCCGCTGATTGACGTGCCGTCGAGGCGCTTCGACACATCGCCCGGCATCTCGCCCGCGGTCTTTGAATCGAGCACGCGCCAGAGCAGGCCCTGGTCGGTCTGGCTCGATGCTGCCAGCGCCGGGTTCTGGTCGAACACGCGCTGCAGCTGCGCACGCTCAACGTCGTTGCCGCCGTCTTCGAGCAGCACGAAACCGACCCCGGCGTCACGCAGCGTCTCGGTCATATCAGCGCCGCCCTCGCTCGCGAGCCCGGCGGTGAGCGCCGTGATCTCGCGATCGGCGTCGGTGGCGCCCAGCGCTGCGGGGGCCGACCTGATCTGGTCGAGCCGCTGCCCGCCGCCGACGGCAAACCCGGCCTCCACCGTGTGCGGTGCGCGCGCGGCAATCATGAGCGTGCGCACTCCCGGGTCGGCCTCGCCTGCAGCGCGCACAATGGCGGGCATTTGCGTTGATCCGGCGGCGAATGGCACCTGCCCCGTGGCGAGCTGCGCGCCCAGGGGCAAAATCGCGATCACTGCGCCGATGAGGGCGAGCGACACCGCGGGCGCCGCAGCACGGCGCAGCGCGGTCGCGCCGAGGCCAGCAAGCCCGAGCACCGCGAGCCAGTAGACGGTCAGGCCAGACCCGGTCCACAGGCCCACCGACTGATCCCCCACCACTACCAGCAGCAGGTGGTCGGAAGCGAGCGCGGTGGCCATGCCCATGCCGCCCACGAGCGCCAAGAAGATCGTCGACTTCACCTGGGCGGTGAGCGCGCCGGCGAGCGCGATCACCGCGATCGGGGCGAGCATCAGCCCGACCAGCAGCGTGGCGGGCGGGCCGCCGAAGCCCATTCCGTCGAGAATAGCGCCCCAGCCTTCGAGGCCGAATTGGGGGAAGCTGAGCAGCATGTGCCAGGTGGTTCCGGGCTCAAACGCGAGTGCGACACCCGGATCGATCAGCACGTCGAGGGGGCGCCCCTCGACGATGCACATCACCAATTTGGGGGCGAACAATACGATCGGCACGATCGTGGTCGTGAGCACGCGGGCGATACCGCGCGCCGAAATCACGAGGCCCGCCACCAGCAGCACGAGCGCGGCGGGAATCAGCGTGGGAGCTGCCGCGAGGGCAACACCGGCCAGCAGCGAGGCGGTGCCCGCCCAGCTCCACGATTCACGGCTGCGAGACGCCGCCAGAATCAGCCACGGCAGCACGATCGCAAGCACCAGGCTCGGCAACCGGCCAGAGGCCAGCGATCCCAGCAGCACGGGGCTGAACGCGTAGCCGAGGGCGACCAGGGCGCGGCCCGACTTCGATTCGGTGAGGCCCGCGGCCCAAATCCAGGCGCCGAGAGCGGCCAGCGGCACCGCGGCGACGAGCAGCAACACCACGGCGTGCGAGGGGTTCCAGAACGTTAAGGTGCCCAGCACCGCGAGCACCCAGGTGAAGGGGTCGGCGGGGATGCCGTCGACGATGTGGGTGTTCCACCACAGCTCGCCGAATGAGCTCAGCGGCAGTAATCCGCCGCCCACGAGGCTGGTCTTTGACAGCGCCCACCAGGTGAGCACGATCGTGGCCACGATGGCGGTGGTGACGACCGCGAGGCCACCCGAAGAAATAAAGTGCAGCTCACGGCGCAGCCTGCCCGAGGAGGCCAGCACCGCTTCGCGGTCGATGATGCGCGCGGTGCGCACCGACTTCGGATCGATGCGCAAGTCGCGCAGCGCTCCCCAGCCCACCCGAGAACTGTGTTTGCGTTTGCGGCGCGATGACAGGAGTGCGTGAGGTTTGAAGAACACCGACAGTGCGGCAACAAACTCGCCGATCATGTGACCCGGCTGCTCGCGAATCAGTGCCCACAGCACCCGCAACAGGCCGTGGATGGGCAGCCCCAACCAGGCCAAGAATGCGAACGGCGCGGGCGCGTAGGCGATGCGGCGGTGCATGTGCGCGGCCCGCGACTGACGGTGCGCAACGCGCATCACCGATCGGCTGCGGTCAATGCGGGGGCCAGCGACGCCGCTGCGGGCAAACCGCACGCGAGCTTCGGGGGCCACCTCGACGCGGTGACCCGCGAGGCGCGCACGCACACAAAAATCGAGGCCGTCATCGTAAACGGGCAGCGCCTGATCGAAGCCGCCCATCTCTTCCCACACGTCACGGCGCACGAGCATGCCGACGGGGCCGACGCCCAACACGTCTTCCATGTGGTCGTACTGCTGCTGGTCGAGCTCTTGCCGGCGCAAGGTCCAGCGTGCGCCGTAGCGCGTGAGGCTCTGGCCGAGTTCGATAATGCGATCTGGGGCATCCCAGTCAACGATTTTGGGGCCGGCCACGACAACCGACGGGGCGCGCTGCACCCGGCTGAGCATGCTGAGGAGTGCCTCGGGCTCGGGGCACGAATCCTCACTCAAGAACCACAGCCACTCGTGCTGCGGGTTCGTGTCTTCGGCGGCGAGCGTGGCGACCGGGCTGGCCGAGGTCGCAGCTTTCGTCTGTGATTCAGCCGTTGCAGCAAGTACGGTGTCAGCGTCGTCGCTGTCATTGTCGCTGTCGAGGTCTGCGCTGTTACTGTCGACGTCTTCGATGCCGACGCTGCGGTCGCTGCCGTCGGCCAGCGATGAAGTCGATGATCCGGCATCAGAAACGACCGTGTCAGCGGAGCCCGCTGTGCCGGAGGCGCTCGTGGCGCGCACGCCTGAGCGATCACCCTCTGCCACCGCCACCGCTTGCGCGATCGCTTTGCCGAAGGAGACACGTTGGCTAATGCCCACGACTCGGTCTGCGCCGCTTCCTATGAGCTGCGCGGCGAGGGCATCGCCGCCGCCGTTGTTGACAGCAATGATCGCTGCGGGAGCTGCGCGTTGCGCAGCAATCCCAGCTATGGTCTCGTCGAGCCATGTACCGCCCCGCTGGGCGACCAGAATGGCGGTTACTTTGGTGCGCATATCGCGTTTAGTCTAGGGGGCGCTGGTGTGCGTGCCCTGATGCCATGCCGAAGATTCAGGCTGCTTACGCAGATGGGCTTCGCGTGTAGCCGGCAGTTACACTGCGTCGCGACGCAGCTTGCGACGCTCACGCTCTGACAAACCTCCCCAGATGCCGAAGCGTTCGTCATTCTCAAGCGCGTAGTCGAGGCATTCTGAGCGAACTTCGCAGCTTTCGCAGATGCGCTTCGCTTCGCGGGTTGATCCGCCCTTTTCGGGGAAGAATGCTTCGGGATCGGTCTGTGCGCAAAGCGCATCGCCCTGCCAGGTGAGCCCGTCATTCTCGGGTCGCACCCCTGGTACGCCCAAGTAAACAGGGTCTACAAACCAGTTACTGGGAACCGGTGCGTGGGGTATTTCACTCAACGGGGACTCCTATCTGGTTCGGTGTTATGCGCGGGCACTCCATAATTACACCGTTGTGATTCGCTCAAGTCAAGCCGGAGATTCTAAACCGTCAAGAATTGATTGAGGGTTAGGACACACCTACGTGTCTGAAACGTACACAAACTGGCTGACAGTTACCCCCAGATAACGAACATGCGGTATGTCATTACCGCCGCCGAGAGGTGCACCACGGCAAGGACGATGTTGGCCCATTTTGTGCGGTCAACGAGTGCCCAAAACCCCGCACCAAATGGCAACAGAGTCGCCACAATGAGGTACATCCAAAACTCGAGCGGGTCACCGACCGCAGTGTTGCCGGTCATGGGAGCGACGATACTCACGACGATCTGGGCGACGAGCAGCAGCCCGACGATCAGCGTCGCACCCATCGTGTAATCGTTGGGGCCGAGACCCCGGGCCGCCGCAATAACGCAGGTCACGGCCCCAATGATCGCGACCGCAATGATGGTAACGGCAAACCAAGTAATCATGCGGCGTTCCCCTGTGTCGGAAAGTTCGTGATCACGCGAGTGCGCCCACGCTTCACTTCAACGAGCCCCACGAGGCGGTCATCGCCCGCAACCGCGGCCACGAGCGCGGCATCGGCGCAGCGCTCTGTGTCAATCTCGAGGCGTTTACCGTGCCCCATGTCGCGGGCCTCATCGTCGGTCAGTACGAGAATCGGAAACAGCTTGCGCGCAATATCGGTGGGAGTTTCAAGGGCTCGCACCTTGCGGTCGAGCAGCTCATCAAACAGGGTCGACCCTTCGAGCGAGAACGGGCCCACTTCGGTGCGGCGCAGCTCGATCAGGTGCCCACCGATTCCCAGGTCAGCTCCCAGATCTCGAGCCAACGCCCGAATGTAGGTGCCGGTTGAGCAGCGCACGGTGGCTTCAATATCGATCACCGCAATACCGTCTTCGGTGCGGGTCAGCTTCGGTGCCCCAGCTTCGAACGCGTGGATGGTCACCGGGCGTGCTTTCAGCTCGAACTGCTCGCCCGCGCGCACCCGGTCATAGGCGCGCTGCCCATCGACCTTGATCGCGCTGACGGCGCTGGGCGACTGTTCAATCGGGCCGGTGAGGCGTGCGATCCCCGCGGTGATGCGCTCGAGATCGGCGGCAACCTCGGTCACCAGAGCTTCGTCGGCGATCTCAACCCGGTCACCCTCGCGGTCGTCGGTCACCGTAGAGATGCCCAAGCGAATCGTGGTTGTGTAGCACTTATCGAGCCCCACGAGATGGGTCAGCAGCCTGGTTGCGGGGCCGACACCGAGCACGAGCAGCCCGGTCGCCATCGGGTCTAAGGTGCCAGCGTGGCCAACTTTACGGGTGCCGAGCGCGCGACGGGTCTTTGAGACCGCATCGTGGCTTGTCCAGCCTTCAGACTTATCAACAAACAGGATCCCGCCCTGTGGCGGCAGTTGCACGGGTTCACTCAGCACCCAACTAGCCTACCCGGGGGCACCTGGCGAGGCCCTGGCTGACCGCGTTCGGGCGTTTGAGATGCGAGTAGCTCCGTATGATCCGGGCCCATCAGCCAGGCCTCAGGCCCGGCCGCAGCCACACCATAGACTGCATACGATGGATCACGATGAGTTTTCTGGCGCACTGAACACTTGGTTTACGGGCTCTGCCCGCGACCTCCCCTGGCGCAAACCCGGCGCGTCACCCTGGGCCGTGCTGGTGTCGGAGTTTATGCTGCAGCAAACCCAGGTCGACCGTGTGCTGCCGCGCTGGCTCGAATGGATGGAGCGCTGGCCGACTCCCTCGGCGCTGGCCGCGGCCGAACCCGGCGATGCGGTGCGCGCGTGGGGGCGCCTGGGCTACCCACGCCGCGCGCTGTGGCTGCATCGCGCCGCCATCCAGATCGCCACCGAGCACAACGACCAGGTGCCCACCAGCGTCGAAACGCTGCTTGAGCTCACCGGCATCGGCCCCTACACCGCTCGCGCCGTCGCAGCTTTCGCGTATGGCGACCGGCACCCCGTGGTCGACACCAACACGCGCCGGGTCATTGCCCGCGCGGTGCACGGCAAGGCTGCGGCGGGAATGCCCGCGGCAGCCGATCTCGACGACATGGAGGCGCTGCTCCCCCAAGATCCGGCGCGGGCTGCGGTGTTTAATGCCGCGGCGATGGAGCTCGGTGCCATCGTGTGCACGGCCCGCACCCCCGCCTGCGACAGCTGCCCGGTCGCAGCCTGGTGCGAGTGGCGCGGCGCCGGCTACCCTGATAACGCCCCCAAGAAGCGCCCGAAGCAGGCGCGCTTCGAGGGAAGTGACCGCCAAATTCGAGGCCGGATCATGGCCTTGCTCCGCGCAACCCCGGGCACTGTGACGACAGAAGCCGCGCTCGCAGCGGCGGCCGATGGCGGGGTGGCAGATGCAGAACAGCCCCGCCGCGCCTACGACTCGCTCATCGCCGATGGGCTGATGATCGAGTTCGAGGGCGCAGCGAGGCTGCCGTAGTGCTGCTGGCGCGACGAGCGGTAGCTCGTGCGTCAGTTGCTATGCGTCTTCGTCTTCGCGGGGCTTGACGTAGGGGTCTTCTTCACCTGCGTAGCTCGCGTTAGCCGCAATTGCTGCAGCTTCTTCGTCGCGACGCTTCGCTTCTGCCAGCAAATCGCTCATCTGCTGGGCTGACTCAGGAAGCTCATCGTGGATGAACTCGAGGGTGGGCGTGAGGCGCGTGCCGAGCTGCTTGCCGACCTCGCGCCGCAGCATGCCGGTGGCAGCCTTCAGCGCAGCGGCGCTGTCCTTCTGCTCGGTTTCGCTGCCGTAGACGGTGTAGAACACGCTTGCGTGCTGCAGGTCACCCGTCACGCGAACTTCAGTGATGGTGACAAAGCCGAGCCGCGGATCGCGCAGCCCCTTGTCGAGACGCATAGCAATGATCTGCTGGATGCGCTCGGCGACCTTTCCGGTCCGTGGATTACTCATGTATCTAGGGTACCGCGCAATCGCCTACATTCTGTGCAAAGAACACCCCCGTGGGGCTATCGAAACCAATACGATGAGATAGCAGTAAGCAAAGATTGACGATGCACGGCAGTAACTTATTCAACTTGCGGTTTCAGAAGTACCCAGCCTTCGGGCTGCTTTTGCGCCGCGGAACGGACGCATGATGACCATCCCCGAGCAGCCAGGCAACGGCGACCAGGCGCCGCAGGCTCCCCAGGCGCCCCAGTACAACCCGCAGCAGCCGCAGGCACCCCAGGTACCTCAGCAGCCCCAGCAGCCCCAGGCGCCGCAGTACAACCCTCAGCAGCCGCAGGCACCTCAGGCTCCTCAGTACCAGCAGCCGCAGTACCAGCAGCAGGCTCCGCAGTACGCGCAGCAGCCGCCCCAGTACCAGCAGGCACCTCAGTACCAGCAGGCTCCCGTCGTGTACGGCGAACCCGGTGTTGGTGAGCCGTTCAACGGTGCTGCAGACGCCGATGACCTCACTCGCCCGCTGTATGGCGCGACGTTTAGTCAGGCAATTCGCCGTTTCTTTAAGAACTACGTGAATTTCAAAGGTCGCGCGTCACGCAGCGAGTACTGGTGGGCACAGCTCTTCTTGTTCTTGATCATGCTGGTCCCGATGGCACTGTACGTTATCAGCGTGGTCATAGTCGCCGCGGGAACCGTTTCAGGCTCGTACGACTCATATGACTCCGACGGTTCAGATGCCGCCACCGGCATGGGCGTCTTGCTCATGATCGTAGGCGGAATTTTGATGCTCGTGATCGGGCTCGGCACGCTGCTCCCCACCATCAGTGCGGCTTGGCGCCGATTGCACGACGCCAACTTTGCTGGCCCGTTCTACCTCCTGAGCCTCACCTCTATCGGCAGCATCGTGGTTCTCGTATTCACGATCCTGCCGTCAAAGCCCGAGGGTCGTCGCTTCGACGTCTAACCCCGGCGCTTTCTGAGCCCCAGCCCATTCGCGGGCTGGGGCTCAGTACGTTTTAGGCGGTCTTGTACGCAGGTCGCTTCTGCATACGAGGACAGGCTGCAGCAGCATCCAGTCACCAGATACCAGGCGCTGCAGGGCCCCACGACGGATGCGGTTCCGTCTAGATACACGAATGGCCGGCCAGTTCATCAGAACTGGCCGGCCATTCGTAGTTAGTGGCGCTTTGCGGCGCACCCTACGCGATTATGCGCGGGGCTTCTCCACCATTTCGGTCGTTTCAATCTCGTCACCCGGCTGGATGTCGTTGAACTTACCGAGGCCGATACCACACTCGAAGTCAGTCTTGACCTCGGTGGCGTCGTCCTTGAAGCGGCGCAGCGACTCGATGGCCAGGCCATCAGCAATCACGACACCGTCGCGGATAACACGAGCCTTAGCGTTACGCGTGATCGTACCGTTGCGCACGATAACACCAGCGATGTTGCCGAACTTCGAGGAACGGAATACCTCGCGGATCTCGGCGACGCCCGAACGGACCTCTTCGTACTCGGGCTTGAGCATGCCGGTGAGCGATGCCTCAATGTCGTCGAGTGCGTTGTAGATCACGTTGTAGAAGCGGATGTCAATACCCTCGCGCGCTGCGCGCTCGCGGGCCTTAACATCAGGGCGCACGTTGAAGCCGATGACGATCGCGTTGTCGATCGTGGCAAGATCCACATCCGACTCGGTGATCGCACCAACGCCACGGTGCAGAATTCGCAGCTGCACCGAGTCGTCGACCTCGATCTTCATGAGCGACTCTTCAAGTGCCTCAACAGCACCCGAAACGTCACCCTTGATGATGAGGTTGAGCGACTCAACCTTGCCGTCTTCAAGCGCCTGCGTGAACTCTTCCAGGCTGATGCGCTTGCGCGCCTTCGCCAGCAGAGCGTTACGCTGGGCTGCTTCACGCTTCTCAGCGATCTGGCGAGCCGTACGGTCTTCGTCGGTAACGAGGAAGGTGTCGCCGGCGCGAGGAACGCTCGACAGACCCTGTACCTGTACGGGGCGTGACGGGGTGGCCTCAAGAACAGCATCGCCGTTCTCATCGGTCATCGCACGTACGCGGCCGTATGCGGTACCGGCAACGATTGCGTCACCGATGCGCAGCGTACCCGACTGGATGAGCACGGTAGCAACCGAGCCGCGGCCCTTATCGAGCTTCGCCTCAATGGCCACACCACGTGCGTCCTTGTTCGGGTTGGCACGCATGTCGAGACCAGCGTCAGCGGTGAGCAGCACTGCGTCAAGCAGCTCTGCAATACCAACGTTGTTCTTGGCCGACACGTCGCGGAACATGACGTCGCCGCCCCACTCTTCAGACAACAGACCGAATTCGGTGAGCTGCTGACGAACGCGCTCGGGGTTCGCGCCTTCCTTATCGATCTTGTTGACCGCGACGACAACCGGCACGCCAGCCGACTGAGCGTGGTTAAGCGCTTCAATCGTCTGAGGCATGATGCCGTCATCAGCTGCAACAACGAGGATGGCGATATCGGTGACCTGAGCACCACGGGCACGCATGGCGGTGAACGCCTCGTGACCGGGAGTATCGATGAACGTCAGTGCGCGATCGATGCCCTCATGCTCGGTGTGAACCTGGTACGCACCGATGTGCTGCGTGATGCCACCAGCTTCGCCGCCGCCGACGTTTGCCTTACGGATCGCGTCGAGCAGGCGGGTCTTACCGTGGTCAACGTGACCCATGACGGTAACAACCGGGGGACGTGCCTGAAGTACGTCATCGCCCTCTTCTTCGAGCTCGGCATCGATATCGATGTCGAAGCCGCTGAGGAGTTCGCGATCTTCGTCCTCGGGAGAAACGACCTGGATCTTGTAACCCAGCTCGTCACCGAGGATCGTGAACGTTGCTTCGTCGAGCGACTCAGTCGCGGTAGCCATTTCACCAAGGTGGAACAGAACCGTGATGAGGTTCGACGCGCTCGTACCAATCTTCTCAGCGAAATCCGAGAGCGAAGCGCCACGGCGCAGACGAATCTGCGTCGTGCCGTTGCCGCGAGGTACGCTTACGCCGCCAAGTGACGGCGCCTCGCGCATCTCGAATTCTGCCCGCTTTGCCCGCTTCGACTTGCGTGCCTTGCTCTTGGAGCCACCGCGGCCGAATGCACCAGCGGTACCAGCGCCACGACCACCACGGCCACGGCCGGCGAATCCGCCACCGGGACGGGGTCCGCCGAAGCCGCCGGGTGCACCAGTGCCTGCACCGGGTCCGCCGCCGGGACGACCTGCGCCACCCGGGCGACCTGCGCCACCGGGGCGGCCAGCGCCACCGGGACGACCTGCGCCAGCGCCTGCGCCTGCACCCTGGGGGCGCGGAGCGGGACGCGGGATGTTACCGGGGCTGGGACGACCTGCGCCGCCACCGGGGCCACGGCCTGCGCCGGGTGCGCCACCGGGCGCATTGTTGTTGTTCTGACGGGGCGGGCGGGGAATGCCCATGCCCTGGCTCGACGCGAACGGGTTGTTACCGGGGCGGGGTCCGCCAGGCTTGGGGCCAGGCTTCATGCCGGGCTTCGCAGCGGGGGCACCGGGCTTAACAGCGCCGGGCTTGACCGCGTCAGCCTTGGGGCCCTTCGGCGCATCTGCCTTAGGAGCCTCAGCCTTGGGGGCTTCAGCAGCAGGCTTGGCGGCCGCGGGCTTTGCAACTGCGGGCTTTGCCGCAGCAGGCTTTACAGCCGCGGGCTTAACAGCAGGTGCTGCCTCCACGGGTGCTTCAGCGCGAGCTGCGGGCTTGGGGCCGGGCTTCATCCCAGGCTTCGGCGCGGTGCCGGGCTTGGGTGCAGCAGCAGGCTTAGCCGCGGTGCTGGGCTTTGCAGCGGCAGCAGCGGGCTTAGAAGTTGCGGGGGCGTCGCTCGTTGAGCCGACTCCCTCGGCCGCAAGTGCGGCCTTTACTTTGCGTGCAACCGGGGGTGCAACGCTTGACGAGGACGCCTTAACGAACTCGCCCATATCTTTGAGCTTGGCCAGTACGACCTTGCTATCGACACCGATCTCAGCTGCGATCTCGTGTACGCGTGGGTTAGCCACTTTTCTCCTGTCTGGGTTCACGCCAGACAGGCGAGAACCATGAGTTATTGGACGGGTCTCATTGTGAGCCGCTCATTAGTTATCCATGATTAATTTCAGCCTGTTCTCTAAAGGGCCAGCGTCGGGTTTCCCCGAAGCTCGCAGCGCACGCGCGAATACCGAACGCGTGACTGCTTGTTCGAAACATGCAGAGCTGGGGTGTACCCAGGCTCCGCGACCGGGAAACACTGCACGATCATCAACCAATAGTTGATTTTCGCTCAGCACCACCCTGAGCAGATCTGCGCGTGAGGCACGCTTGCGACACGCGACACAGGTCCGAACCGGATCCATCTTACCAGCTCCCCCAATTTTCTATTCACAGGTGAGTCGCACCAGAGGGGCGCGGGCACATTATGTGCCCGCGCCCTCAAGTCCAGAACTAGTCGTTCATGATGGAGTCAGGCTGGATGTCAATCTTTGCGCCCGTGAGCTTTGCGGCGAGGCGGGCGTTCTGGCCCTCCTTGCCGATCGCGAGTGAGAGCTGGAAATCGGGTACCAGCGCGCGTACCTGCTTGAGCGATTCGTTCAGCATGAACACGTCGGTCACCTTTGCGGGTGACAGTGCGTTGGCAACGAACGCGGGGAGCTCGGGTGAGTAGTCGACGATGTCGATCTTCTCTTCGCCCAGCTCGGCCATGACGGCGCGCACGCGGCTGCCCATCTCGCCGATGCAGGTGCCCTTTGCGTTGATGCCCGACTTCTTCGCGCGCACGGCAACCTTGGTGCGGTGACCGGCTTCGCGCGCAAGTGAAACGATCTCAACGAGACCCTCGGCAAGCTCGGGTACTTCACGTTCGAACAGCTTGCGCACGAGACCCGGGTGGGTGCGCGACACGATGACCTGCGGGCCCTTCAGGCCCTTTGAGACGCTCGTGACGTACACGCGCACGCGCATGCCGTGGGGGTAGTTCTCGCCGGGGATCTGCTCCTCAGGGGGCAGCACGGCTTCGAGGTCACCCAGGTCAACCTGCACCATGCGGCGGTTAGTACCCTGCTGCACGACGCCAGATACGATCTGGCCTTCCTTGTCCTTGAAAGCACCCAGCACTGCGTCGTCGCTTAGATCGCGCAGACGCTGGTTAATGACCTGCTTGGCCGCGCTTGATGCGACGCGACCGAACTCATCGGTCGTAATGAAAGCTTCGCCAACGACCTGATCTTCGTCGTTGAGTTCGGGGATACGCACTGCGATATCGCCCGTCTTGCGGTCGAGCGTGACGCGTACGTCGCTCTCGCGCGGTACCGGAAGGTTCTGGTTCTCTGCGTGACGCAGATATGCCGACTGAATCGCCTGCTCAATAATTTCGACCAGCTCGTCGAAGGGAATTTCCTTCTCGCGCTCAATCTGCCGCAGGGTGGCGAGTTCAATCTTCACGATGCTCTCCTTCAGGTATTGAAATGTCTATTCAGATGTGCAATCCAAAAAACACGGATCGAAGGATCTAGCTTACGACACTTCGCTCAGTCGCGCGAGTCTGGAAGTCGTGGCCCCAGTGCTGCGGCGCGCCACTCGGGAAATGGCGGGTATTCCCCCGCCATCAGGTAGCCGTTGCTGTTGTCATCGATTTTCTCTGGTCGCCATCGTGTGCCTTCGTCTCGTTCGCTCTGTTGGATGTTCCATATCGCCCTGCGTAACGTCTCAGTGTCACCCCAATAGACCCCTGAGTAGGCCGTGACATTGAGCCCATCCCGCAGCATATCGAGGGCGATCCAGGCACCGTCTGAGGTAATCGCCGAGGCCCGATACTCGCCTGGGTAGATGTCGCTGTCGTACATCTCGGTCTTCCATCCCAGTTCTTCCCAGCGCTGTTTCGCCTCGCGCAGCTTCGCCTCCCCGTTGGCGACGTCGTCAAGCCGCCAGAACCTGCTGAGGTAATAGCTATTCGCGGCGGTCCCTTCGCCTTTGAGTGCCCCTCTGAACGCGTTGCCTTCCATCACCATGGCCCCGTTACTTGAGTTCGGGAGTTTCCACTCCCCCGGGTGAATTTGGCTCATGGTTACCGAGATCTGGTCATTGAACAGTTCGTAACGCTCATGCACGAGATCGAACTGCTCGCGCACTGTCAGTTCTTGTGATTCTACTTCGGTGACGCCCGCAGCGTCTCGCACGGGCGGAATCTCCCGCTGGGTCCAGGCCGTGCAGCTTCCCACGGCCACCGCCAGCAGGGCCACTAACCCGGCTGCAAGATACCAGCGCCTATTCGTCATCTTCTACCTCTCATCAACTTGATCAGCTGCTGCACCGTCGTAGATGACGGGTCGAGGTAGCCCACCTCGAGGTCCCTTGCAGTCCCATCGAGCACGTCTGCCGCCCATTGCGCGCTGCCCCAGTGAATCGGCACCACCAGATTGTGCATCGTGACGGCTTTGCCGTTGGCGCTTTTCTCTGAAGAGAACACGTTCGCACCATCGAGTTGCCTGGGGTCTACCCGCGGCAGGTACCCGACCCCGCCGTCAGCGGTTGGCCTGAAATGGACGCCACGGCCGAACGGCGCAATGTTGTCGCCTGCGGCGTGGGTTGCGTGGATGTCGCGCACACCGAGGTCGCCTGCCTTCGTGCCGTGTTTCAGCCCCGCAGACCCCAGCGAGATGAACGCATCAACTTTATGATTACCGTGTTTCAAAGCTTCGGCCGCGACGTTCGTGCCGTAGGAGTGTCCGATCAGCGCGAAGTGATCAAGCGGGTCGCCCACGCGGTGAGCCGTGATCCCCGCGAGAAAGTCGGCAAGTGGCCAGCTGCCGCGCTCGGCCCGGCCTTGGAACGGTTCCTCTGCCACGGTCGGTGACCGATACCCGGCCCATGTCACTACTGCTGATCCCTCGCTCCCAGAATGGATTTCTTGCAGCCCTTTGCTCAGTTCGCCGATGCCGCGCACCGAGGAGTTCATGCCCGGCACGAATACGCCGATCTCGCTGGCCGAATCGAGGTCACCAATCGAGACAGCAGCAGTAACGGAGCCGTCATGGCTACCCAGAGAAGCCAGCTGAACGACGAGTTCGATTCCGTCTTCGTTCTCTGCGTACGTCGCTAATGCGTCGCGCACCGCCTGCAGATCCCGCCGAAACTCGGTGAGCGTCATGTCACTGGGCGCCAGTCCCATGCGCGCGAAAGCGTGCGCGAGTTCGGTGCTGCCGCTCAGCGCGTAGTCGAGAGCGGCACGGCCTGCTTGATCGCGCACGCTAAAGGGCAGGCCGTCGCGTGCCGCGAGCTCGAAGCTGTACTTTTCGATCAGCTCGGCAATATCAGCGCCGCTGGCTTCGATCTGTTTCCACAGGTCGGCCACCTCGGCCGGGGTGAGTGCTCCATCGAGCAGACGCCGCACCGCGGGGGTCTCCCACGGCGTCTCTTTCGAGAGCAGTGAGGTGAGCGCCCGCACCATCGCCGATCTCGGCGCCGAGGCCCCCTCACCGAGGTCGACGAGCGAGACGCGGGCAAGCGCGTTCACCAGCGTTCGTTCAATGGTTTCCCGCTCTTGCACGAGGCCGCGCCAGCGGTCGCAGCCCTCGTCAATGGCGGCTACGGCCCCCGCCCACGCGCCTGAGGCGAGTGTCCAATTGAAGGTGTCAGCACCGCCGGTCAGGGTGGTCGGCGCATCAGCGTCTGCTGCTGTGGGTGGCATGAACAGTGGTGGTGCGACGCGCCAGTCATCACTCACCGCGATCCCCCGCCGAACGCTGATGTCTTCAATGGTTGCCGCGTGCGTACGCAATACAGTGAGCTGCCGCACGACCTCCTGCTCGACGCTTTGAGCGGTGACATGCACCTGGGCGATGTCTCGTACATAACTACTCACGGCCCGCAAGGCAGCGGCGGCGCATCGTTCCACGAGCGAGGCGCTCGTTTGCAGGTGCGACAGTTTGGTCTGCAACGCATGAGCGGCGGTGCCCCGCGTCGCTGACAGCGAAGCGGCCGCCTGCGCTGCATGTTCGCGGCACTCGAGCGCGCCCGTTTCAGCCTGCGTGAGTACAGCGTCGAACGCATCGGTGTCACCGTCACACACCGGTGACGGTGTGGGAAGCACGGCGGTCGCCGAGACCGGAATGTCGGCCATCACGGCGCTCTGTAACCGGCCGGTGCGGGCAGGGTCGCGCTGGCGAGAGCCGCTGCAGCTTGCGCGTCTGCGTCATCGCTGCCCTGTTTGCAGGCCAGTACGCTGCGGCCCACGCTGCTCGCTGATGACCCGAGCACCGCGCACGCGATCGCCAGTGTCGACACGAACTCACCGACCCTGGCAGGCAGGTCGGTGACCCCCGAGAGTGCCGGCGTTGTCATGCGTGCGGGCACCGCGAGCGCTTCGTTCGCCGCCTCGCACGTCGACGCTGCCGTGTCGAGCGCAGCATCGGTGAATCCCAGCCGGTCGTTCATGACGCACACCCCCTATGACGTGGGCACAGTGCGGCGGTAACCGGGGACGCCCGCCGCACCACACCCACGAGTCGAAAGTTTTAGTTAATGCGGGCCGCGATCTGCGAATCCATGTCGTGCATGGCGGTGGCCGTCTGCGACAGGAAGGCCTGAATCTCGGTGAGCTTCGCGATCACCGTGTTGGCGCTCGTGGTGTACTCGGCGTAGGCCTGATGAAATTTACCCGAGGCCTGATCGGTGACGAACCCCGATCCCACCAGGGTGCCGATAAGCGTTTGCATCTGCTGCAGTTTCTGCGAGATCTCATCTCGCGCTCCCCCGAGCTGTGTGCCGGCCTGCTCCATATCGGCGTAGGAGACGTTGATATTCGCCATGGTGTTCCACCTCAATCCTGAGCCACCGCGGCGTCGTTGCCTGCGATGATCGCCGCCACGGTGGCCGCGTAGCAAGCACACTAACCCGGTTCGGGGACGCAAAACCGGGGCCCCGGCAATCTGTGGATAACTCGCTGGCGGGGCGGGATCCGGAGCCGTGGGGACGAAGCAGCCGCGCTACGAAGCAGCCGCGCGCACAAAAAACCGCGGGAGTGCGGCCCCTAAGGCCCGCACTCCCGCGGTTTCAGCCCGCCGCCTCGATCAGCTGCGAGATCGGGGGCGCTGCAGTACTACTTGCTCAGCAGCGCCGCGATCTCAGCGATCGCGACCTTGCTCTTCTCGCCGGTGGCGCGATCCCAAACCTCGGCAATGCCGTCGGCTGCGTCGCGGCCCACGACCACCACGCGGGGCACGCCGATGAGCTCGGCGTCGCCGAACTTCACACCGGGCGAAACCTTGGGGCGGTCGTCGAAGAGCACGTCGAGGCCAGCGGCCTCGAGAGTACCCGCGAGTTCCTCAGCAGTCTCGAAGATGCCGGCGTCGCGGCCCGTGGCAACGAGGTGCACGTCGAACGGAGCCACCTGGCGCGGCCAGATCAGGCCGCGGTCATCGCGGTTGAGCTCAGCGAGCACCGCCATGATGCGGGTGACGCCGATGCCGTAGGAGCCCATGGTGACCGTGACGAGCTTGCCGTTCTGGTCGAGCACCTTCAGGCCCAGGGCTTCGGCGTACTTGCGGCCGAGCTGGAAGACGTGGCCGATCTCCATGCCGCGAGCGGTTTCGATGGGGCCCGATCCGTCGGGAGCGGGGTCGCCCGCGCGCACGTCAGAGAGGTCGGCAATGCCGTCGGCGGTGAAGTCGCGGCCCGCGACGAGGTACGCCACGTGCTGCTCGTCAACATTGGCACCCGTGACCCATGAGGTGCCGGGCACGATGCGGGGATCGAGCAGGTAGCGCACGCCGGTCTCTGACTCGGTGCCGAGCACCGCGGTCGTCGAACCATCGGCGGCCACGCGGGCGGCGCCGATGTAGCCGCGCAGCAGGCCGGGGTGCTTCGCGAGGTCAGCGGCGGTCGCGGGCTCAATATCGCAGCCAGCAAACACAACCTCGGCGCGCTTCATGTCGACATCGCGGTCGCCGGGCAGGCCAACGACGACGATCTCGCGCTCACCGGCAAGCTCGCCGGCGACGTGCGTGACCGCGAGCACAACGTGCTTCAGCGTGTCAGCGGCGGTCCACGCGCGGCCATCTTCGCGCTTCAGCACGGCGTTCGTGTGCGCCACGAGGGTGTCGATGGTGGGGGTGTCGGGCGAATCGTAGACGACGGGGGCGGGCAGGCCCTCGATCGGAAGCGACTCGGGCACCGGCGTCACATATGCCTCAACGTTGGCGGCGTAGCCCCCTGCCGAGCGCACGAACGTGTCTTCGCCGATCTCGGTGGGCAGCAAGAATTCCTCGCTGCGTGAGCCGCCCATGGCGCCGGCGTCTGCCGACACGATGGCGTACTCGAGGCCCAGGCGGGTGAAGATGCGCTCGTAGGCGTCGCGCTGCTTCTGGTAGCTCTCGGCGAGCCCCTCATCGGTGACGTCGAACGAGTACGCGTCCTTCATCGTGAACTCGCGGCCGCGCAGGAGGCCTGCGCGCGGGCGTGCCTCGTCGCGGTACTTGTCCTGAATCTGGAACAGCGTGAGCGGCAGATCCTTGTACGACGATACGAGATCCTTCACCATCAGGGTGAAGGGCTCTTCGTGGGTGGGGGCGAGCAGGTGGTCGGCACCGTGGCGATCCTGCAGGCGGAACAGCGCGTCGCCGTACTCCTCCCAGCGGCCCGTGGCCTCGTACATTTCGCGCGGCAGCATGGCCGGGAAGTGCACCTCGTGGGCACCCGCGGCGGCCATCTCCTCGCGCACGATCTGCTCGAGCTTGCCCTTCACGCGCAAGCCCAGTGGCAGCCAGGCGAATACGCCCGGCGACTGGCGCCGAATGTAACCGGCGCGCACCAGCAGCTTGTGGCTGGCGACCTCGGCCTCGGCCTCGGCGGGATCCTCGCGAAGAGTCTTCAGAAAGTAGTTGCTGAGCCGTGTAATCACTCCCCTATCGTATCCCTCCTGCGGGCCGCGCTGACCAGCTGCCGCGATGCAACTGGCGAACTCCCGGGCAAAGCGTGTGCGTCGCTGCCTACGCCCACGCTACTCACGGCGTCCAGAACCTGCCGCGCGAGACGGTCGTGCTGCCGAAACGGCAGCGAATTCAGCCCGGGCCGAGCGAAGGCGCCCGCGTTCATATCTGAGGTGAAGGAGCCGAGGGCGAACTGTCGTTCTGCCCCGGGAATCACGCCGTGATCGGCCACTTCGACCTGCCCGGTGGTGCCGCTGTAGGTGGCATCGGCGACGCGAAGCTCGCTCGCCTGCCCGCTTCTGATCAACTGCCGCAGCAGCACATTATCGCTGCCCGCAGCCTCTGCGCTCGGCAGCCACGCGTCGATGAGGGTGTTGGCCACGACCCGGGTCTGCGCGATTTCGCCTGCGATGTTTGCTGATCCGGATCCAATAAATTGCCCAGATCCCCAGCCGCCGTCGATGGGGCGGCCCGCCAGATCGAGCGCGGCGGCGTCGCCGTCGTGCAGTTCGAGCTGCACTGATCCGCCGAGAAAGTGCACGACCCCGGCCTCAGCCAGCGCGAGCAGTTCTTCGAGCCGGTGGCCGGGCGGGCCGCTCGCCAGGTAGCTGAAGAAGCCCTGCCACCGTTTGGGGAGGGCCTGGGTGCGGCTCGTCGCGTTCCACTTTTCGACGGGCACTTCGGCGAGCGCCATGTGCGCGAACAGGGCGGTGAGAAACAGGGCCTGCGTGGCGCTGTGCTCGGGGCTGGTGCGCTGGCGCAGATCTTGCGCGATGTGCTCGCGCACGCGCTGCTGCACGCGATCTGTGGGAGAGAGATCGGGGGCTGTAGCGCCTGCGGTTGATGCAGCTGGGGCTGCTTCGCTGGGCACCGATACGCCCGGGCCCGCCAGCGGCATATCGAAGCTGGCGAGATCGAAGCGGTCGTCGGCGTGGGGCACGTGGGCGGTGATCAGCGTGATGAGATCGGCCGATTCGTAACCGGCCGGGGTGCCCAGAATTTCGCGCAGCCCGGCTGCGAAATCGTCCCAGGTGCCGGTGACGCGGTCGGGGTGCCCGGTGAAGAGCTCGCGGTAGTACCCGGTGAGCAGGTCGGCGACGATGCGCGGCCACACGTCGGCGGCGAAGTCGAGCGGGCGGCCGAGGTCGCGCACCCAGGCGTGAAACTCGGCGCCGAGGTATTCGAGCGCCACCGGTTCGCCCACCGGGGTGCTCGTGATCTTGGAGCGGTAGGGCACCCCGCGGCGTGACCCCAGGTGCAAGATGGGCTCTTGGCCGCTCGGGGTGTAGGCGAGCGTGCCCTGTGGGGTGCGGGCGAAGGTGCCGCCGCGCCCCTCGGTGAGCAGCACGGTGAGGTCGACGGCGGCAAGCCCCATGCCGCGCACGATGACCGGTTCGCCCGCGGGCACCCAGTCGAGGTTGAGGTCGGCGGTGAACCCGGGGGCGACGTAGCCCAGGTTGTGCCGGTCGGCGAAACTTGAGAGCTTGATCGCTTCGTTGGTGGGCATCGAGCCGTTGTGCCCGAGGGCGTAGACGACGGCATCGGCGCACAGTTCGGCACCCGAGGCGAGCCGCACCGTGTGTAGGTCGCCCGGGGTGTGCCCGCCCGCGTTGACCGAGACGGCGAGGTCTTGCACCCATTCCACCGTCACGGAGGGGGCGGCACGGCGCAGGGCCTCTTCGTACGCCCACCCCAGGTAGGCGTTGTTGAGCCTGCGGGTGGGAAAGTCTTGTGGGCCAGCCGTCGCGACCTCGGTGAAGATCCGCTCATCGGCCCATTCGGGTAGGTCGATATCGCCCGCACGCACGAGCTCCACCCAGTGGCTGAGCGTGGGGCCCTGCGCGACGGGGCCGGCGATCTGGCACGAGGGGTCGGTGAAGAACGCGACGTCAGCAAACATCGAGTTCAGCTTCAACAGCGGCGACTGTGCGCGGCGCCAGATGCGCCCGCCGCCGGGCTCGTGCGGGTCAACGAGTTGAATGTCGAGGCGCTGCGACGGAGTGTCTCGCGCGTGGTTCGCGAGGATGCGTTCGAGCAGCATCACGGCCGCCGGGCCGGCACCGATGATCACGATGCCGGCCGGCGCGGGTGCCCCCTGCGGGGCGGGTGTTACTGGGGTAACGGGTGCGGTGCTCACGGGCGCGGGATTCCGGCCGGGTTGACCACTGATTCGGTGACCGCGTCATCCTGCAGCCCCCAGCGCTCGAAGACGGCGTCGTAGTCGCCGCTCTCGATGATGTGGTTCAGCACGATCGCGACGGGTTCGATGAGCCCGTTGCCCTTGGCGGTGCCCAGCGCGATCTGTGCGTCATGGGGGTAGCCGCCGGGCACGGTGCCGACCACCTTCGTCTGCCCGTCAACCGCTGCGGAGTAGGCGTTCGCGACGCTCGGCTGGAAGAGCGCGTCGATGCGACCCGAGAGCATCGCGAGTCGTGCCGCGCTGTCGTCTTCGAAGTAGACGATCTCACCGGGGTCGATGCCGTTCTTCTCGTTCTCGGCGATCCACTCGAGCACGATCCCCTCCTGATTGGTGCCGCTGCCGGCGTACACCTTCAGGCCCGAGATATCTTTCGCTTCGCTGATCGATTCCACCTCGCTCGGGGTGGGCACCGCGAAGGACAGTTTGTCGGCCCGGTAGGTGGCGAAGTCGAAGAGATCCTTGCGTTCTTCGGTGACCGTCACGTTCGAGGCGACGAGGTCGTACTTGCCCGATTCAACGCCGAGGGGCCAGTCGGCCCACGCCACGCTGACGGGTTCGTACTCGAGGCCGAGGCCGTCGGCGACGAGCAGCGCGATATCGGGGTCGCCGCCGAGCAGCGTCTTGTTGTCATCTTCAGCGAAGAACGCCGAGGGCGGGGTGAACGCGTTCGACGCGACCGTCAGTTTGCCGTCGGTCACGGGCTCAAAACCGCTGGCCTTCAGCGCGGCCACGGCCTCGGGCACTTCTTCAATGCGCGGCCGGTCGGCCTGCCCCGCCGTGGTCAGGTCAAACGGCGACTCGTTCGCGACCTCGCCCGCGACCGCGGCAGCCCCGCCTGCGTCGCTTGCTGAGCAGGCCGCAAGACCGCCGCCGAGGGCTGCCACGAAGAGAACTGCGGTGGCGGCGCGCTGCACGCGCGCGAAGCGGTGCCGGGTGGTGAGAGTGGTCATGGTGCGTTCCTCGTTCATTGAGTGTGTGTCGTGCGGCGGGGTGGGTGTTGATTGATCCGGATCATGGCCGCGAAATCGCGCGGCCCGTGCCCGGAGCTACAGCACCTTGTTCAGAAAGTCCCTGGTGCGGGCGTGCTGCGGGTTGCGCAGCACTTGGCTGGGCGAGCCCTGTTCGACGATTCGGCCGCGATCCAAGAACACGACCTGGTCTGCGACCTCGGCTGCGAAGCCCATCTCGTGGGTGACGATGATCAGCGTGGTGCCACTTTGGGCGAGCCCGCGAATCACGTCGAGCACCTCGCCCACGAGCTCGGGGTCGAGCGCGCTCGTGGGTTCGTCGAACAGCAGTACGCCGGGGTCGAGGGCGAGTGCCCGCGCGATCGCAACGCGCTGCTGCTGGCCACCCGAGAGCTGGCGCGGGTAGTGATCGGCGCGGTCGGCGAGCCCCACCCGGGCGAGCAGCGTGAGGGCCCGCTCGGTGGCCGCGGCCTTGTTCATGCGCTTCAGCGCGATGGGCGCCTCGATGATGTTTTCGAGGGCGGTGAGGTGGGGAAACAGGTTGAAGTTCTGAAACACCATGCCCACCTGGGTGCGGCGCTCGAGCACCTTCTTTTCGGGGAGCTCGTGCAGCACACCGCCGCGCTGTTCGTAACCGATGAACTCGCCATCGATGGTGATCTCGCCAGCGTCGATCGTTTCGAGGTGGTTGATAGCGCGCAGCAGGGTCGATTTGCCCGAGCCCGAGGGGCCCAGCAGCGCGACGACCTGGCCGGGCTCGACGGTGAGCGAGATGTTGTGCAGCACCTCAAGCCCGCTGTAGGACTTGTGCACGCCGCGAATCTCGACAAGGCCCGAGCCTGCGAGCGATCGAGCAACCGGTGGTTGAGCGGTCAGTGTCGACATCTGGGGGTCCTATCGGGTTTCGGCGAGTGCTGTTTGCACGGGCGTTTGGTCGGTGTCGAGGCTGGCGGCGGCGCACGAGGTGGCCGCCGTGGCGCCCCTGGCCCTGCCGTCGGCATCGCGGCCGGCGACGAAGCGCTGCTGCGCCTGGCGCAACCGCAGCTTCACCTGCTGGATGGGGGTGGGCGGCAGCTCGCGGGCCGAGCCGCGGGCGAAGTGGCGCTCAATGTAGTACTGGGCCACGCTCAGAATTGAGGTGAACACGGTGTACCAAATGGTGGCGACGAGCAGCAGCGGCACCACCTGCTGGTTGCGGTTGTAGATCACCTGCGTCGTGTAGAACAGCTCGGGCAGCGCCACGATAAAGACGACCGAGGTGCCCTTGAGCAGGCCGATGATCTCGTTGAACGCGCTCGGCAAGATGGCGCGGGCGGCCTGCGGCATTGTGATTCTGAAGAAGCGGCGACTGCGCGGAATACCGAGGGCCTTGGCGGCCTCCAACTGCCCCTGATCCACCGACAGTAGCCCGCCGCGAATGATCTCGGCCGAGTAGGCGGCCTGGTGCAGTGAGAGCCCGATGATGGCGGCCATGGTGGCCGAGATCAGTTTCACGGTGTCGAACTCGACGAGCCAGAAGTCGTAGCTGAACGGCCAGCCGAAGCCGAGCTGCGGGAAGAGGTACCCGAGGTTGTACCAGAGCACCAGCTGCACGATCATGGGCACCGAGCGGAAGAACCAGATGAAGCCCCACGCGAATGAGTTCAGCAGCCCCGAGCCCGAGAGCCTGGCGAGCGCAAGCACGCTGCCGAGCACGAACCCGATGACCGCCGACACTGCCGTCAGCCAGAGGGTGAGCCACAGCCCGCGCAGCACGGCATCGTTGAAGAGATACTCCCCCACGATCGGCCACCGCCACTGCGGGTTCGAGAAGAAGGTCCACACCAGCTGGGCGACCACGAACAGGGCGAGCGCGCTGAAGATCCAACGGCCCCAGTGCTTCAGCGGGACCACCCGGCGCGCAGGCGACTCGGTGTCGCCGGTGGTCGCGCCGCGATCGGAAGCCACCGGTGGGCGCTCCTGGCCGCGGTTCACAACCCGGCGCGGGGAGGCCGGCTGAGTTTCGGTGGGCGCCGCAGCGGGGGCTGACGCCACAAGCGCAGTGTCGGCCGCACCTGACTTGCGCTCACGCACGGGCGGCACCGCGGCCACCGCGCGAGGCAGCACGTCGAGGTGCTCGACCGACTTTTCAAAGGCGTGCAGGCCAATATCGGCGGCCGGCAGCGCAACGTCAAAGAGCGGCGTGTAGCCGTGCGCACGGTAGAGCGTCACGGCCTCGGGCTGCCGGTGCCCCGTGGTGAGGTACACCTGCGTGTAGCCGAGGCGCCGGGCCTCATGCTCAAGCTCGGTGAGCACGATGCGGGCAAAGCCACGACCGCGGCGATCGCTGCGGGTCCACACGCGCTTGATCTCGGCGGTGGTGTCATTCAGGCGATAGAACGCGCCGCCCGAGACAGGCTCGCCGTTTTCGAGCACGAGCAGAAAGGCACCGTGGGGAGCCGCGAACTTCGCCGGAGCGTACCGGTTGATCTCAACCTTGGCGGGTTCGTGCCCGGCAACGTGACGGTAGCGGGTGTCGTACTCACGCTCGAGGTCTGCGAGCAGCGGCTTCGCGAGGGCGTCATCTGCCGCGACGTACCGAAACTCGAGGGTCGGAGCGGCGGCGTCACCGCCCAAGCTGGCGTCGTCGCGCACCGCGCTGGGCGCAATAAGTGTGTCGCTCATGCGATGGCCTCCTCATATTCGCGTGCGTTGACTGCCTGCGGGTCGGGCAGGTTGAGCGTGGAGCGCAGGGTCGTTTCCCCGGTCTCGCTCTGCGGGTAATCGGTGCGAAAGACGCCACGATCTTGTAGTTCGGGCACCACGCGGTCGACGAATTCGTCGAGGCCTGTGGGCGTGATGTGCGGAATCACGACGAAGCCGTCTGCGGCCCGCAGCTGCACGGCCTTGTCCATCTCGGCGGCGATGTGGGCGGGGGTGCCCACGAAGTCGTGGCGCGATGTCTCTTTCACGACGAGCTGTCGCACGGTGAGCTTCTCGGCTTCGGCGCGTGCCCGCAGCTGCTGCACGCGGGCGAGGCGGTCATTGACCTGGGTCGATACCTGGCCCTGGCGCTGTTCTTGTTCACCCGGATCAACCGTGGGCAGCGGCCCATCGGGGTCGAGGCCCGGCAGTTCCCGGCCCCAGATCGCTTCGACCCACGCGATGGCGGTCTGCGGGCTGACCTGGGCGAGCGCGATGGCCCTCGATTTTTCTTCGGCGTCTGCCGCCGAGTCGCCGATCACGAAGCTGACACCGGGCATGATGCGCAACGAATCTTCGGTGCGGCCCACCTTGGGAAGGCGGCCCTTCACATCGGTGTAAAACTTTTGCCCCTCTTCGAGGGTGCCCTTGCGGGTGAAGATGATCTCTGCGTGCTCTGAGGCGAAGTCGCGCCCGGCGGGTGAGTCGCCGGCCTGCACGATCACGGGGTAGCGTTGCGGGCTGCGCGGCAGTGTACTCGTGGCCGACACATCGAACTGGGTGCCCGCGAAGCGCACGTCGTCCACCTGCGCGTCGTCAACGAACTGGCCCGTGTGTTTGTTCGCCACGTGGGCGTCTGCGCCCCACGAATCCCACAGCTGCTTCGCGAGGGTGACGAACTCGGCCGCGCGCACGTAGCGTTCGGGGTAGGGCAGAAAGCCGCCGCGGCGAAAGTTCGCGCCGTGAAACGCGTCAGACGAGGTCACAACGTTCCAGCCGACGCGGCCGCCCGAGAGGTGATCGATGGAAGCGAGCTGGCGGGCCAGCTCGTAGGGCTCGTTGAACGTGCTCGAGAGGGTGCCGACGACGCCGATGCGCTCGGTCACCGCGGCCATCGCCGTGATGATCGCGAGGGTAGCGGGGCGACCCGCGACGTCGAGATCATGGATCTCTCCGCCGTGCTCGCGCAGGCGCAGCCCCTCGGCGAGGAAGACGTAGTCGAACAGGCCGCGTTCGGCGGTCTGCGCGAAGTGACGAAATGAAGCGAAGTCGATCTGGCTACCCGAGGCCGGGTCGTTCCACACCGTCAAATTGTTGACGCCCGGAAAGTGGGCGACCAGGTGGACCTGACGTTTGTTGCTCATCGTGCGACCTCCGTGGTCTCGAGTCGTGCGGTTGCGTAGCGGTTCGCTGCCGGGGTGAGGCCGAAGCGATCGCGCAGTGAAGTGGTGGGGGTGGTGGCCGCGAGTAGGCCGCGTTCGCGCAGCACGGGCACGAGGCGTGAGGTGATGGCGGTGAGGTCATCGGGCAGCACCGCCGGGCGCAGCCGCACCCCGTCGATGCCGTGTGCGCGCCACTCGGCAATAAGGTCGGCGACGTCGTCGGCCGAGCCGGCGAGAATGCGGGCATCGCTTTCGAAGGCGAAACCTGCCGTGTGGTTCAAGCGGTCGAGGCGGTCGGTGGCCGTCTCGGTGTCGGTGTCGAGCACGACGACAAGGTCGGCCACGATTTTGAGCGGGGCGTGCGGATCACGGCCCACACGCTGCTCGGCGTCGCGCACCCCCTGCACGAGGTCGGCCACGCTCAAACCGCGCGAGGCACCCGCCTGCGCCGATGCGTTCTCGGGGGTGATGAACACCACGTCGGCTGAGCGCGCCGCGAGTTCGGTGACCTGCGGGTTGTGCGCGAGGAGGGTGACGGGCAGTTGCCCCTGAGGTGAGCGGGGCACGATCGAGGGGCCGACCACGCTGAACTTGTCGCCCTCGAAGTTGATGTGGTGCACGCGGTCGCGGTCGAGGAACCGGCCGGTGGCGGCGTCACGAATGATTGCGTCGTCTTCCCAGCTGTCCCAGAGTCGGCGGGTGACCTCGACCACGTCGGCAGCCTCGTCAACCAGTTCTCCAAAGCCCGCATCGGGGCGCCCCGCGATCAGGGTCGTCACGTCAACTTCGGGGGCCTGTTTGCGGCCGAAAGCGTCAGCCTCTGCTGCGCCGAGCGAGACGCGCAGCTGCCAGCCGGCACGCCCCTCGCTGATGTGGTCGAGCGTCTGCAGCCCGGTGGCTACGTGAAACGGTTCGGTGTGCGTGGTGGTGACCGTCGGCAGAATACCGATCTGGTGGGTGTGCGGGGCCACCCAGCTGGCGACCATTACGGCGTCGAGGCGGCCGCTCACGGTGCCGGGTGCGGGGCGCGCCGGTGAGGTCGCGATATCGGCCGTGGGGCCGGGCACCCGCAGGCTATCTTCGAGCGTGACATAGTCGAGGCCGGCCGCGTCGGCTGCGACGATGAGCTCCTGCCAGTAGCTCGCGGTGAACAGCCGCTCGGGCTGTGCCTGCGCTTCGCGCCACGCGGCCGGGTGCCAGCCTGCGCCGTCGAGGGCGAGCCCGACGGTGACCACATCGTTATTGCTCTGGGTTATGGAAGACATGCATTCACCTTATGTAAGAGTTTCGTGGGGAGCTACTACATGACGCTTCGTGACACACGCGCCGTTACGGGCGCGGCAGCCCCGGCGGGTTAACGAGCGATTCACCGATGGCTTCTTCGCCCTGGCCCCAGCGGTCGAGCACCTCGGCGTATTCGCCCGAGGCGATGATGCTGTTGAGCACGATCGAGACGGGCTCGGCGAGGCCGTTGCCCTTGGCCGTGGCGATGCCCACCTGGCCGTCGATCGGGTAGGCGCTGTTGAACTTGCCCACGATGCGGGTCTCCCCCAGTGTCTCGGCCTGGAATGCCGCGAGCGAGTAGGGCAGAATGCTTGCGTCGGCTCGGCCCGAAGTGATGGCCATTAGCCCCGCGGCCTGGTCGTCGTAGTACACTGCTTCGCCGGGTGCGATACCGGCCGCTTCGTTCTGTGCGAACCAGTCGAGCAGGTAGGCCTCCTGGTTGGTGCCCGAGCCGACCACTACTTTCAGCCCCGAAACGTCTTCGGGCTTCGAGATTTCTTGCACGTCGCTGCCCGAGCCGACCACGAAGCCCATGATGGCGTCGCGGTAGGTGGCGAAGTCAAAGAGGTCCTTGCGCTCCTCGGTGACGCCCACGTTTGAGATGACGAGGTCATACTTGCCCGATTCGACGCCGAGCGGCCAGTCGGCCCAGGCCACGTTGATCGGCGCGTATTCGAGCCCGAGCCCCTCGGCAATCAGCGAGCCCACGTCTGAGTCAGAGCCAAGCATGGTCTTCACGTCATCTTCGGCGAGAAATGACGTGGGCGGAGTGCCCGAGCCGTTGATCGCAACCGTCAGTTCGCCGGCCTCGATGGGAGTGAATCCGCTGCCCTTCAGCGCGGCCACCGCTTCGGCCACCTCGTCAATGTGGGGCCGGGAGTCAATGTTCTTGGAGGTGAGGTCGAAGCCGCTCGTCTGCTCCGATGCCCCCTCGGGGACGCCACCCGCGGCACCTTCCCCGGGTGCCGAGCACGCGACGAGCCCACCCACCGCGAGCAGCGCCGCTGCGGTTAGCATCAGGCGCCCGGTGCGCGCCGACAGGGATACATTCGTTACTGTTATGGGAGACATGCTGTGAGCTTATTTCATCACCCCGGGGTGCCCGCAACAAAATGACGCAACATTTCACAGAACCAGCCCACTGGGCATAAAAAATCCGGATCGGGCGCTGGGCCCGATCCGGATCTGAATTATTGCGCGCGAAACCGCGTTACTGCACCTGCGGAATTTCGCGCGTCTGCGCCGCAATCCAGTGCAGCGGAATCTGAATGGCCACGCGCGTGCCGCCCCGAACATCGGGGCCCCAGGTGATGCTGCCGCCCAGCTCGCCCTCAATGAGCGTGCGCACGATCTGCGTGCCGAGGCCGTCGCCGACGGTGCCGCCGGGCAGCCCCGTGCCGGTGTCGATGATCTCGACCGAGAGTCGGTCTTCGGTGCGGTGCGCCGTGATGTCGACGTCACCCTCGCGGCCCGCGAGGCCGTGCTCAACCGCGTTGGTCACGATCTCGGTGAGCGCGAGTGCGAGCGGCGTTGCGTACTCAGAGGGGAGCTCGCCAAACGAGCCCTCCTTGTGCGGGTGCACGGTCGTGCCGTGCAGGCTCGCTACCTCGGCAGCGAGGCCGAGCACGCGCGCGAACACCACGTCGAAGTCGACGATCTGTGCCAGCCCGGTCGAGAGCGTGTCGTGCACGACCGCGATCGCAGCAACGCGACGCATTGCCTGGCCGAGCACCTGCTTCGCCTCTTCACTGCGGGCGCGACGCGCCTGCACCCGCAGCAGCGAGGCCACGGTCTGCAGGTTGTTCTTCACGCGGTGGTGAATCTCGCGAATCGTCGCGTCTTTGGTGATCAGCTCTTGCGCCTGCTGGCGCAGCTCGGTGACGTCGCGGGTGAGCACCACGCCGCCGACGCGCTGGCCGTCGCGCGTGACGGGGATCGAGCGCAGTGCCACCGTGCGGCCGCGGGCATCGATTTCGATGCGCTTGGCGATCTTGCCCTGTGCGACGAGCGGCTGCGACTCGTCGGTGTCGAACTGGCCCTTCACGACCTCGGCGATCACCTCGCTGAAGTTTTCGCCCTCGATCTCGTCACGGAATCCGAGTGCGTTGAAGGTGGTCTGCGTGTTGGGGCTCGCAAACGTCGCGATGCCCTCGAGGTTGACGCGCACGAGGCCATCTGAGGCGCGCGGGGCGCCCTGCTGGCCAACGCGCGACTTACCGCGAGACGGAAACAGGCCGGCCTCGATCATGCCAAAGAGGTCGTCGGCGACCTCGCGGAAGGCGGCGCCAATGCGCGAGGCCTTCTGCGTATCGATCACGCTTGAGTGCACCGTGACGACCGCGAACGGACCAAACACGGCACCCTCGGTGTCGGTGCGGCTCACGCTGTGCGCGGTGAGGCGCATCGGGTTCTCTTCGAACCAGGCCGGCGAGGTTGATTCCACCGGCAGGCCGGTGGCCATGGCCTCGTCAACCAGCTCGCGCCAGTCGGGGCGCAAGAAGTCGCCGATGACGTCGCGGTAGAACAGCGTCACCGAGCCCGCGGGGCGCGCGTGCGCGATCGCGAGATAGTTGCCGTCTTCTGTGGGAGCCCACAGCACCACGTCACTGAGCGCGAGATCTGCAAGCAATTGCAAATCAAGCGCGAGAAACTCAAGCCATTCGATCTCCTCTTCTTTGAGGGTCGAATACTTGATGGAAAGGTTACGCAAAGTCGCCACGTCACCAGAGTAGAGCACCGCGGCGTTCAGGTCGCACCTGGGCGCGCCGCAACCCCTGCTGTTCCCGCCTTTCGCGCAAGACTTTCTCGCAAACGGACACGTGTGAGGCGCGTCAAATTTGACCAGTATCCAACTTTTTACTTGACGAGTGTGAGCCAACGCCACCTATCGTTGGGGCTCCAACGACCTAGCCAGTCTTCGATTTCACGTCAGTTCGGGGTTACGCGAATCAGGCTGCTGGGGGCTCACAGCGAAGGAGACCGCCATGCCGCACGCCAGCCACGCGCACCACAGCGACTATGCAGATCGAGGTGAACGCTCCCTCAGCTCGGCCTTGCCTGCTGATTCCGATCCACCGGGCAGACCCGGCCCCCGCCGCACGCCGAGCGGGGTCACCAGCATCACCAGCGCAGCGAAGCGCACACCGCACCCGCACCTGCGCCCGGTCGAAGACTTTGACCGGCACGCGAACCAGGTCGCCGTCGATACGAGCGCCGCCGCCGATGTGCCGGCCCCCGCACCCCGGGTGCTGCAGCGCCTCGCCCTGTATGCATTTGAAGCCCTCGAGGGGGTGCGCTCGGTCGGGCAGCTCGCCGCGTGGATCACGCCGCGGGTCGCCGATGCCCTGCATGAACGCCGGGCCGCCCGCACCGAGCGGCGCACCCTGTACTGCGATGACCGCCTTGTGGTGGCGACCCCCGGCCCCGTGCACATTGATCGGCCGGTGCCGCACGTGATCGAGGCCGCTGTCTCGCTCTATGCCGAACCGCGCACCCACCCCGTCGCCATGCGACTGGAGTATCGCGACCGCCGGTGGCGCATCACCGAACTGGTGGTGATGTAGGGCCACCAATACAAACGGCAGTGCCCTGGGGCACTGCCGTTTTGCACGCCGCCCGAGTGGGCAGCGCTGAATATCTGGTTACTTGCTGGTGACCGCGGCTGCAGCCTTGGCTGCACCTTCTGCGCGCAGCTTCGAAACCTCGTAGAGCGCCACGCTTGCCGCGATGCCGGCGTTCAGCGATTCGGTGACCGCCTGAATCGGAATCGAGACAATCGCATCGCAGTGCTCGGTGACGAGACGCGACAGGCCCTTGCCCTCGCTGCCAATCACGATAACGAGCGGGCGATCAGCCAGCGCGAGGCCGGGCAGATCGAGGTCGCCGCCGCCGTCAAGGCCAATTACGAAGACGCCCTGCTTCTTGAATTCCTTCAGCGTGGCCGTCAGGTTCGAGGCCATCGCCACGGGAATACGCGCAGCGGCGCCCGCTGACGTCTTCCATGCGGCCGAGTTCAGGCTCGCCGAACGACGCTGGGGCACGATGACGGCCTGGCCGCCAAATGCACCGGTCGAGCGAATGATCGCGCCCAGGTTGCGGGGGTCGGTGATGCCGTCGAGTGCCACGAACAGGGGCACCTCGCCGCGCTCGATGACCTCGTCGAGAACCTCCATGGGGTTGGAGTATTCCATCGGCGGCACCTTCAGCACAACGCCCTGGTGCACGGCGTCGCGGTCAACCATGCGGTCCATTTCTGGGCGCATGATCTCGAGCACTGCCATCTGACGGTTCGTCGCGAGGCGCATGATTTCGCGCATGCGATCATCCATCTCGACGCGTGCCGCGATGTACAGCGTCTTACCGGGGATCTTCGCGCGCAGTGCCTCGAGCACCGAGTTGCGGCCGGTGACCAGCTCGAACTCGGGCTTGTCACGGCCGCCGCCGCCACTGCGGCTGCGCTCGGGGGCACGGCCGGTGCGGGCTGCGTAGCGTTCCTTGGCCGCCGTGTAGCGATCCTGCGCAGCTTTTGCCTTTGCAGCGGGGTGGTACGGGCGTTCGATTGCCTTCGGCGTGGGGCCGCGGCCCTCGAGCGCCTGGCGCCCCTGCCCGCCTGAGCCGACTGCCTTGCCGAGGCCCTTCTTGCGCACGGCGCCGGTTCGGTTGCTCTTGTTACTCATGTCAGGCTCCAACGGGTTTGTTTGGGTGTGTCTTCCAGCGCGATTCCTGCGTCAAGCAGACGGTCGCGAATCGCATCGCTCTCAGCGAAGTCTTTGCGTGCGCGCGCCTCGGCGCGCTGCGTGATGAGTGCCTCGACGAGCGCGCCCAGGGCGCTGCGGTCGCTGGCATCTTCGGGCCCGGATCCCTCTGCCCACGCGGCATCGCGCGGGTTCAGGCCCAGTACGTCTAGCATCGCGGCAACCTCGCGGGCGTGCGTCGCAAGCCCCGCCTCATCGCCGGATTCAAGCGCGGTATTGCCCGCGCGCACCGCCCCGTGCAGGGCCGCGAGGGCCTGCGGCAGTGCGAAATCATCGAGCATGGCCGCGATGAATTCAGCGGGCAGATCGGCGAGGGAAGACTCGGTCTGCGGCGTTACGGCTGCGCTGTCGCCGAGCTGTTCTGCTGCGCGCGTCAGGAAGCCCTCGATGCGTTCAAAGGCTGAAGCGGCCTCGCTCAGCGAGGACTCTGAGAACTCGAGCACCGAGCGGTAGTGCGCCGATCCCAAGAAATAGCGCAGCACGATCGGGCGCGCGCTCGCCAGCAGGTCGCTCGCGAACAGCGAGTTACCCAGCGACTTCGACATCTTCTGGCCACCCGTGTTCACGAGGCCGTTGTGCACCCAGTGCCGGGCAAAGCCGTGACCGGCCGCACGCGACTGCGCGAGCTCGTTCTCGTGGTGGGGGAAGCGCAGGTCAAGCCCGCCGCCGTGCACATCAAATTCGGTGCCGAGGTAGCGGGTCGCCATCGCCGAGCATTCAATGTGCCAGCCGGGGCGCCCTAGGCCCCACGGGGAATCCCATGACGCGGTCTCGGGCTCGGTGTCGCGGTACGCCTTCCAGAGCGCGAAGTCGCGCGGATCTCGCTTGCCCACGGGCTCAGAGTCAGCGGCGTCTTCCATCTGGTCGCGCATCTGGTGCGTCAGCTCGCCATAGGTCGGCCAGCTCGCCGTATCGAAATAGACGCTCGCCGAGCCGTCGGCTGCAGGGTATGCGTGGCCGCGCTCAATGAGCTGCTCGATCAGCGTGATCATCTCGGCAATGTTGGCCGTGGCGCGCGGTTCGTACGTCGGCGCGAGCACGCCCAGCGCCTCGTAAGCCGCAGTAAATTCGCGCTCCACGCGGTAGGCCAGGGCCCACCACTGCTCGGTGCCGCCCGCGGCTTGCGCGATGCGTGCATTGTCGAGGATTTTGTCGTCAATGTCGGTGACGTTGCGAATCAGGGTCACATCGAGCCCCGTCGCCGCAAACCACCGGCGCATCTGGTCGTACACCAGCGCACTGCGGAGGTGGCCGATGTGCGGCGCCGACTGAACCGTCGGCCCACACACGTACATGCCCACTTTGCCGTCTTCGCGGGGTGCAAAGTCGACGAGCGCTTGCGCGCGCGAGTCATAGATGCGTTGTTTCACCCTGACAGCCTACCTTGACCAGGTGGGCGCTTCGTTGTGAGAAGAAAAGAGCGAGGGGTCGCAGGGTGCAATTGCTGCACCACCACGACCCCTCGCCCGCTCAAGTCGCCCCGTTTCGGTGACCTCGAATTTGCTTCGAGTTAGTCGAGTGAACCACTCAAGAAGTACTGCATCTGCTTGGCGACCTTCACCGCGTGGTCACCAAAGCGCTCGTGGTATCGACTACCGAGCGTGGCATCGACGACCCCGGTGGGGTTGTTGGCCAGCTTGTCACTGAGCACCTTTTCGAACACCTTGGCGTGCAGTTCATCAAGATCGGCGTCCATATCGCGCACCTTGTCGATGAGGCTGGAGTCTTGGTCGCGCAGCAGCTCAACGATGAGGCCGGCCATCTTCACATCGAGTGCTCCCATGCGCACAAACGTCTTCGAGAGCCCCTCAGGGATGGCACTCTCGGGGTAGCGGTAGCGCGCCAGCTGAGCGATGTGCTGGGCGAGATCGCCCATGCGCTCGAGCGATGAACTCATGCGCAGTGCGCCCACCACGAGCCGCAGGTCAGAGGCGACCGGCTGCTGCCTGGCGAGAATATCGATCGCCAGTTCGTCGAGCTCGGCGGCGAGCTCCTCGATGCGTTCGATGCCGTCAATCACGCTCTCGGCCCGGGTCACATCAGACCCACCGAACGCGCCCGTCGCATCAGCGATCGAAGTTTCGACCAGCTCAGCGATATCGACCAGGCGCTCCTGCACCTCGGCCAGCGACTGCTGAAATACCTCGCGCATTCAGAATTCCTTTCAAATTGGGCGGCGGCCACTCATGCGGAAGCCCGCAAAAAATCACCGCCCCCACAAGTGTGATTGGTGCGGGTAAACCGTACCGCACCAGGAGGTGAACAACAGTTGAACTTCACCTATCAAGCATGCCCTGCCCCCTACGATAAGGATCATGGATCCCACTGCCCTTGTGCTTGCAGGAACCGCCCTTGGGGCTGCCATCGGCGTTGGTGCCACGATGGGCGTCATTGGTGCCAGGCAAGCGGGCCGCATGCGGGCCCAAGAGATGCGCCCCGAACTCCCTGAAGTGGTGACCATTCTGCTCGACGAGATCGACGCGTTCGCGGTGATTCTCGACTCCTCACTCACCACGGTGTATGCAAACGCCACGGCCCGCCAAGAACGTAATCTGAGCGATGACGAGCTCGGCTCCCCTTCCTTTCTCGCACGCGTTCGCCGGGTGATGTCGTCGGGTGTTCCCGACACCCATGAGCCCGATCCGGCCGACCACACAGACAATGTGCGCACTCACCTGTTTCGGCTGCAGCGCCGCTTTGTGGTGGTGCTCGCATTGGATTTGGGGGAAGAACAGCGCGTGAACTCCATGCGTCGTGACTTCATCGCCAACGTCAGCCACGAGCTCAAGACCCCCATTGCGGCAATTGGGCTGCTCGCAGAGGCCGTGCAGCAGGCGGCAGAGGATCCCGAGATCGTGCGCGAGTTCTCTAACACTCTTGTGAAGGAGTCGCGCCGGCTCGGTTCACTCTCGCGCGACATTATTCAGCTCTCAGAGGCGCAATCGGCGCTGCGCCCCGAAGACCGCGAACGCGTTAAACTGCGCCCGCTCGTGCGGCAGGAGGTTGACGCGCATCGTGCGCTCGCCGAGCAGCGCGGCGTCACGCTGGTGATCACAGATGCCCTCGATACCGAGCGCGATGCCAGCCTGATGGGCCGCCCCGCCGCCCTCGCGGCGGCGGTCGCCAACCTCTTGAGCAACGCGATCAGGCACTCCCCCGAGGGCGAGCGGGTGGGCGTGGGCATGGCGTTTGAGAAGAAGCGTTTCGTGGTGACCGTCACCGATCAGGGTGAGGGCATCGCGGGCGAAAACCTCGCGCGCATCTTCGAGCGCTTCTACCGCGTCGATGAGGCCCGCAGCCGCGACGCCGGCGGCACGGGGCTCGGCCTCAGCATTACGCGGCACACGATGCGCGCGCACGGCGGCGATGTTGACGTCTGGTCACAGCCCGGCGTTGGCTCAAGTTTTTCACTCACGTTTCCACTGCACGATGCGGCAGAAGATCGACGCAAGCGCGCAAAAAAGAAGGTGAAGCGTACGCTGGGTGTTCTCACCGAAGCCCCGCCGTCCACCCTCGTTTCTGACCGAAAGGACCCCCGATAGTGGCTCAGCACATTCTCCTCGTCGAAGACGAAGAGTCCATCTCACGGCCACTCGCCTATCTGCTTGAGCGCGAGGGATACCGCGTGACCGTAGCGGGTGACGGCGCCAGCGCACTCACGCTGTTTGGCGAGCACAACCCCGATCTCGTATTGCTCGATCTGATGCTGCCGAATGTGCCGGGCACCGAGGTGTGCCGCGGCATTCGCCAGAAGTCGCAGGTGCCCATCATCATGCTGACCGCCAAGGACAGCGAGATTGACATTGTCGTGGGCCTCGAATTGGGCGCCGACGACTACATCACGAAGCCCTATTCGACGCGTGAGCTGCTCGCGCGGGTGCGTTCGGCGCTGCGGCGCGGGGCAGCAAGCGCTGCCCCCGAGCCTGAGCCCGAAGACCCCGCCGACACGCTCGTGCTCGATGAGCTCGGCATCAAGCTCGATGTCGAACGCCACACGGTGCTCGTGCGCGGCGACGAGACCGCAATGCCGCTGCGCGAGTTCGAACTGCTCGAAATTCTGATGCGCCACTCGGGCCGCGTGCTCACCCGCGGTCAGCTGATCGACCGGGTGTGGGGCAGCAATTATTACGGCGATACGAAGACGCTCGATGTACACATCAAGCGCATTCGGGCCCGGATCGAGGAGGCCCCGTCAGAGCCGCGCCTCATCTCAACCGTACGCGGGGTGGGTTACCGCTTCGGCTAGCGCCCACGGGTCGCCCAGCGCGTGCTGGGTGGCCCGAACGACCTATCGGTCGGCCTGCGCGGGGCATCACCCGCGTGCAGATACGAAAAACGCCCCGGTCTCCCGGGGCGTTTTTGGTGTGCGTTCGGCGTGAGCCGAACCGCAGGTGACTAGTTAGCCGACTTCTCGTCGGTCTCTTCACCCTTGGTGTCGTCGCCGATCTTCGACTGCGATGCCGCAGCCTCTTCTGCAGCAGCCTGCAGCTCAGCCTTCGTGGTGTCTGCCGACTTCGAGAAGTCTGCGGGCAGCACGTAATCCTGGTACTCGGCCAGCGTGCCATCAAGCACGGGAACCTTGTGCTCGGCCTCAGCAGCGCCTTCCACCTGGAAGTACGCGTTGATGGTCGAACCGATCACCAGATCGGGGATCGACACGAGCACCGGCGTCTCGGGCGCTGCGGGGTTACCGAACGCGGTCGTGCCCTCGGGCAGAACGAACGAGGCGCTAGCGGTCTCTGAATCCTCAGTCACGAACGTCATGGTGACGTCGCTGTCTGCGCCAGTGCGGTTGTACGCGGTGAACACCACATTGAAGTTTTCACCGCTTTCGTCAGCGATGAGCATCAAGTTGCGTACATCAACGCCCTCAATGGTGACTTCTACACCGTCACTGGGCGCATAAGGCTCAAGCGTGCCCTGGGGCGCGATCAGGCTGCATCCGGTCGCGCCGAGCGCGAGCGCAGCAGCGAGAGCAATAGATGAGGCGATCCGAATCTTCAAGGGGGTCCTCCGAGCCGTGGGTCGATACGACGTCGTGCGCGGTGAGCCGCAAACACGGTTTGAATTCATCATAACCGCGACCATCCTACAACCGCAGCTTAGGCAAGCCTAACCCAGGCGTGGCGAGTGTGGTATTCTAGTCTCTGGACTGTAAAGGAGCCACTCAATGCAATTTGAGGTCGGAGAGACTGTTGTCTACCCCCATCACGGTGCTGCCAAAATCATCGAGGTGAAGAAGCGCAAACTCGGCGGAGAGGAAAAGCTCTTCCTGAAGCTGCAGGTGAATCAGGGTGATCTCACTATTGAGGTTCCTGCTGAGAACTGCGACTTGGTCGGCGTTCGTGACGTCATTAACCAGGAAGGCCTCGAGGAAGTTTTCGAGGTACTGCGCGCGCCGTTCACTGAAGAGCCCACGAACTGGTCACGTCGCTACAAGGCCAACCTTGAGAAGCTCGCCTCTGGCGATGTCATCAAGGTGTCTGAGGTAGTGCGCGATCTGTGGCGCCGCGACCAAGAGGTGCGTTCGCTGTCAGCTGGCGAGAAGCGCATGCTCGCGAAGGCCCGTCAGATTCTCGTTTCTGAGCTCGCGCTCGCCGAGAAGACTGATGAAGAAAAGGCTTCCGAGGTACTGGATCAGGTGCTTACTTCGTAAGCTCTGCACCACTGCCTTGAGGCGCTTTGCGGCAACGCAAAGCGCCTTTTGTCTTTTCTGACGGGGTGCACGCTTCGGCGTGTCCCTATCTCCGTTCGTCTCCCCCACTTCGTTTCCCCCGTTCAACGCCGGGCACGAGTACCCTTGGGATTATGAGCAGCACGGAGCATACCCCCCACACGATGGCCTCGTTGGGCGTCGTACTCGTGGCCGCCGGGCGCGGTGAACGTCTCGGCGCCGACGTTCCCAAGGCGTTCTACGAACTACACGGGCGCGCTCTGGTCGAATTCAGCATCGCCGTCATCACCTCGCTGCCGCACGCCGGCCACCTGGTGATCGTGGCCCCCGAGTCGCACGCAGCGGCGACGCTGAGCATCGTGGATGCCGTGCTTCCCGAAACCTCCTCATGGGACGTGTCAGTCGTCGCAGGCGGCCGCGAACGGCACGAGTCGGTGCGCTTCGGTCTGGCAGCCCTCGGCGAACACGTTGATACCGTGCTCGTGCACGATGCCGCTCGCCCCTTTGCGAGCGCCGAACTGTTCGAACGGGTAATCGCTGAGGTGCGCCGCACCGGCGCCGGCGTCATCCCCGCAATTGCCGTCGTTGACACACTCAAGCGCGTGGATGAGGCGGGCGTCGTGCGCGAGACCGTCGATCGTTCAACGCTCGTGGCTGTGCAGACCCCGCAGGGTTTTCCCCGCGACGTGCTCGAGTCGGCGCACTCCACCGCGCAGTTGCACGGCGAGCTGCCCACCGATGACGCCGAACTCGTGCAGCGCGACGGCGGCACCGTGCACACCGTCGCGGGCGAGCTCCAGGCGCACAAGCTCACCTCCCCCGGCGACCTGCCCGTGCTCGAACATTTCCTCGCCGCCAACGCGGCCGGAATCGACTCGCGCGCATGATCCGGGTCGGCACGGGATTCGATACGCACGCCTACGACGCAGCCTCACCCTTGCGCCTCGCGGGCCTCGACTGGCCGGGCGAACCAGGGCTGTCGGGGCACAGCGACGGCGATGCGGTGTGCCACGCGGTAGTCGATGCACTGCTGTCGGCGGCAGGCCTGGGCGATATCGGCGGCCTCGTGGGCGTCGATGAACCCGAAACCGAGGGCGCTGCGAGCACCGGGTTCGTGCGGCTCGCCCTGCAGCGGCTCGCAGCCGAGGGCTGGCGGCCCGTAAACGTGTCGGTGCAGATCGTGGGCAATCGCCCCAAGTTTGCGCCGCGCAGGGCCGAAGCGCAGGCCGTGATGACTGATCTTGTGGGCGCCCCTGTGTCGCTCGCTGCGACCACCACCGACGGCCTCGGATTCACCGGCCGCGGCGAAGGCGTCGCCGTCATCGCCAACGCACTCATCGAACGCGACTAGCGAGCTCGGGTCACGAACCGACGCGCAGCTTTCGTGTGTGCACGGGCGAAGATGTGCGGGGCGCTCTAGGATCAGCGGTATGGCCCTGATCTTTTCTACGACCCTGCGCCCCTCCAAACTTGAGATGCTGGCCGCCTGGCTACCCACCCAAGACTGGTTTCACGGCGACGCATCACAGCTCGAGGCGATCGGCGCATACCGCTTCGACGACCCCGCTGGCGAGGTCGGCATGGAGGGCCACATTTTGACGGCGGGCGACGACACGATCTATCACGTGCCCCTCACCTACCGCGGGGCTCCGCTCGCAGGCGGCGAAGCGTTCTTGCTCGGAACCGCCGAGGACAGTGAGCTCGGTGAGCGCTGGTTCTACGACGCAACCGGCGACCCGGTGTACCAGGCGGCGCTCGCCGAGACCATTACCACGGGCGGTCGCGAGGCAGCCGTATTCGTGGCCGCTGACCACTCGTCGACGCCCGTGCAGCGCGAGACGGTCACGAAGGTGTGGGGATCGGGTTCGGCGGGCTCAACGCTCGGCGAGGCGGCGCCCCAGGCAGATCGCTTCACGGTGCTGCGCGAGCTCGGCAGCGCCACCCCAGAGTCCCCCTTCGGATGGGTGCTGCGCGGCACCTGGCCCGGCCTCAAATACCCGGCGCTCTTCGCGGTCGTCGCCGACGCTTAACCGCCCTCGCCGGGCAATGCGTTGATGTAGACCGCAGATCCGTTCGTGGCGCAGGCGGCCCGGGCCCAGAAACTCAAAAGATCCGGATCCCGGCAGTGCGCCAGGGATCCGGATCTAAGGGATTGCGGGAGTTAGTTCGCGTACGAGCCGACGAGGCGCACCGCGCCGCCGTCGACGCCCTTAGCGCCCTGTTCGAACCCGGTGAAGTCGCGCGTCGAGGTCGAAACCTGACCCGCCACCCAGGTGTCGAGGCCCTGAGCGGTCAGCGCGGCAGCAACGTGCTGCGCCTTCTTGCCGTCGACGACAGCGAACATGCCGACGCCGAGGTTCCAAGCACCCTCGAGCGATTCGAGCGTGTGGCCGCCGAGATCGGCGAGGTGGCGGAACACGGGCAGCGGTGACCACGACGTGCGGTCGACCTCAACCCACGAGCCCTGGGGCAGCACGCGCGCCAGGTTCGCAGCGATGCCGCCGCCCGTGACGTGGCTGAGCACGTGGATCGCGCCGTCGAGCGTCGGATCCTCGAGCACGCGCAGCAGCGGGCTCGTGTAGAGCGCCGTGGGGGTCAGCAGCGCTTCGCCGTAGCTCGCGCCCAGCTCGTTCGAATGCTGGTCGTAGCTGATGCCCTGCTGCGCGAGAATGTGGCGCACGAGCGAGTAGCCGTTCGAGTGCAGACCCGAGGCGGCCATCGCGAGTACGACGTCGCCGTCCTTCACGAGTGCGGGGCTGAGCATCTTGTCAGCTTCGACCACACCGGTTGCCGCGCCGGCAACGTCGTAGTCGTCCACGCCCAGCAGGCCGGGGTGCTCAGCGGTTTCGCCGCCCACGAGGGCGGTGCCCGTCGCTTCACACGCCTCAGCGATACCGCGCACGATATCGGCGATGCGCTGCGGAACGATCTTGCCGCAGGCGATGTAATCAGTCATAAACAAAGGCTTCGCGCCCACGACGACAATGTCGTCAACGACCATGGCCACAAGGTCTTGGCCAATCGTGTCGTGCTTATCGATCGCCTGAGCAATCGCGACCTTCGTACCGACGCCGTCGGTCGAGCTGGCCAGCAGCGGGTGCTTGTACTTTGTGAGGGCTGAAGCATCGAAGAGACCGGCGAAACCGCCGACACCCCCGATAACCTCAGGACCATGCGTGCGGCCCACGGCCGACTTCATGAGCTCGACGGCGAGGTCACCTGCCTGGGTGTCAACTCCGGATTGGGCATAAATCGACGTGTTTTCGGTCACACCATAAGAGTACCCTGCTCGCGCACCTGCTCGCGTGTGCGAAACTAGGGGCTGCGGTCAATCATGCCCGCACCACCCACCTCGCAGGGAGCAAACACCACAGTATGTGCGGCATCGTCGGCATCGTTTCCACTGAGCACGTTAACCAGCAGGTCTATGACAGCCTGCTGCTATTGCAACACCGTGGACAAGACTCTACGGGCATCGCCACGCTTGACGGCGATTTCTTCAACGTCGTGAAGTCAAAGGGGCAGGTACGCGAGGCGTACCGCACTCGTGACATGCGCCTCCTCGCGGGTAACGTTGGCCTCGGCCACGTGCGTTACGCCACCCGAGGCGACGCCAGCCGCGAAGAAGAGGCACAGCCCTTCTACGTGAGCGCCCCCTACGGCATCATCCTCGTACACAACGGCAATCTCACGAACACGCGAGAGCTCACTGCAGATCTCTACAACGTGGATCGCCGTCACCTGAACACGCACTCCGACACTGAACTGCTGCTCAACGTGCTCGCGCACGAGCTGCAGGACGGCATGACGGGGCCTGGCCTCGACGAGGAGCAGGTGTTCGCAGCGGTTTCTCGCCTGCACGAGCGCGTGCAGGGCTCGTACGCCTCGATCGCGATGATCGCCGGCTACGGCCTCCTCGCCTTCCGCGATCCGTTCGGTATTCGCCCCCTGGTGCTGGGTCGTCGCGACTCGGCCGAGGGCAAGGACGAGTGGATTGTTGCGTCAGAGTCGCTCGTACTCGAATCGGGTGGCTACGAAATCGTGCGCGATGTCGCCCCGGGCGAGGCGATCTTCATCTCGAATGACGGCACCATGGTGTCGCGCCAGTGCGCCAAGAACCCGGTGCTGATCCCCTGCGCGTTCGAGTACATTTACCTCGCACGCCCCGACTCGGTGCTCAGCGGTATCTCGGTGTACGACGCGCGTCTGCGCCTCGGTGAGACGCTCGCCGAGCAGGTCGAGCGCGAGCTCTCCACGGGCGATATTGACGTGGTCATGCCGATTCCTGAGTCGGGCCGCCCGAGCGCTATGCAGCTCGCGCAGAAGCTCAACATCGACTACCGCGAGGGGTTCTTCAAGAACCACTACGTCGGCCGCACCTTCATCATGCCCGGCCAGGCCGTGCGCAAGCGCAGCGTGCGCCAGAAGCTCAACGCCATGAGCGTTGAGTTCAAGGGCAAGAACGTGCTGCTGGTGGACGACTCGATCGTGCGCGGCACGACCTCGAAGGAGATCGTGGAGATGGCCCGTGCGGCTGGCGCGAAGAGCGTCACGTTCGCCTCGGCGGCTCCCCCCGTGCTGTTCCCGCACGTCTACGGCATCAACATGCCCACCCGTGACGAACTCATCGCGCACAACCGCACCAATGATGAGATCAACGCGCAGCTCGGCAGCGATCACCTCGTCTACCAGACCGTCGAAGGCATGAACCGTGCCATTCTCTCGGGCCAGAACACGGTAACGAAGCTCGAAGAAAGCTGCTTCACCGGCGAGTACATCACCGGTGACATCAACGCCGAGTACCTCGCCTGGGTTGAGGCGACGCAGCAGAGCTAGACACAGCAGAGCTAGAACGCAGCAGGGCCCCGAAGCTTTTCAGCTCGGGGCCCTGCTGCGTGTAAGTCTCAGACTTGGTGAAGCCTGCGGCTCATTGAAACTTACGGCTTATCGACGCCGGGCGTACCTAGGTCATCGGCCGCCGGAGCGGGCGATGCTGCGGGAGCCGCAGGGGTCGCCGGAGCGGCGGGCGCTGCCGGTGCCGCGGGAGTCGCGGGCGGCGGGGTCGATGCCGCAGCTGATTCCTGATCCGGATCAGCGTCGTTACGCACTTCCTTCTTCAGAATCTTCATCGACTGCCCCAGGCTCTTCGCGAGCGCGGGAAGCTTGGGTGCACCAAACAACAGCAGGACGATGAATAGAATCACCAGCAGCGTGGGGCCGGAAAGATTTCCGAACATTCGGTGTGCTCCGATCGTAGGATTCAGATCAGTATGACAGGACTTTACTTCTGAGGCTCAGCTTCTTCTGACTTTGCCGTGGCGGCAGGAACCGTCGTCGAAGCTTCTTCTTCGCCGCGCACTTCCTTCTTCAGGATGCGCGCCGACTGTCCCAGGCTCTTCGCGAGGCCCGGCAGTTTGGGTGCACCAAACATCAACAGCACGACAAACAGAATGACCAACATGTGCCATCCACCAAGATTTGCAAGCATCAGAAAGCTCCGATCAACAGTTCGATGTCGCGATTATCGCACGTCTGTCTGGATCGCCACACCGGTGCCGGTGCGACGCTTTGCAATTGCTCCCAAAATAATCGCGAGCAGGCAGCCAACCGCGAGGCCCAGAATGGCACCAATCAGCGCCATAAAGCCCACAATCTGGCCGACAGTGTAATCGGCATCGAAGCCGAGCGGCACGAGCAGAGCGAGCAGCATGGCGATAAATGCTCCGGCGATCGTGAACGAAATCACGACGCGGCCGACGCGCACGCCACGCTCGAGCGTCACCTCGCGTTCGATCTTGCTGACAACGGGCTCACGCTCTGCGGGGGCCTCGGGCTCTGCTGGCTCAGTAGGCTCAGCGTGCGCAGCGGGAGCTTCGGCCACGGCGGGCTCGATGGTCGCGGCTACGGGCTCGGCTGCGGTGGTGTCGAGAGCCTCGCGCGGCTCACCGGTCGCGGGATCAGGGGTGTTCATGGTCTCTATTCTCTCAGGCTCTAGCTGAGCGTCTCTGCGTCGACTGCGGGGGCCTGCGCGGGCGGCTGCGGAGGTGCTGGCTCAGGCTGTCGGCGTCGGCGCTTCAGCCGACCGCACGATCGGCAGCAGGCCGTCGAGCGTCGCCCGCGAGCCCGAGGCGATCACCCGGGCCGCAGCCATCGCGTCATCCCACCCCAACGCACCAGTTGCCAGCGCCAGCCAAGTCTCGGCGTCCATCTCGATGACGTTCGCGGGCGTGCCACGGGAGTGGCGCGGCCCCGCGACACACTGAGTCGCCCCAAACGGGGGCACCCGCACCTCAACCGAATTGCCCGGGGCGATCGCCGCGAGCTCCTCAAGCAAATACCTCACCGCGGTCGCCACAGCGGGTCGCGCGGCGCCTCCCGCCCGCACTATTGCGAGCGCTGCCCGGCCATCCTGGTCTGAAATTCTTCGTCGTGCCACACCCCCAGGATAGGCTGGGGCTGTGAAGATCCTCGTTTTGGGGCCGGGCGCCCGCGAACACGCCATCGTCCTTGCTCTCCTCGCTGAGACCGCCGACCATCAGATCGTTTGCGCGCCTGGAAACGCCGGCGTTGCCGCGAGCGGAGTTGAAGTCGCCGAGTTGGCGTACACCGACCCCGCCGTGGTGGCTGCTTTCGTTGCCGAGCGCGGCTTCGACCTCGTCATCATCGGGCCCGAGGCGCCGCTCGTCGCGGGCGTCGCTGACCCGCTGCGCGCAGCCGGGGTGGCCGTATTCGGCCCCGATCAGGCGGCTGCAGCCCTCGAGGGCTCGAAGGCGTTCGCGAAGCGCATCATGGATGAGGCCAACGTGCCCACCGGCCGCGCCGAGCGCGTTACCAGCGTTGAAGACGCCGCACGCGTGCTTGACGAATTCGGTGCCCCCTACGTGGTGAAGGCCGACGGCCTCGCCGCGGGCAAGGGCGTGCTCGTCACGAGCGATCGCGACGCTGCGCTGAACCACGTGGCCACTTGGGCCCCGCAGGGTGACGTGCTCGTTGAGGAGTTCCTTGACGGCCAAGAGGTTTCGCTGTTCTTCCTCGCCGATGGTCACAACGTATTGCCGCTGTCGCCCGCGCAAGATTACAAGCGCATCTTTGACGGCGACAAGGGCCCCAACACGGGCGGCATGGGTGCATACTCACCGCTGCCCTGGGTAGCCGATGACTTCGTCGAAGAAATCACCCGCACCGTCGCGGTGCCCACCGTGCGCCAGCTCGAGGCAGAGGGCACCCCGTTCGTCGGGCTGCTCTACTGCGGCCTGATCGTCACCGAAAAGGGTGTGCGCGTTATCGAGTTCAACGCACGCTTCGGTGACCCCGAGACGCAGGTTGTGTTGGCCCGCCTCGAGTCATCACTCAGCGAGTACCTGCTGGCCACGGCCGAGGGCCGGCTCGCAGAGCTTGAGGCACCGACGTTCTCGCCCGATCCGGCGGTCATCGTCGTTGTGGCGAGCGAGGGCTACCCCGAGACCGCGGCCACCGGCCGCGAGATCACGGGCCTCGAGGCAGCCGAAGCCGTTGAGGGCGTACACGTGGTGCACGCCGCCACTGAGCGCGGCGAGGGTGGCAGCTGGATCTCCACCGGCGGCCGCGTACTCGGCGTCGTAGCCCGTGGCGCAACGTTTGGCGAGGCACGCGAGCGCGCCTACGAAGCCGCAGCGCACATCAAGCTCGAAGGCTCGCAGCACCGCACCGATATCGCGGCGCGCGTCGCCTAACTGGTGACCGCGGCGAACACCACCGCGGTCACCAACGCAAAAGGTCGGGCCCAGCATCAGCTGGGCCCGACCTTTTGCATTGCAGCGGCAGTCTACGAAACTACAGCCCCCGAATGAGCGAGTCGAAATCGGGCTCGGCGTTGTCATCGTCGTCGTCGCCGTCTGCGGCGTTCTCGTCAGCGGCAGGCAACACGACAGCGTCTTCGATGATGATTTCTTCGACGACCACCGCGTCTTCAATATCTTCGCGGCCGCTCGCTGCGGCGGTGTCGCCAACAACTACGGGTTCTTCGAGCACGGCTGTTTTTTCGAGCAGCGAATCTGGGTGAGGCTGCGCTGACGAGGCCGATTCGGTAGGCGGGCCGGGAAGCACGAGCGGCACCAGACCTTCGTCCTCGGGGGCATCATCTGTGCGCACTGGCACGCGCTCCTTCTCGACTACCGCAGCGTGGAAAAACTCAGGGGCCTGCACCGCAATGGGCCCGGTCACGAGTTCGAGGTGGTCACCCACAGCGGGTTCTGCTTCAACTTCAACAGCGGCCTCGGCGAGCAAGTTCTCGTCGTCTTCGGCGAGCTCGCCATCGATCTCGAGCGGAGCAAGCTCAAGTTCAGCAGCTTCAGCAGCGGCCTGCGCCTCAGCAGAAATCGCTGAGTCGTCAGCTGCGTCGATAGCTGTGTTGTCTGCTGCATCGTTGGCGGCAACCTCGGCGGCAGCGTCGTCTGCGGTCGGCGCCGCATCGGCAGCCACCGCACCCACGACACCGGCTGCAACGCCAGCAGCGGCACCCGCTCCAGCTCCAGCTCCAGCTGTGTTCTCCGACTGCCCCTCTGCAACGGCGGCACGAGCATCGAGATCCACTTCAACGAGGCTGGCTTCAGCGAGCGCGTCGACAAACCGGCTCCAGTCGTAACCGGCTTCGGCAGCGCGCGCTGCGCCCTCGCGCAGGGCATCAAACCCGGTCTCGGTGACGGTCACGCCCGTGTGGTACCCCTGTGATCTGAGGGTGACGAGCACGGCGGTGCCACGCTCTTCATCCTCGGTCTTCCACGAGAACCCCAGCGCGTGCCCGGCAACCCACACGTCAACGGCGCCCACGAGATCGCGGCTCAGCGACTCAGCATCAGCGTCTTCGCCGTCGGCATTAGCGCCCACGCGCTGCGCCTGCACCGAGCCGCCCAGGCCGGCATCAAACTGCAGCGGCTCCCACCATTGAGCGCGCAGGCTCGGATCGGTGAGGTACGCCCACACCATTGCACGTGAGGCTTTTGTTCGGCTTCTCGCAACGACCGGGCCCAGCGGAATCATAGTGCTCCTTCGTCAACCTCTGCGGGCACACACCCGTGATGTTTCCTATTGAGAACTTTAGTCGAAAAGGATTGCCGAGGCCTGGGGACGCGCGGCACCGCAGAGAGTGCGAGAATGGACAGGTGACTGAGCTTCCCACTCCCAAGCCTCTGCCCGGATGGACCCACATTTACTCGGGCAAGGTGCGTGACCTCTACGTCCCCGAGAACGGTCCCGATTCGTACCTCCTCGTGGTCGCGAGCAACCGCATTAGCGCGTTCGACTTCGTACTCGAGCCCCCCATCGAGGGCAAGGGCGCGGTGCTCACGGCGCTGTCGAACTGGTGGTTCGAGCAGATCGACGTACCCAACCACCTCGTGCCCCACGTGCCCGAGCTCCCCGAGATTCCGGCCGATGTTGCCCCGCGCGCAATGCTCACCCGCAAGCTCGAGATGTACCCCATCGAGTGCGTGGTGCGCGGTGCGCTCACCGGCTCGGGCTTTGCTGAATACCAGCAGCTCGGTTCGGTCTGCGGCATCGAGCTGCCCGCGGGTATGCAAGACGGCGACCAGCTCGATCCCCCGATCTACACGCCCGCTTACAAGGCGCCGCTCGGCGAGCACGACGAGAACATCACCTACGAACGCAGCGTCGAGCTCGTGGGTGCCGAGGTTGCGCAGGCACTGCGCGACACTTCGATTCGCATTTTCACCGAGGCCCGTGCCCTCGCTGCTTCGCGCGGCGTCGTACTCGCCGACACGAAGTTTGAGTTTGGCCGCGACCCGCGCACCGGCGAAATGGTGCTCGCTGACGAGGTGCTCACGAGCGACTCTTCGCGCTACTGGGATTCGGCGCGCTACGCCGACGAGACGCTGCCGCGCGCTGAGCGCTTGGCCTCGTTCGATAAGCAGATCGTGCGCAACTGGCTCGCTGCGAACTGGGACAAGCAGGGCACTCCCCCGGTACTCCCCGCCGAAATCATCGAGCAGACCCTCGGCCAGTACAGCGAACTGTTCGATCGCCTCGCGGGTTCTGCTGATCCGGATCAACCCACCGCATAGACCCACGAGCCGCCGCCCCGCGCGGTTCGTCCCCCACCAGCAACCCCCTCGCGGGCGCGGCGGAATTCTGCCGCCCCCGATGTGCGAGAATTAAACCAAGCTTCACACAAGAAACGGAGATCCCGGGTGCCCAAGATTGTCGTTGATGTCATGCCGAAGGCCGAACTGCTCGATCCCCAGGGCAAGGCCACTACTGGCGCCCTAGCTCGGCTCGGTTATGAAAAGTTTCAGAACGTGCGCGTTGGCAAGCGTTTTGAGTTCACCGTAGAAGGCGAAGTTACCTCTGAGGTACTCGCCGAGGTGTGCAAGGTTGCAGACGAGATTCTGTCGAACGACGTGATTGAGGACGTCGTCGCAATCACCGTCGACGACGAGCTCATCGAGCTCGAGGACGAGGCCGAATAATGTCGGCCCGCATTGGTGTCGTAACTTTCCCCGGGTCGCTTGACGACCGCGATGCCCAGCGTGCCATTCGCATTGCTGGCGCAGAGCCCGTTGCCCTGTGGCACGCCGATCACGACCTCCAGGGTGTCGACGCGATCGTGCTGCCCGGTGGGTTCAGCTACGGCGATTACCTGCGCCCCGGCGCGATCGCTGCAATTGCACCGATCATGACCGAGGTTGTTGCAGCCGCAAACGCGGGCATGCCCGTGCTGGGCATTTGCAACGGCTTCCAGGTACTCGTTGAGGCTCATCTGCTTCCTGGCGGTCTGATTCGCAACGCACACCAGCAGTTCATTCGCCGCGATCAGAAGCTGATCGTTGAGAACGCTGACACCGCGTGGACGCACCGCTTCACCAAGGGTGAAGAGATTGTCATCCCGCTGAAGAACGGTGACGGCGGCTACATCGCGAACGACGAGACGCTCAAGCGCCTCGAGGGCGACGGCCTCATCGCTTTCCGCTACGCCGGTGTGAACCCCAACGGTTCGGTCAATGACATTGCAGGGCTCACCAACGAGCGCGGCAACGTTGTCGGCCTGATGCCGCACCCCGAGCACGCTGTCGAGGCCGGTTTTGGCCCCGACACGCCCGACGCTATGCGTTCGGGCCTTGATGGTCTGCGCTTCTTCGAAGCGGCCGTTGAGGCGCTCACCGCGCGCATCTAAGCACGGTGTGAAAGAGCTTCGGCCCAGGGTTTTCCCTGGGCCGAAGCTTTTTTGTGTTTTGGGGGTGCCTCACGCGAAGCCCATTTCGCTAGGCGCAGAGATTTCATGCCGCCCAGTTGATTTGGGTGATATTCATCTGGTTCTGGTCAAATCTCTGACCGTAGCGAAAGCCCACCCCTGCAGTGCCCAGCTTCGACCTGCCCGCCCTTCCCTGAGCTGACCTGCCCCGCGCATCAAAAAAGGAAGTTTCAGTAAGTCCGGAGGAAACCGGCTGATTCCTCCGGAGTTACTGAAACTTCCTGTCAGGGGTGGCCGCTGCCCCTAAAAGAGGCTGCAGCCACCCGACTACAGCGCGGGAACCGCCGCCGCGGCCGCGGCCGCCGCCGGCAGAGCCGCACGGATGTGCGCCAGCGCGGCCTCATCGTGGGCCGCCGTCACAAACCAGGCCTCGAAGGGGCTCGGGGGCAGCGACACACCGTTCTCAAGCATCGCGGTGAAGAACGCGCGGTACCGATCGGTGTGCTGGGCCTGCGCGGTGGCATAATCCAGCACCGGCGCGGCAGTGCCCAGGGTTGGCTCACCAGCCGCACCAGCACCAGCACCAGCCGCACTCACTTCGCCGCGACCGAAGAACACACTGAACAGCGTGCCAGCGGTCTGCACCACGTGCGCCACACCGGCCTCGGTGAGCGCCGCGCTGACCATCGCCTGCACCTGTTCTGATGCAGCAGCTAGACGTGCGTAGGCCGCATCATCGGCGCCGCGCAGCGTGGCCAACCCAGCGGCCACCGCCACCGGATTACCCGACAGCGTGCCGCCCTGGTAGACCGGCCCCATGGGGGCCAGCAGCTCCATCAGCGAGGCGCGCCCGCCCACAGCGGCGAGCGGCAGACCTCCGCCCACAACCTTGCCGAAGGTGACCAGGTCGGGCGTTGCCGCCTGTTCCACACCCCAGTAGCCAGCGGGGCCAGACCTAAACCCGGTGAGCACCTCATCGCTGATCACCAGCGCACCGTGACGGTGGCACAGCTCGGTCAGCGCGGCGGTGAACCCCGCGGCGGGCGGCACGACGCCCATATTGCAGGCGGCCGCTTCGGTGATCACGGTGGCGATTTGGTCGCCGTGGCTTGCGAAAGCTTCTTCGAGTGCGCCCAGATCGTTGTAGGGCAGCACGATGGTCTGACCGGCGGTCTCGGGGGTGACCCCGGCAGACCCGGGGAGCCCGAGGGTGGCGAGGCCTGATCCGGCAGCCGCAAGCAGCCCGTCGGAGTGGCCGTGGTAGTGACCCGCGAACTTCACAATCAGCGGGCGGCCGGTGGCCGCGCGCGCGATTCTGATCGCCGTCATGGTGGCCTCGGTGCCCGTCGACACGAAGCGCAGGCGCTCGGCGTGCGGCACCCGGGCGGTGATTTCTTCGGCGAGTTCGGCCTCGAGCGGGTGCGATGCCCCAAACCCAAGCCCCTGCGCCGCGGCCTGCTGCACCGCAGCGATCACGTCGGGGTGCGCGTGCCCGAGTAGCGCCGGGCCCCACGCAGCTACGAGGTCGACGTAGTCGTGCCCGTCGGCGCAGGTCACCCATGCGCCGCGCCCCTTCACGAAGAAGCGTGGGGTACCACCGACCGAGCCGAAGTCGCGCACGGGCGAGTTCACGCCGCCCACGATCACCTGGCTTGCGCGCGCGGCGAGGCCGGCGCTGACGGGGGCTGATCCGGCGCTCACGGGAGCGGGTGCTGAAATGTGCGCGCTCATCGCAGCCACCCCGCGAGCTCGAGTGCGAAGTACGTGAGCACAGCATCGGCGCCCGCGCGGCGGATGCTCACGATGGACTCCTCGATGGCGGCGCGGCGGTCGATCCAGCCGTTGGCGGCTGCGGCCTCGATCATCGCGGCCTCGCCCGACACCTGGTAGGCCCACACGGGCACGGGGCTCATCTCGGCGACGTCTGAAAGCACGTCGAGGTAGGTCGAGGCGGGCTTCACCATCACGATGTCGGCGCCCTCGTTGATATCGAGGGCGGCCTCGCGCACGCCCTCGCGGCGGTTCGCGGGATCCTGCTGGTAGCCGCGGCGATTGCCCGACAGCTGCGAGTCAACTGCCTCGCGGAACGGCCCGTAGAACGCCGAGGCATACTTCGCCGAGTACGCCAGAATCGCGGTGTCTGCGTGACCCGCCTCATCGAGCGCAGTGCGCACGGCGGCGACCTGGCCGTCCATCATGCCCGAGACGCCGAGCACCGCGGCGCCCGCACGGGCCTGCGTGATGGCGATGGCTTCGTAGCGGGTGAGGGTGGCGTCGTTATCGACCTCGCCCGCGGCATCGAGCACGCCGCAGTGGCCGTGGTCGGTGAACTCGTCGAGGCACAGGTCGGCCTGCACCACAAGCTGGTCGCCGGCTTCTTCGTGCACGGCCGCGATCGCGAGGTTCAGAATGCCCTCGGGGTGATCGGCCTGGCTGCCGATCGCATCGCGCGTGGCGGGCACGCCAAACAGCATGATGCCGCCGATACCCGCCGCAACAGCGTCGCGCGCGACCTGGCGCACCGACTCGAGTGTGTGCTGCATCACACCGGGCATGGCTTCGATGGGGCGCGGTGCATCAAGCCCCTCGCGCACAAACACCGGCAGAATCAGCTCGGCGGGGTGCACGCGGGTCTCGGCCGCGAGGCGCCGCAGCGCCGGGGTGCGGCGCATGCGGCGCGGCCTGATCCCCAAGCCGCTGTCGAATGAGGAAGTCATCGGTTGTCTCCTTGGTGCGTGTGTTCGTATGATTCGCGGGCGCCCTCGATCAGCGCGACGGCGACCGCGTCGAGCAGCCCGTCGGTGGTTGAGGTGACGGCGATGCTGTCGGCGCGCAGGCCGGCCGCGGTGAGCGCGCGGGCCGTGGGGGCCCCGATCGCGGCGATGTGGGTGGCGGGCGGCAGCGGAGCCAATCGCGCCGCAATCGCGCGGGCCGCCGAACCGCTCGTGGCGAGCACGACGTCGAATGCTGCGGCTGCCGCGCGTTCGCGCAGCCCCGCAATTTCGTCGGTGACGGCGGTCGTGTACGCGCCGACGCGATCGACCAGGTACCCGGCCTCAACGAGCGCACGCTCGACGGTGTCGTCGGCGAGATCTGAGACGGGCAGCAAAATGCGCACGGGCGCCGCGGCCGGGTGGCCCGCGGGCTGAGTGGACGCACGCTGCTCCGGATCAGGCAGTGCCGCCAACAGTGATTCGGCGAGACCGCGCCCAGAGTAGTCGCGGCCGGGCATCACGTGGAGGGGAAACCCGATCGCTTGAATCGCGGCCGCAGTGACGGGGCCCACGGCCGCCGTCTTCGCCTGCGGCTTGGGCTGAATACCGGCCGCTTCGAGCGCGGTGGCCGTGGTCGCGCTGGTGACAACGATCCAGTCGTACTCGCCCGCGTTCCACCGCGCCACCGCGGCCGCGAAGGCTGCGGGGTCTGCCGGAGGGGCCGTTTCGAGCAGGGGTGCGATCGTGGGGATTCCGCCGCGGGCCACGATTTTGTCGTGCAGTGCGGCGCCCAGGTCACCGCCTCGCGGAATCAGAATGCGCAGCCCCCGCAGCGAAAGGAGGGGCTGTTTCACGTGCGCGATCATCGCGTGGCTCCTGAGTCAGAGGTTTCAGTGACGGTGTCGGCCGAGGCCTGGACTGAGAGCGTCATCACGCCGAGGGTGCCCGGCGGGGCGAGTTCGATGGCGCCGCCCTGCAGCAGCTGCTGTGCCACGTCAACGCCGAGCTGCGCCGCGGCGAGCTGGTCGTCAGGTTGAGCACCCCATGCTGCGGTGCGCGTTTCGGTGAGCTGTTCGCTGCCGTCAACGCGGTACACCTCGCCCGTGAGCACGAGCTGGTCACCGTCGCAGCGAGCCCACGCGCCCACCGGGGCCTGGCACCCGGCTTCGAGCCCCGCGAGAATGCTGCGCTCGGCGAGTGCACACGCGCGCGCTTCGGCGTCGTCGAGCGCGGCGAGCCCCGCCGCGATGGCGGTGCTCGTCTCGGTTGAGCGCGCCTCGACCGCGAGCGCGCCCTGCCCCGGCGCCGCCGGTGCCCGATCGAGCTCGAAATATTCGGTGATGGCGGCGTCGCGGCCAATGCGAATGAGGCCTGCAGCGGCCAGCACAACCGCGTCGAGGTCAGCGCCCACGCGCGCAAGCCGCGAATCGACGTTACCGCGCAGGTCGCACACCTCGAGGTCGGGCCGCATACGCAGAATCTGGGCGGCGCGACGCGGGGATCCGGTGCCAACACGAGCGCCCGCAGGCAGCTCAGCGAGGGTCAGCCCATCGCGCGCGCACAGTGCGTCGCGCGCGTCGGCCCGCTCGGGAATCGCGCCCAGGATGATGCCGGGGCACTCGCCCGTGGGCAGATCCTTCAGCGAGTGCACGGCGAGATCGCACTGCCCTGCGATGAGGGCGTCGCGCAGGGCGCTCACAAACACCCCGGTGCCACCGAGCTGCGCGAGCGGGGCGGTCGACACGTCGCCCTTGGTCGTGATGATGACGAGCGCGACCTCGCTGCCGGTCGCCTGCGCAATGCGGCGGGCCACCCCGGTGGTTTGGGTGACGGCGAGGGCGCTGCCTCGCGTGCCCACCCGGATCAGGCCGTCGCGGGCCGCAAGCGGGCCGCGAACTACGGCAATCTCGGCGGCGTCTTCGAGCGGTGTCTGGGTCATTGGTGGGCCTCTGCTGATTGCGCGTGAGCAGCCCGGTTCAGGCGCGCCGCAGCGGCGGCCGCGCGAGCCGGTGTCTCGCAGCAGCCAGCGCCGCAGACGTCAAACCACGGGCCGAGATTCGTGCGCGACGGGCGATCTGCCACGGCGGTGCCGTCGCGGCGCTCAAGCACCAGATCGATGAGGCCCGCAACGTACACGGGGTCGATGCCGGGGGTTGGCACGCGCACCGCGGCAAGCCCCAGCTCAGCGCAGGTATCGAGGGCCTCGGTGTCGAGATCCCACAGCACCTCCATGTGATCGCTCACGAATCCGACGGGCACGATCACCACGCCGCGCACGCCCTGCGCGGGCAGCTCGGCGATAGCGTCGTTGATGTCGGGCTCGAGCCACGGCTGCGAGGGCGGGCCGCTGCGCGACTGGTACGCGAGCTCCCAGGTCACGCCGGGGCACGCGGCCGCAGCGATTTCGGCGGCGGCCGCCAGGTGCTGTGCCTCGTAGGCGCCCTGGCCCGCGAGCGCCTCATGATCGGGGCCGAAAGCGCCCGAGTATGAATTGGGCACCGAGTGCGTGGTGAAGATCACGCGCACGTCGCGGGCGGCCTCGAGATCGGGTTCGCGTACGAGCAGCTCGGCGATCGAGCGGCGCGTGGCGGTGATCCAGGGGTCGAGAAACCCGGGGTGGTCAAAGTAGGGGCGCACCTTGTCGACGACGAGGCGCGGGCGCTCGGTTGCGGTGTTGATGCCGGCGAGGGCTTCGTCGAGGTTCTCCTGGTACTGGCGGCACCCCGAGTACGACGCGAACGCGCTCGTCGGCAGCACCAGCACTCGCTCGTGGCCCTGGGCGGCAGCATCGCCCAGCACCTCGGGCAGGTAGGGCGCCCAGTTGCGGTTGCCCCACAGCACCGGCAGCTCGATGCCACGGCGCTCAAGTTCGGCCTGCAACGCGTCGCGCAGCTGCCGGTTCTGTTCGTTGATCGGGCTGACGCCGCCAAAGTGGCGGTAGTGATGGGCCACCTCTTCGAGGCGCTCATCGGGGATGCCGCGGCCGCGCGTCACATTGCGCAGAAACGGAATCACATCGTCTTGTCCCTCGGGCCCGCCAAAGCCGAGCAGCACGAGGGCGTCATAGGCGTGGGCCTCGGTGTCGAACTGGGCGGTGGGCGCAGTGAGCACGGTCTGCAGTGTCATCGGATTACCTCGGCAACCTCGGCCGTCGTCACCCGGCGGCCCGTGTAGAAGGGGGTTTCTTCGCGCATGTGGCGGCGCGCATCGGTGGCGCGCAGGGCACGCATCAGGTCAACGAGCTCGGTGAGATCGTCTGACTCGAGCGGCAGCAGCCACTCGTAGTCGCCGAGCGCGAACGATGACACCGTGTTTGCGACGACGCCACGAAACTCGGCGCCCTTGCGGCCGTGGTCGGCGAGCATGCGACGGCGCTCGGCCTCGGGCAGCAGGTACCACTCGGTGTCGCGCACGAAGGGGTAGAGCACGAGCCAGTCACGCGCGGCCTCGCCGCGCAAGAACCCTGGCACATGTGCCCGGTTGAACTCGGCGTCACGGTGCACACCGAGGGCATTCCAGGTGGGCAGCAGGCCCGCGATCAGCGCGGTGCGACGCAGCACCCGCAGTGCCGATTGCAGCCCCTCGGCGGTATCGCCGTGCAACCAGACCATCAGGTCGGCGTCAGCGCGCAGCCCCGACACGTCATACCAGCCGCGCAGTGTCACACCCGAGGCGGTAACCGCGTCGACCGCCGCCGTTAGTTCTGCGGTGCCCGCAGCGGCGTCACCAGCTGTGCCCGCTGCCGCGGGGTCGCGGCGAAACACCGCCCAGAGGGTGTAACCCGACGGTGACTGTTCACCGGTCTGTTCCATGACGGGATGACTGGTCATGAGGTTGATTCCTTTCAACTGCGAAGAAGATACAGCGTGAAACTGGCTAATACGGTGAGATGGCGGGAGCGCTATTCATGCGGGATGAAGCGGCTCGGGCCGTAGAAGTTTGGGGAGTTTGAGGAGTTTGAGGTGAGGAAGATTGGGGTGAGGAAGATTGGGGTGAGGAGGAGGCCGCGGGTCACGGGTTTCGCTGGTGGACCGGCTGCCTAGCGAGCACGTCACGCGCGGTGCGACGGGCGTGAGGCACCACGCTCGCGAGCCCGGTGCCGGCCACCGCTTCGCCCGTGCAGAACAGGCCCGGCGGCAGTTGCGGGGCGTCAGCTCGCCCGGGGATCACCCACCGCGCACGCTCGTGAGCCACCAGCGATGCGGGGGCGAGTGGCACGCCCAGCACCTCACCGGCGTCTCGCAACGCGAGCGCCGCCGATTCGACATCGTTCAGCGGCGCGGTCGCAGGCGATCGGCCCCGCGTGCCGTAGGAGAGCCGCAGCACGTGGCGCCCGGCGGGCGCTGCGTCACGCAGCCACGCCCACTTGGCGGTGGCGTGGGTGAGCGCTTTCGCCGCGATGCGCGGGTGCCCCGGTCGAATCAGAGCACCCGTGCCGCGCGGAAACTGGTCGAGCTGTGCCTCGTCGACCACGAGCGTGACCGTTTCGACCGCAATTTCAGCGGTCGGCGCGGCGGGCGCGGTCGGACCGGTCGGCACGGTCGGCGCCGTCGGCGCAGCCCCCGGCTGAGCGAGCAATCGAGTCGCTTCTCGCGGCGCAATCGCAAGCACGATCGCGGCGGCCTCGGCTGAGCCACCGGCCCAGCTGGCGCGCCACCGTGACGGTGCCTCGGCTCCAGGGCTCGCCGCCACACCGGCTGCTGCATCCGACGCGGCCCCGCTGAGCGCGTTCGCCGAAGCTTCGGCCGGCGCCACGCTGTCGACCGGGGCGTCGGTGACCACGGTCACGCCGAGGTCGCGCAGGTCGGCGTCGAGCGCGGCGATGAGCCCCTGCATGCCCCCGGTGAGGCTGGCGACGGCCCCGCCAGCGGCGAGCCGCGACGCACGCACTTCGCGGGCGGCGCGCACGAGCGAGCCCGATCGTTCATAGGCCGCGGCAAGCTCAGCTTGTGCCGCGAACGGCAGCGTCTCGGGCGACGCCGAGTACACGCCCTCGGTCACGGGTGCGACGAGCTGGGTGAGCGCACGCACGCCGAGACGGTCGCGGGTCACGCTCGCAACCGAGGCCCCGGGGTCGTGACTGCTGCGTGGGCGCCAGGGCTCGCAAGCCACGCGGCACGCGGCAGCAAAGCCGATCGCGCGAATCGTGGCCGCGCTCAGCGGGCGCGCGGGAATCCCCAGCACACCAGATTCGGGCAGCGGATGAGCCGCCTGATTCGTAATCACCCACGCCGGATCGCGCCGCGGCGCCACGATGTGGTTGCCCAGCCCGAGCTCGGCGAGCAGCATATGCACGTCCCCCGTGCGGGTCGCAAAGGCTTCGGCGCCCAGTTCGACGGGCAGCCCGGCGAGCCGCGATCCGCGCACTCGCCCGCCGAGGCGCGGGCCTCGTTCGACGAGGCCGACGCGCTGCCCTGCGCGAGCGAGATCGCGCGCGGTGACGAGGCCGGCGACGCCGCCCCCGATCACCAGCGCGTCGAATTCTCGGTCACAAACGGGCACTGTGCACCCGTTCGACAATGCCGGTGAGTCGATCTGGGTCGGTCTCGGGCGGCACCCCGTGCCCCAGGTTCACAATGTGCGCGGGCGCGGCCTCACCTTGGGCGAGCACGTCGTCAACGTGCGCATCGAGCTGGGTTTGGGGCGCCTGCAGCAGCGCCGGATCAATGTTTCCCTGCAGCGGGAAACGCCCCCCGAGTCGGGTGTTGGCTTCGTTGAGCGGGGTGCGCCAATCAACGCCGATCGCGTGACCCGCGGTCTCGCCGAGCGCTTCGAGCAGGTGGCCTGATCCGACGGCGAAGTGGATTGTGGGCACCTGCATGGGCTGCGCGGTGTAGCCCTCGGCTTCGGCATCGCGGTAGTGCAGCGCGTTCACCCGTTCGAGGGTGTGGCGCGAAGCCGGGGCAACGTGTGTGCGGTAGTCGTCGACCGAGAGCGAGCCCGCCCACGAATCGAACAGCTGCACGGCACTCGCGCCCGCCTGTACCTGGGCTTCGAGGAACACTCCGCTGAGTTCGGCGGCCCACGCGGTGAGCTCGGCCCACGCGGCGGGGTCTGCGTGCATCAGGGTGCGAGCGCGCATGTGGTCCTTCGACGGGCCACCCTCGACGAGGTAGGCCGCGAGCGTGAACGGTGCGCCGGCGAAGCCGATCAGCGGGGTGCTGCCCAGTTCGTCGGTGGCCAGGCGCACGGCCTCGGTGATCGGTGCGAGGTTTTCGCGCAGCCGCTCGACCGTGCACTCGCGGCGCAGCGTTGCGATATCTGCTGCGGTGCGGGCGGGCTCTGCGAACACCGGGCCGCGACCGGCCACGAGTTCGACGGGCACGCCGGCGAGCTTCAGCGGCACGATGATGTCGCTGAAGAATACCGCGGCGTCAACGCCGTGGCGCCGCACCGGCTGGCAGGTGATCTCTGCTGCGGTGGCGGGGTCGAGGCAGCACTCGATCATGTCGCGGCCCGTGCGCAGTGCGCGGTACTCGGGCAGCGATCGGCCGGCCTGGCGCATAAACCAAACCGGAGTGTGTGCGCCGCGTACGCCCTGAATGGCGCGCACCAGCGAAGAAGTAGTTGTGCGTCCATCCACCAAGGGGTGGGACCCTGTAAGCTCGTTCATCAGATGAATGGTAACTTATTCATCTGATGAACTCTTCACTTGTACACACCAAGTTTTCAGACACGGCCTCAGCCACCTCTGGCGGCTTGTCGTGTCTCTCGATCGACCACAAAAGCGCGTCTCTTTCGCTGCTTGAGCGCGTCGAACGACACGCCGACGAACTCGTGCAGACCCTCACGCAAAACGAGGGGCACACTCCCCTCGCCGGTGACTCAAAAACTCCGGATCAGGGCGTCATTTCTGGCGCCGACGATGCCCAGCAGAACGGGTCTGTGGTGATCGCCACCTGCAACCGTTTTGAAGCCTATTTCGATGCGAATTCGAGCGCACCCGAAGAGGCCATTCGGGCGATCGCTCGGATCACCGGCGTGCCTGAAACTGAACTCACTCAGGCCACGCGTGTGCGCCACGGCGTCGATGCCGCGCATCACCTTTTTGAAGTTTCGAGCGGTCTCGAGTCGGTAGTGATGGGCGAGGGTGAGATCGGCGGTCAAGTGCGTCGGGCATTCTCACAGGCAAAACTTGCGGGCTCCACCACGCCCGAGCTTGAGCGCCTGTTTCAGCACGCGGCTACCGTCTCCAAAACTGTGAAGGCACGCACCCGGGTGCAGACCCAGGGGCGCTCTCTCGTTCGCCTCGCCCTGCTCCTTGCCGAGAGCCGCATCGGCGATTGGGCGGGCACCCGCGTGTTGCTCGTGGGCACCGGCGCCTACGCCGCCGTCACCCTTGCGGCGTTGCGTGAGCGCGGGGCACGCCACATCGCCGTGCACTCCCCCTCGGGGCGGGCACACACCTTCGCCAAGACACGCGAGGTGCGCCCGCTCGAACGAGACGCCCTCACGGCTGAGCTCGCGGCGGCCGACGTGATTATTGCGTGCAGCACCGCGCAAGATCCGATCGTTGACGCCGAACTAGTCGCCCGCACGGTGACCGCCGCGCCGCGCCCGTTTTGCACGAGTTTCACGGGGCGTGCGGGCACGGCAGATTTGCCGCGTCAGCGGCTCTTTATTGACCTCGGCGTGCCCCGCAATATCGCCCCCGAGGCCGCGCAGGTGCCGGGGGTCGAGGTGCTCGACCTTGAGGTGATCGCGATGCACGCGGGGGTCGAAGAGCTCAGCTCTGAAACCGAGGCGCGCCAGATCACGAGCGCTGCCGCCGCCGAGTTTGCGGCCGATCAGGCCGAGCGCGCCGCTGTGCCCAGCGTGCTGGCGCTGCGCGACCACGTGCATTCGGTGCTCGAGGCCGAAATCGCGCGGGCAGCAAAGCTCGGCCCTGAGGCCGCTCAGGTGCAGGCGGCGCTGCGTCACTTCGCCGGCCGGCTGTTGCACGAACCGACGCTGCGGCTGCGGGCGCTCGGCCGCACGGGCCAGGCACCGGTCGCCGCGGCCGCCGTGCAGACGCTGTTTGGCAGCAGCGCCCTGGAGCCGGTGGGCTAGCGCGGGAGGCGACGGCCGCGCGCTAGCCCACCGAACTACAGTTCGAACCCGTAGGCGAGCAGCGTAAACGCCGATCCGTCCTCGCGCACAATGTCTTCTTCTCGCTCGAACAACCGGTGAAATCCCATGCGCTCGTACAGCCTGCGCGCGCCGGGCATCTCGGTGCTCGTGTTCAGCACGAGGCGTGACGCACCCCGCTCACGAGCGGTGTCGATCGCGAGCCGCATCAGCAGCCCGCCCACGCCTCGGCCGCGCGCGATGCCGACCACGGCGAGCAGTCGCACGTCGATCTCGCCGTCGCGTGCCACTGCGCTGAGCACCTGACCGGGCTCGGGCAGCGTCACGGTGCCCAAAATGGCGCCGGTGGCATCATCCTCGGCGACCCACACCTGCGCGGTGCGAGCGCGCTCGGCCACGGCCTCAATCTCGGCCAAATAATCAGCGGGAAGCCCGGGATACGACTCGTCATAGGCGGTTCTGGCGAGCGCGCCAACGGCGCTCATTTCTTCGATCCGGATCAGCCTGAGGCGTACCCCAGCAGCCGCCGCGGGGCCCGAATGGCCTGCCCGGGCAGCGTCAGTAGCCCCGGCGGCCGCAGCAGCGTGCGCGCCGCCAGAGCCGCCTGAGCTACCGGCGTGGAAACCTTCGGGCTGGTATCCCCGGCTCACCGCAGCGGAGCGCCAGGGACGCTGAAATCGGGCTGGCCATCGGGGCCTGCGGGCAGCGGGCGACCATCAGCGAACGTCGGCCAGGGCAGCAGCGCGGCGCCCTGCGGCACCGCAGCCTGGGGCTGCACCGGGTAGCCGGGAGCTGCCTGCGCGCGGTACGGGGATCCGGCGCCGTAGCCCGCGGCAGCCGCGAGGCGATCGGCCTCGCGGGCCGCCTCGCGTTCGCCGGCACCGTATGACCAGCGCAGCAGCAGCGTGATCGAGAGGCCGAGCGCCGTTAGGATCAGCAGCGCCGTAGAGATCTTCCAGTACACGTCGGGCACGGTGAGATCGAACGCTTCGATGCCCACCGGCGCCGTGAACAAAATGCCCGCGAGCACAGCCAGCACGCTCGTGATGAATGCGAAGCGAGTGACGACGGCGGGCAGCTGATTGCCGGTTTTCAGCAGCAGCTGGCAGCACACAATCACCAGCCTCGTGACCGCGATCACCAGCAGCGACTTCCAGAAGATCTCGAACATCAGCCCGTACGAGGTGTACGGCGTCATCCAGATCACGATGAGCAGCAGCGCCAGAATGTAGGCGTTCGCGATCAGTGCGACAGGGGCGTACCACTCAGATTTCTGACCGCGGCGCGTATCGATCGCGGTAAACAGCACGAACACCGCGAACAGTACGAACGTCGAAAAGACGCGCTCGAACTTGCCCTCGAAATCGCCGATGAACAGCAGTGAAATCGACGCGATGGTCAGGCCGGCGAGCAAAATAATGCTGACCTTCAAGAAGGTCGACAGCCGCGGGCCGTTCTTCTGGGGCGCAGCCGCGCCCAGGTTGGCCTGCATGGGCAGCGTTTGGTGCGTGCCCGGGGCACCCTGGGTCGCCTGGCTCCCCTGGGCGGCCTGATGTTCTGGCACGCCGGGGTAGGACGCTTCGTGCGATGCGCTCGGCACCGGCTGATCCTGGCTCGTATTCGGGTCGCTCATGCTGTCTAGTTTCGCGCGTTCCGCTGTGATTATCCAGCTCCAGCGCACAGCTCTTCCCACAATCGTGTGCGCGCCGTGGCGGCGCAACCAGAAGCACCCTTTCTCAGGGGTAGACTGTGGGAGTACCTTTCGGCCCGCAATGGTGCCGATCCTACAAAGTGAGTAGACGGAGCACATCGAGCGTGACTGACATCGACGAGGCCGTGACCGGCCCCCGCCCCGACACCGTTGCAGATGCCATTGCAACGCCCGAGAAGGAGCAGCCGTTCGAGGCGCTGGGCTTGAAGCCCGACGAGTACGAACAAATCAAGCAGATTCTGGGCCGTCGCCCTACCTCTGGCGAACTCGCCATGTATTCGGTGATGTGGTCAGAGCACTGCTCATACAAGTCATCTAAGAATTACCTGCGCCAGTTTGGCAAGAAGGTCAATGACAAGATGAAGGAGCGCCTGCTCGTAGGCATGGGCGAAAACGCCGGTGTCATCGATATTGGCGAAGGCTGGGCTGTCACCTTCAAGGTAGAAAGCCACAACCACCCCTCATACATTGAGCCGTTCCAGGGCGCCGCTACCGGCGTCGGCGGCATCATTCGCGACATCATCTCGATGGGCGCTCGCCCCGTCGCAGTGATGGACCAGCTGCGTTTCGGCGCCATTGACGACCCCGACACCGCTCGCGTGGTGCACGGTGTGGTCTCGGGTATTTCGTCGTACGCGAACTGCTTGGGCCTGCCGAACCTCGGCGGCGAGACCGTCTTCGACAGCGTCTACCAGCAGAACCCCCTCGTCAACGCCCTGGGTGTTGGCGTGCTGCGTCACGAGGATCTGCACCTCGCCAACGCGTCGGGCCCCGGCAACAAGGTTGTACTGTTCGGTGCCCGCACCGGTGGCGACGGCATTGGCGGCGCATCGATTCTCGCGTCTGACACCTTCGCAGAGGGTGGCCCCACCAAGCGCCCCGCAGTGCAGGTTGGCGACCCGTTCGCTGAGAAGGTGCTCATTGAGTGCTGCCTCGAGATGTTCCGCGACGAACTCGTCGAGGGCATTCAGGATCTCGGTGCCGCAGGCATCTCATGCGCTACGTCTGAGCTCGCAGCCAACGGTGACGGTGGCATGTTCATCGAGCTCGACAGCGTACTGCTGCGCGACCCCTCACTCACCGCTGAGGAAATCCTCATGTCGGAGAGCCAGGAGCGCATGATGGCTGTTGTGCACCCCGACAAGCTCGACGCGTTCCTCGCTGTCGCCCAGAAGTGGGACGTTGAGACCAGCGTGCTCGGTGAAGTGACCGACACCGGCCGCCTCGTGATCAACTGGCGCGGCGAAGAGATCGTCAACGTCGATCCCTCAACCGTTGCCGTTGACGGCCCGGTTTACGATCGCCCCGTTGCGTACCCCACCTGGATCGACGAGCTGCAGGCATCGGGCGTTCGCGCTTCGGGCCTCGCCCGCGCCATCTCGGGTCACCAGCTGCGTGAGCAGATGGTGGCCGTGGCCGCGTCTCCCAACCAGGCTGACGTGTCATGGGTGACCAACCAGTACGACAAGTACGTGCTCGGTAACACCGCCCTGTCGTTCCCCGATGGCGCCGGCATGATTCGCGTTGACGAAGAGAGTGGCCTCGGCGTCGCGATCTCGACCGATGCTAACGGCCGCTACTGCTACCTCGACCCGTTCGTTGGCGCACAGCTGGCACTGGCCGAGTCGTACCGTAACGTGGCCACCTCGGGCGCGGTTCCCGCCGCCGTCACCGACTGCCTGAACTTCGGCAGCCCCGAGAACCCCGAGGTCATGTGGCAGTTCTCGCAGGCCGTTGAGGGCCTGTCTGACGCGTGCCTCGCACTCGAGGTTCCCGTGACCGGCGGTAACGTTTCGCTCTACAACCAGACGGGTGATACCCCCATCCACCCGACCCCCGTGGTCGGCGTGCTGGGCATCATCGACGACGTGGCCCGCCGCGTGCCGTCAGGCTGGCAGGACGAGGGCGAACACCTCTACCTGCTCGGCGTGACCCGCGACGAGCTCGACGGTTCGGCTTGGGCCGAGACCATCCACGAGCACCTCGGTGGTCGCCCGCCGATCGCCGACCTCCCCGCAGAGCGTTCGCTCGCCGAGCTGCTGCACGCAGCTTCGCAGGGCGGTCTGCTCTCGGGCGCGGTTGACCTGTCAGAGGGTGGCCTCGCGCAGGCCCTCACCGACGGTGCACTGCGCTTCGGCGTGGGCGCTCGCGTGTGGATCGACGAGATCTTGACGCGCGACGGTGTCGACGAGACCGCCGCCATGTTCTCAGAGACGCAGGCACGTGTACTCGTGGCTGTGCCTCATGAGGAAGAGGTCAAGTTCCGCGGCCTGTGCTCGGGTCGCGAGATCCCCGTGCTGCGCATCGGCGTCACCGACGGTTCGGGTGCTGACGCGTCCATCGAGGTGCAGGATCGCTTCACGCTCCCCCTCGCTGAGCTGGGTGCCGCGTCACGCGCCACGCTGCCGGCACGATTCGGTGCGGTGATCGCGGAGTAACTCTCCGCTACACGCACAAAGCGGCCTGTGGTTCTGAGAAGAACCACAGGCCGCTTTGTTGTTTAGTGCGTCTGAGCTTGCCTGCATTCAGCGGTCAGGTCTTGGCATGTCAAAATGCCCAGCGCCCAGCTGGACGATGCCCGAGCGCTCGCGTATTCTGGAACCGCTAAGACCGGTTCCGCCTACCTCGGTAGGTCCAGGGCCGGTCCTCATGTTTGGTGGGCACTATCGGCGGAAACGTCGAAACTCATGCACCTTATGCGGGATAGCCGAAACTGCTCGCGCCAGCGGCATGGACCAGGAAGCCGGGCTTCTGCGATATTCACATAACGCAGAATAAATTGCTGGAGCGCTACGCGCCAGGCAGCAGCGCCGTCACACGGGTCAGCACGCGGGCGTGCAGCTCGTCTGCGGGCAGCGCGGCATCGAGTACGAGGTAGCGATCCGGATCCTGCTGCGCGAGCTCCCTGAAACCCGCGCGCACCGCGGCGTGAAACTCGACAGCTTCAGCCTCGAGCCGGTCAGCGGCCCCGCCCCGGGCCTCGCGACGCTTCGCGGCAAGCTCGGTCGTGGCGTCGAGCAGCACCGTGAGGTGCGGCCAGAGCGCGCCCGTGGCCCACTCGCTGAGCTCGCGCACCTCGGCGACGTCGAGCACGCGGCCCGCGCCCTGGTACGCGAGCGATGAGTCAATGTAGCGATCCTGCACCACGACCGCGCCGCGGGCGAGCGCGGGGCGCACCACCTGGGCGACGTGCTGGGCACGATCGGCCGCGTAAAGCAGTGCTTCGGCCCGCGGGTCGATGGCGCCGATCTCGTCGCCGCCGTGCAGCAGCAGTTCGCGTACGCGCGCGCCAAGCGTCGTGCCGCCCGGTTCGCGGGTGCGCACGATCTCGTGACCGCGGGCCGCCAGCCACCCCGAGAGCAGCTCGGCCTGGGTGGTTTTCCCAGCGCCGTCGCCGCCCTCAAAGGTGATAAACATACCGGTCATGCTCACGCCCCAGCGTTCGCCTCGGCCGCAGCAGCTTCTGCGGCCTTCTTCGCAGCATTGGCCTTGCGCGTCTCGGCTGCCTTCTTCGCGGCAGCCGATCGCACCGGATCAACCACCTTCGCGCCAGCGGCCTTCGCCGCGGGCTTCTTGGCGGCCGTCTTCTTTGCGGCGGGCTTCTTCGCAGCAGCCTTCTTCGCCGGAGCCTTCTTCTTCGCGGGGCCCTTGGCGCGCTTGATCGCGAGCAGCTCGATCGCACGCTCGAACGTGAGATCCTCAACGGTGTCACCGCGAGGAATCGTGGCGTTCGTTTCGCCGTCGGTGACGTACGGGCCGAAGCGGCCGTCCTTCACCTTCACGGGCTTGCCGCTGACCGGGTCAGCGTCAAACTCCTTGAGCGAGCTCGAGGCCTTACGCCCGCCGTATTTGGGCTGCGCAAACAGTTCAAGTGCGCCGGCCAGGTCAACGGTGAAGATCGCGTCTTCGCTCGCGAGTGAGCGAGAGTCGGTGCCCTTCTTAATGTACGGGCCGTAGCGCCCGTTCTGCGCGGTGATCTCGGCGCCAGACTCGGCGTCGGTGCCCACCACGCGGGGCAGATCGAGCAGCGCAACGGCTGTGTCGAGCTCTACCGTGGCCGGGTCCATGCTCTTGAACAGCGACGCGGTGCGCGGCTTCTCACCCTTGGGCAGTTCTTCGCCCTCGTTAAGCAGCTCGGTGACGAACGGACCGAACCGGCCGTTCTTCGCCGCGATGCGCTTACCGGTGACGGGGTGCAGCCCCACAATGCGGTCTTCAAGCGGCTCGGCATCGGCAAGCTCGTGCGCGAGCGCAACGGTCAGCTCGTCAGGCGCCAGGCCCTCAGGAATGTTCACGCTGCGCGGCTTGATCTCGCCGGCCTCGTCGGCCACGCACTTGTCGTCCACTACCTCGAGGTAGGGGCCGTACTTGCCGTTGCGCAGCGAGATCGCATCATCAATCTTGATGGTGTTGATCGCGCGCGCATCGATCTCGCCGAGGTTATCGACGACGCCGCGCAGGCCGGGGTGTGAGTCGCTGCCGAAGTAGAACTCGCCAAGCCAGGTGGTGCGGTCGGCCTGGCCGGCCGCGATCCGGTCAAGGTCGTTCTCCATTGACGCGGTGAAGTCGTAGTCCACGAGCGCCGAGAAGTGCGTTTCAAGCAGGCGCACCACTGAGAAGGCGATCCAGCTCGGTACGAGCGCTTGGCCCTTCTTCGAGACGTAGCCGCGATCCATGATCGTGCTGATGATCGCCGCGTACGTCGAGGGGCGCCCGATGCCGAGCTCCTCAAGACGCTTCGTGAGGCTGGCCTCGGTGTAGCGCGGGGGCGGGCTCGTCTCGTGGCCCTTGGCCTCGGTGTCGGTGACGCCGAGGCGCTGGCCCTGGGCCAGCTGCGGCAGTGACACGTTCTGCTCGGCGTCGCCGCGCTTCTCGTCTCGGCCTTCTTCGTAGGCGAGCAAGAAGCCGGGGAACGTGATGACGGTGCCGCTCGCGGTGAACTCGGCGCGCGTCGCCGCGCTCTGGCCGGGCTCGGTGACGCTGATGCCCAGGGTGACCGTGTCGGTCGAGCCCTTGGCGTCAGACATCTGGCTGGCGACCGTGCGCTTCCAGATCAGTTCGTAGAGCGCGTGCTCACCCTGCGTCAGCTTGCCTTTGAGCGCGGTGGGGCGCTCAAACACGTCGCCCGCGGGGCGAATAGCCTCGTGTGCTTCTTGCGCACCCTTGGCCTTGCCCGTGTACACGCGCGGCTTCTCGGGGATCGTCTCGGCGCCGTAGAGCATGGCGGCCTGCGAACGCGCGGCCGTGATCGCCTGCTTTGACAGCGTGGGCGAGTCGGTACGCATATAGGTGATGTAACCGTTTTCGTACAGCGACTGCGCGTACGACATCGTCTGCCGCGAGCTGTAACGCAGCTTGCGCGACGCTTCCTGCTGCAGGGTCGACGTGGTGAACGGGGCTGCGGGGCGACGCGTGTGCGGCTTCGTCTCCACCGACACAACGTCGGCTGAGGTGCCCGGAGCGCACAGCTGCGCGAGGGTTTCTGCGCGCTGCTTCTCGAGCCGGATCACACCAGCCGCAACCGACTTCTCCTTCAGTGCGCCGTCGTCGCCGAAGTCGCTGCCCGTGGCGACGCGCTTGGCGTCGATGCGCACGAGGCGTGCGGCGAAGGCAGTCGCTGATTCGGGCACGAACGTCGCCGTCAGGTCCCAGTATTCTGCGGCGTTGAACGCCTGGCGCTCACGCTCGCGGTCCACCACGAGGCGGGTGGCGGCCGACTGTACGCGGCCCGCCGAAAGCTTGGGGGCTACCTTGCGCCACAGCACCGGTGAGATGTCGTAGCCGTAGAGTCGGTCGAGGATACGACGGGTTTCTTGCGCGTCAACGAGCGCAATGTCGAGGTCTCGCGTGTTGCGGCTGGCCTCTTCAATGGCTTCCTTGGTGATCTCGTGGAACACCATGCGCTTGACCGGCACCTTGGGCTTCAGTACTTCAAGCAGGTGCCACGCGATGGCCTCGCCCTCGCGGTCCTCATCAGTTGCGAGGAGCAGCTCATCGGCGTCCTTCAGAGCTCGCTTGAGTTCGGCAACGGTCTTCTTCTTATTGTCGTTTACCGAGTAATACGGAGCGAATCCGTTGTCGACATCGACAGCGAACTTACCGAACGGTCCCTTTTTCAGCTCAGCAGGCAGCTGTGAGGGCTCGGCAAGGTCACGAATGTGCCCGACCGATGCAATGACTTCATAGTCGGGGCCCAGATAGTCGCCGATTTTTTTCGCCTTGGTCGGCGACTCGACGATCACGAGCTTTTTCGTGCCCTTCACGGGTCTCCTTCGTACTCACTTCATCCGCGCCGTGGCCAGGGATCTGACCAATGCTTCTGCAACGACACGATACACACATGTGCCCGGGAATCTTGCGCTACCCAGTCCCCTCCATTATGACCCCCTCGCGGCCTGTGAATTACGGCGGGGTCAGAAATGCGAACGGATTGAGGTCAGGAAACGAGTTTTCGGGCCGCGTTGACAGCGTGAAATGGGTGTGGGGGCCAGACGTACAGCCGCTCATTCCGGCAGTCGCCACCTGACTTCCTGCGGCCACCCGATCACCCACGGCCAGTCCCAACGCCCGTGTCGAGCCCGGCGCAATGTGATTGTGCGAACTGAAAAGTGTGTGCCCCGCGTACTCGTGCCGCACGATCACGGTTTCGTTTTCACCACGCCACCACGCCGGTGTGGCGCGGCACACCGCCGGGATCTGCCCGCCATCTGGGCCAGCCGCGACGATCACCCCATCGAAGGGCGCCAAGAGCGCGCTTCCCAACGGCGCGTTCAGATCGATCGAGAGCCCGTCGTGAAACCCCTGTGCGATTCCGCGCCCGGTTGCCGGCCACACCCAGTGCCCGGCAGCAGCGCCGCCTCCCGGGCCGCCGCTGACCGGCGTACCGCTCGCCCCACCGCCAGCCGCAGGCACCCCGCCCGCGCGGGAACGTGCGGTGACCTCGCCGATGGGGGTGCTCACCCGCAGCACGACCCGCACATCACCGCTTGCCTGTTCGATATCGCACTGCGCAATCGTCGCGTCTACGCTTACCGCCACCTCGGCGGCGTTGTCACAGGGATCGCCGTCGAGCCACCCCGCAAGCGCATCAGCTGCGGCGAGCGCGGCGGCGTCTGCGGCACCGGTGACGCGGTGTGCGGTGACGAGGTGGCTGCTCGCGGCTAGCACGGGCACCCCGATGCACAGGGCGGCGGCGACACAACCGACGAGGGCTGCTGCGCTCATGTGTGTTGTCCTTTCTGTGGTGTGCGGTGTGTGATGATTGGGTGGTCGGCAGGTCACGGGCTGGGTGTGGGCGCCGTGTCATCGGTGACGGCGGCGCAGCCTTCTCCGCTCACCGAGAGGGCGGCGAGGAGCCCGCGTTGGGCGCCAGCGTGCAGGGTGATGCACAGCAGTGCCCCGCGGCGTTCGCGGTTGATGGTGAGGCCCGCGCCGGATTGTGAGATACGCTCTTCGGCGAGGGCGGTGTCTCCGCGTGCTTCAAGCCGTGAGATGTCGGCGGCGGCCGAGGCGAGGGTGAGTCGGTTGGTGGCGATCACGATGCCGCCAATCACCAGGGCCAGCACCACGAGCACTGCGGGCACGACCACCGCGAATTCTGCGGTGACGGTGCCGCGCTCGTCGTGTCGCAGTGTGCGTGCGCGGTCACCCCGCTCGGCCGGTTTAGCCCGCCGCGCCCAACGCATTTTCGACGAGCTGCACGAGCATGGCCCTGATCTCGTTGGAGCGCAAAATGGCGACGAGGATGCCGGCGAATGCTACCGCCGCCATAATCACAATTGCGTACTCTGCGGTCACTGCCCCGCGCTCCTCGCTAATCAGCTGTCGCCACCGCTTCACCCGCCCATGCCCCTGAGCGCGGTCACGTTCGAGGCCGCCCCCTGCGCGACGCTGGCTCGGGCGTGGCCAAAGTCTGCGTGGCATAGCCGCGGGGGCCGAGCGTACGGAGCTGGCCGTGCGCCGCAGCATGGCATCGCGCGTCTTGGTGGGTTGAGCAACAAACGAGAACCAGAAGTCGGCCTCAGGGTCATCACTGGCAACATCGCCGGGTGCGGTACCCGCGCGGGATGTGTGCGGGTGGTGGGGTTCGGCGGGCCGGGCCGGCACGACCTCATGGGTGTCGCCCGGTAGTTCGGGCACGAGCTGCAGTTTGGTCTCCATGGGAGTCTCCCTCTTTTGCGTGCACGGCCCGGCGAGTACCGGTGCTTCTATGCTGCTGTGCTGCACTGCCGAGTGGGGGCCAGAAATCGTTTCTGTGGAGAAGTCACGGGTTTGGGCGTCACCCCTGGGGTGTGGACGCATCGCCAGCGAACCTATCCGCGCAGCATCGACAGTACGACGGGCACCACACCCACCAAAATGAATGACGGCAGCACGCAGACCGCCAGCGGAATCAGCACCCGTATGCCCAGCTGTTCGGCGTCGCGCTCGAGTTGGGCGTGCGATCTCGCCCGTTCGGCCTCAGCTTCTTCCAAAAGCAGTGAGGCGAGGGGCACCCCAGCGGCCTGCGCTGAGCTAATGGCACGCCGCAGGGGTGCGCCAGCGAGAAATTGGGTGAACGGCACCCATTCGGCCCCGGCCCGGTCAACGGCGTCGGCCACGAGGCGGGGCGCGGTGCCGGGGTCACCTCCCCCGCGCATCACGATCCACGCGAGCTCGCACTCGATTCCCGCCACGTGATCATTGGCTTCCACCTGGCGCTGCAGCATGCGCGCCCACCCCACCCCGCAGGCAAGCAGCACGGCGCCCACACCCAACAGCAGCCCGCCCACGGGGCTAGCCAGGATCGGTGTCGGGTCAAACCCCAGCACCACCCCCAGCAGCAGTGCGAGCGGCGGCAGCGCGGCCACCGTCACCACCGTCGCTTTGGGCCCGGTGAGGATGACACTGCGGCGTTCCCGCAGCCGTTCGAGTGCGGCGAGCGCCTCAGTCATGCGCGACAGTGCGGGCCCCAGGGGTGCCCCGCTCGTAACGGCGAGATCCCAGGCCGCGGCGAGTACCCGCCATTCGGGCCCGCGGCCGCTCGCGAGGGCGTCGGCTGGTGCCACCCCGTCAGCGACGAGGCGCGTGATGCGCCCGGCCTCCCCTGTGTCTGCCACGTCGTGCCGCACAAGTTCAAACATGCGTTCGGTCGACACCCCGCCTGCGAGCAGTGCGCTCATCTGCCGGGCGACCCGCGCCGCCCCCTCGTGTTCTGCCGCGGGGGCCGGGGCCTGGCGCTGCGCCGGGCTGAGTCGTTCGCCCGTGCACCGCAGGGCCCGGCCCATTGCCCGCAGGCGTGCGAGCACGCCGGAAACCTGTGGGGGCATGAGGCGGCTCATCACTGCACCTCGGTGACTTCGAGTACCCCGCCCGCGCCGAGCCGCAGTTCACCAATTGCAGAGATACGGTGGCCAAGTGGCCCCCGTTCCACCTGCACAATCGCGTGCAGCGCCGACGCTGCCTGCCGGCCGAGCGCGCCCGGGTCAAGCCCCGCGAGCGATCCCAAAGCTTCAAGGCGTGCGGGTACGTCAGCAAGGCTTGAGGCGTGCAGCGTGCCGGCTCCCCCGTCGTGCCCGGTATTGAGTGCGGTGAGCAGTGTCACGATCTCGGCCCCGCGGCACTCCCCCAGCACGATGCGGTCGGGGCGCATGCGCAGGGCCTCGCGCAGCAGCCGTTCGACGGTGACCTCCCCCACGCCCTCGGCGCTCATAGGCCGCGCTTCAAGCGCGATCACGTGGTCGTGCTGCAACCGTATTTCGGCGACGTCTTCGATGGTGACGATGCGTTCCCCCGGGTCACAGCGCCCGAGCAGGGCCGTCAACAGCGTTGTCTTGCCACTCGCGGTGCCACCGGTGACCAGAAAGTTGCGGCGAGTTTCCACGAGTTGCGCGAGCCGCCAGGCAGTGGGCTCGCTGCACAGCCCCCGGCGCACCAGCTGCGAAAAGTCGGGGGCGAAGATACCGGGCACCCGAATCGAAACCGCCGCGCCCGCAACGCTCACCGGGGGCAACACGGCGTGTACGCGAATCCCGTCGCCCAACCGCACATCGGCGCAAGGTTGTAGTTCGTCAAGGTGCCTGCCGCCCGCGGCGATCAATGCCGTCGCTAACCCACGCACGGCTTCGGCGCTCGCTTCCCACCCGGTCACGCGTTCAAGTCGCGCCCCGCGGTCGAGCCACAGCTCGCCCGCACCCGCCCTGGTGTGCACCAAAATGTCGCGCACTTCGGGGTCGTCCAACAACGAAAGCAGGCCTCCAAACGCGCGCCGGGCGGCAAGCCCGAGTGCCGCGCTACGGGTCGGCACCGGGCCCACGGTCGATGCCGTCGCGGCCTCATCAGGGGCGGTCATGCGGCCAGCCAATCACGCTCTGGCAGCGGGCAGCGTCCCAAACTCTATTCTGTGGAGAACTTGGGAGATCGCGAGAGATTACAGCCGGTGTGAGCGGATCGGCCGCAAAGGTATACGCTGGATTCGCGCTCCTCCCCGCGGCACCCAATACGCAACATCTGCCGCGGTGAAGTGCATCAATACCACGATCGGATAAGGGCGTCCATGACTGAGCAAAACGGCACCATTGAAAGCCACCCCGTGCACCACGGTGAGGTAGCAGAAACCTACCCGCCGAACGCGGAGTTCAAAGCGCAGGCCAGGGTTAATGACCCTTCGGTGTACTGGCGCGCGGCCCAAGATCCCGAGGGGTACTGGGCCGATGAAGCAACCAACCTGCAGTGGACAAAACCATTCACTGAAATTCTTGACTGGTCGAACCCGCCGTTCGCGAAGTGGTTTGCCGACGGCGAACTCAACGTTTCGGTGAACTGTCTCGACCGGCACGTCGCCGCGGGGCTGGGCGATCGCGTAGCGATCCACTTTGAGGGCGAGCCCGGCGACGCACGCTCCATCACCTACGCCGAACTCACCCACGAGGTGAAGCGGGCCGCCAATATGCTGACGAGCCTGGGCGTGACGGCGGGCGACCGTGTCGCCCTGTACATGCCGATGATTCCTGAGACCGTCATCTCGATGCTCGCGGTGGCCAGGCTGGGTGCCGCGCACTCGGTCGTGTTTGGCGGGTTCAGTGCTGAGAGCCTGCGCGCACGCATCGACGATGCCGAGGCCGAGCTCGTCATCACCGCCGACGGCGGCTACCGCAAGAGTCGGGTATCGGCGCTGAAGCCCACCGTCGATGACGCGCTCGCGCTGCACGGCGGCGGCAGCACGGTGCAGAAGGTGCTCGTGGTCGAGCGCACCAAGAACGACGTCACAATGGAGCCGGGCCGCGACCTGTGGTGGCACGAAGAGATCACGGCATACGACGGCGATCACGAGGCCCAGGGCTTCCCCGCCGAGAACCCGCTGTTCATCCTGTACACCTCGGGCACCACCGGCAAGCCCAAGGGCATCCTGCACACCTCGGGCGGCTACCTGACCCAGGTCTCGACGACGCACCGCAACGTCTTCGACCTCAAACCCGAGACCGACGTCTACTGGTGCACCGCCGATATCGGGTGGATCACCGGCCACAGCTACGTCGTGTACGGCCCCCTCGCCAACGGCGCCACCCAGGTGATCTACGAGGGCACCCCCGAGACCCCCACCTGGGGCCGCTGGTGGGAAATCATTCAGAAGTACGGCGTCTCGATTTTCTACACGGCTCCCACCGCGATCCGGTCCTTCATGAAGATCGGCCGCCAGGTACCCGAGCAGTACGACCTCTCGAGCATTCGCGTGCTGGGTTCTGTGGGCGAACCGATCAACCCCGAGGCATGGCGGTGGTACCGCGAGGTCATCGGCGCCGGATCAGCTCCCATTGTCGATACCTGGTGGCAGACCGAAACTGGGGCGATGATGATCGCCCCGCTGCCCGGGCTCACGCACCTCAAGCCTGGCAGCGCCCAGGCACCGTTGCCCGGCATCTCGGCGACTGTCGCCGATGATGATGGCAACCCGGTGAGCAATGGCCAGGGCGGCCTGCTCGTCGTGCAGCGCCCGTGGCCCGCCATGGTGCGCACCATCTGGGGTGACGATGAGCGGTTCAAGGAAACCTACTGGGAGAAGTTCGGTGACCGTTACTTCGCCGGTGACGGTGCCCGCCTCGACGAGGACGGTGATCTGTGGCTGCTCGGCCGCGTTGACGACGTGATGAACGTCTCGGGCCACCGCCTGTCAACCGCCGAGATTGAATCGGCGCTCATTGAAAACCACGCCGTCGCCGAATCTGCCGTCGTGGGTGCTGACGATCCGACCACGGGACAAGCCGTCGTCGCTTTCTGTGTTTTGAAGGAGAGCTACCTCACCGACCACGTCAACACCGAGGGGCTCGATCAAGAGCTGCGCGTGTTCGTCGGCAAGCAGATCGGTGCCATCGCACGCCCCCGCAATGTGTACATTGTGGCCGAACTGCCCAAGACGCGCTCGGGCAAGATCATGCGCCGGCTGCTGAAGGACATCGCCGAGGGCAAGGAGATCGGTGACACTTCGACGCTGGCCGACACCATGGTGATGTCGACCATTCAAGATCAGGTCATCGGTAAGAAGTAACGCGCAGGGTGTAGCTCTGTAATCAACAATGGCGGGCGGTGGAGAAATCTACCGCCCGCCATTGTTGTGTGTTCGATCGCTTAGTCAGCGACGCGGAACATGAACTCGATCTCGACGGGAGCGTCGAGCGGCAACACTGCCACGCCCACAGCCGAACGCACGTGGATACCGAGGTCACCGAACACGCGACCCAAGAACACCGATGCTCCATTGGCGACGGCGGGCTGGCCGGTGAACGAAGGGTCAGAGGCCACAAACGCCGTCACCTTCACCACCTGGGTGATGCGCTCGAGCGAACCGAGCAGCCCACGAGCGGCAGCCAGTCCGTTGAGTGCGCACAGTCGCGCCATTTCTTCGGCGTCTTCGGGAGAGACGAGTCCCTCACCTACGCCGACCTTGCCCGTAGCGGGCAGCTTGCCGTCCACAAACGGCAACTGGCCGCTGGTGTAGACGTAGTTTCCCTCGCGTACCGCGGGGACATACGCCGCAACGGGAGCCGCAACCTCGGGTACGACGTACCCCAGCTCGGCGATCCGCTCATCAATCACAGACGACATTTCAGGCCTTCCTCTTCAGATACGCAACATTGCCACCGGCAGGTCCTTCGATGATCTGCACGAGTTCCCACCCTTTGGCGCCCCAGTTGTTCAAGATCTGGGCTTCATTGTGCAGAAGAAGCGGGGTGACAAAGTATTCCCATTTGGGGGTTTCGCTGGTATCGCTCACGTGCAGATCTCCCTGAGTTGTTTCGGTACCGGTGTGGATTGGTGACGACGTTTCACCCTTTCCACAGGGCTGGCGTGCTGTTTTTCCAGCAACGTCACCTAGTCTAGATTCTATGACCCGTCAGACATCCTCGTCTTCACGTGTGCGTACAGTGAAGCCTCGCACCGCTGGTGGAGCCCTCGGTGGCATTATTGGAGCTCTCGCGATGAGTCTCATCGCCGGTGTTCTTGTCACCGCAGCTGTCACCCCAGTTGTAGCTATCAGCGGCATTTCAGCGGGCAGCGCGATCGACATTTTCGAGAAGCTGCCCAACCACCTGAACCCCAGCCGCCTCGCTGAACCCTCGACGCTCTACGCGACAAGCGCCGATGGCCAGCAGCTCAAGCTGGCCGAGTTCTACGACCAAGACCGTGAAACCGTGCAGTGGGATGACATTCCCCAGTTCGTCAAGGACGCCACCGTCGCAGAGGAAGACCCGCGCTTCTACACGCACGGCGGTGTTGACGTGCTCGCGACCGCACGCGCAGTGCTGCAGAACGCGGCCGGGCAGAACCTGTCGGGCGCTTCGACGGTCACGATGCAGTACGTGCGTAACGTACTCATTCAGGAGTCCATCGCGATCCCTGACCCTGAAGAGCAGACCGCGGCCTATAAGAAGGCCATGGAGCAGACCACCGACCGCAAGCTCAAAGAGATGCGGTACGCGATCAGTATTGAGAAGCAGTACGCCAAGGATGACATCCTGCTCGGGTACCTCAATATTGCGCTCTTCGGTCGCAAGATTTACGGCATCCAGTCTGCCGCGCACTACTACTACAACAAAGACGCGAAAGACCTGTCGCTGGCCGAGTCGGCCAGCCTCGTGGCGATTGTGAATAACCCGGCCAAGCTGCAGATTGACGTCGAGGAGAACATCCCGGCGAACACTGAGCGCCGCGACAAGATCCTCAACAGCATGCTGACCCGTGGCAAGATCACGCAGGCGCAGTTTGACGAGGCCATCGCCACACCGGTGACGCCTGATATTACACCGCGCGAAGCTGGCTGCTTCCTCGCCGAGAAGAACTACGGCCTGGGCCACTTCTGCGATTACGTGCAGCGCTACATCAAGCAGGATGCCTCGTTTGGTGATAACCCCACCGACCGCGAATTCAACTTCAGCCGTGGCGGGTACTCGATCATGACCACGATCGATCTCGACATGCAGGCCGCTGGCCTCGACGCCATGCACAACACGGTGCCTGCCATGACCGAGGGCATCGACGTGGGCGCGGCAACTTCGAGTGTTGAGGTGGGCACCGGGCGTGTGTTCGCAATGATGCAGAACAAGCCGTACAGCAACGAACAAGCGTTCCTTGACGATAACCCCAGTTACACCGGCATCAACTACAACACCGACTTTGAGTACGGTGGCTCGAACGGGTTCCAGGTCGCTTCAACGTTTAAGGCCATTACCCTGGCCGAGTGGATTCGCACCGGTCACTCGGTGCGCGATGTCGTCAACGTGAACTCTCGCACCGTTGAGGAGAGCTCGTTTGCAGCCTCCTGTATGCCCGATGGCCGATACGGCTTTGGCTCGTTCTCGTTCACCAACGATAACGAGGGCACGCGCGGCAACCAGCCCGTGCTCACGGCAATCGGAAACTCCGTGAACGGCGGCCTTGTGTCGATGCAGCAGAAGATGGACCTCTGCGAAACGTTCGACACCGCCAAGAAGTTGGGCATCCACCGCGCGTCGGTGCAGACCAACCCCGACGTCGCCAACTACGGCACAACCGATCTCACGATGGTGCCGTCGAACGTCTACGGCGGTATTGACGAGATCGCGCCCATCACCATGGCCACCGCCTATGGTGCATTTGCCGGCGACGGCACCGTCTGCACCCCCGTGCCGATCGACAGCATTGTCGACACCGACGGTAAGGAAGTACCGTTCACCAAGTCGAAGTGCACCGAGGGCGTCTCCCCCGAGGTCGCCGCGGGTGTGGCTTATGCGCTGCAGTATGCTGTCACGAACGGCCTCGCCAAGCACGCGGGTTCTGCCTACGGTGTGCCTCACCTCGCCAAGACCGGTACGTCTGATGACGTGATCGATAACTGGACCGTGGGCGCAAGCACCAAGGTTGCGACCGCCACATGGGTGGGCAACGCTGGCCCGGTACAGTTCGCCGACGGCTCCTGGGGCCGCGTCTCGACGCAGCACATCGGCAACCTGATGTACGCCGACCAGACGCTGTGGCCGGCCGTCATGAACGTTGCTGACGCCAAGTATGGCGGCGACGCGTTCCCCGAGCCTTCAGCGGCTTCGGTAAAGGTTACCCTCGTGCCGGTGCCCGAGGTGAAGGGTAAGTCGTTCGAGGAGGCCACGAAGCTGCTCACCAGCGCGGGCTTCAACGTCTCAGACGGTGGCGAAGTTGATTCGTCGGCCCCCAAGGACACCGCGGCGGGCACCAGCCCCGGCGCTGGTGAACAGGTCGGCCTTGGCTCGGGCATTTCGCTCCAGCGAAGCAACGGCAAGGGCGGCACTATTCCCGATGGGCTGACCGGTCAGTCGGGCAACGACGCGAGGTCGGCGCTGCGCGATGCCGGATTCAACAACATTGACTTCAGCTGTGAAGCGAAGGGCAAGACGAACCCCGGCTCACAGCGCGTCGTTTCGGTCTCACCCGAGAGCGGCTCTGAAGCCAACATGGATAGCACCGTGACCGTCACGCTCGACTGTGGCAAGAAGTCGAAGGACGACTAGCGCATGGCGTCTAGCTTGAAGCCCGCCGCAGTAGCTCTCGGAGCTGCTGCGGCGGGCGTCGCCGTCTGGTCCACTCTGATTGAGCGTCAGCTCTTCACGGTGCGCCGGCACACGTTGCCGGTGCTGCCCTCGGGCGCGGCCCCCTTGCGGGTGCTGCACCTGTCCGATCTGCACTTGGCCCCGTGGCAGGCCCGCAAAATCGATTGGGTGCGCTCGCTCGCCGAGCTGGCCCCCGATCTCGTGGTGCTCACGGGCGACCTTATGGGGCACCTGCAGGTGCGGGGCGCACTGCTGTACGCGCTCAAACCACTCATTGAGGCTGCACCGACCGTGTTCGTGCACGGTTCGAACGATTACTACGGCCCGATGTTGAAGAACCCGGTGAAGTATCTGCTGGAGCCCAGTCGCTTGTCGACGCGCACCCCAGACATCGATAACCGTGCGCTGACGGCCGGTCTCGAAGACCTGGGCGCGATCAACCTCAATAACCGGGCTGCGGCGCTCACGCTGCGGGACACCGATATTGAGCTGCTGGGGCTGAACGATCCCCACATTCGCTACGACGACGTGAACCGCATGCGCGAGAGCCTGGCCGAGCTTGAGACGAACGCGGCCGCAACGCCGCCCGTACGCTTCGGAGTCGTCCATGCGCCGTACCAGGAGCCCCTGGGGCATCTGCTCGATGACCGTGCGGCGGTGATCTTCGCGGGTCACACCCACGGCGGCCAGGTACGCGTGCCCGGCGTCGGGGCGTTGACGGCGAACTGTGACCTGCCCACGGCGCAGGCACGCGGGCTGAGCGTCTGGCATGACGCGCACCACGCGGCGTTCCTCAACGTCAGTGCGGGGCTGGGCAACTCAATCTATGCGCCGGTGCGTTTTGCGTGCCGCCCAGAGGCGAGCCTGTTGACCCTCGAGGCTGCGCACTAACGCGTTTCAGCGGCAACGCAATAACCCGGGGAGGAACGTGAAGTTCCTCTCCGGGTTATTGCGTTGAGGGGCGATAACGCCCCTACGAGTGCTTACGCCGCGAGCTTCTTCGCGGCGACGAGCTCTGCGATCTGCACCGCGTTCAGCGCGGCACCCTTACGCAGGTTGTCGTTCGAGATGAACAGCGTGAGGCCGCGGCCGGCCGGAGCTGACTGATCTTCGCGGATCCGGCCCACAAATGAGGGATCCTTGCCGGCAGCTTCGAGCGGGGTGGGTACGTCGCTCAGTTCGACGCCAGGAGCCGCCGCGAGCACCTCGCGGGCGCGATCTGCCGTGATCGCGTTTGCGAACTCAGCGTTGATCGACAGCGAGTGGCCGGTGAACACGGGCACGCGCACGCAGGTGCCCGAGACCAGCAGCTCAGGCAGTTCGAGAATCTTGCGGCTCTCGTTGCGCAGCTTCTTCTCTTCGTCGGTTTCACCCTCGCCGTCGTCGACGATGGAGCCGGCGAGCGGCAGCACATCAAACGCGATGGTCTTGGTGTACACCTGGGGTGCGGGGAAGGTTACCGCCTGGCCGTCGTGCACGAGCCCCTCGAGGCCACCGGCCTCGACCGCGGCAATGGCCTGGCCAGCGAGCTCGCGGGCGCCCGCAAGTCCTGAGCCAGACACGGCCTGGAAGGTCGTCACGATGAGGCGTTCGAGGCCGGCTTCGTTGTGGAGCGCCTTCATGACGGGCATCGCTGCCATCGTCGTGCAGTTGGGGTTCGCGATGATGCCCTTGACGGCCTCGTCAATCGCGTGCGGGTTGACCTCGCTGACCACAAGAGGAACCTCGGGGTCGAGACGCCACGCGCTCGAGTTATCGATCACGGTTGCGCCAGCTGCCGCGAATTCCTCAGCGTAGAGCTTCGAGGGGGTGCCGCCCGCCGAGAACAGCGCGATGTCGATGCCCGACTTGTCGGCCGTGGCGACGTCTTCAACGGTGATCTGCTCGCCGTTGAACTCGAGGGTGGTGCCTGCCGAGCGTGCGCTCGAGAAGAAACGAATAGTACGAATCGGAAATTCGCGCTCAATGAGGAGGCGACGCATCACTGCGCCGACCTGTCCGGTAGCGCCGACGACGGCGATCGAAAGACCCTGCTGTGCAGTCATCTGTGTGTTCCTATTCTGTGGGGATATGCGTGAGCGCGCGGCACGATAACGCACCGCGCGCTCACTGTGAAGCGTAAAACGAGTGGTGGGTTAGCGACCGGTGCCCGCGTAAACGGTGGCGGTAGTTTCTGCGTCGAGACCGAACGCGGTGTGCAGCACCTGCACGGCCTTGTCCATGACGTCGGCACGGGTTACTACCGAGATCCGAATCTCAGAGGTTGAGATCATCTCGATGTTGATGCCGGCCTCGAACAGGGTGCGGAACAGCTTGGCTGACACACCCGAGTTGGTGCGCATGCCAGCGCCCACGACCGCGACCTTGGCGATCTGATCGTCGTACTGCAGCGCCTCAAACTCGAGAACTTCGCGCTCGGCCTCGAGAGCGTCGATGACGCGCTTGCCGTCGCCCAGGGGCAGCGTGAACGAGATGTCGGTGCGGTTGGTGTGTGCCGCCGACACGTTCTGCACGATCATGTCGATGTTGGCCTTCGTCTTTGCGACGATGTCAAAAATCTGTGCGGCCTTGCCCGGAATATCTGGAACTCCGCCGACGGTAATCTTCGCTTCGCTCTTCTCAGCAGCGATACCGGTGATGATCGAGTCTTCCACGAGATCTCCCTTCGGGTGACCCTTAGACGGGTCATAAACAATGGTGCCCTCTTCGCCTGAGAAAGAGGAACGAACATGCAGTACAACGCCGTGACGGCGCGCGTACTCTACGGCGCGCAGGTGCAGCACCTTCGCGCCTGAGGCAGCAAGCTCAAGCATTTCTTCGGCCGTGATCGCATCAATTTTGCGGGCCTTCGCGACGACGCGGGGGTCGGTCGTGAAAATGCCGTCGACGTCGGTGAAAATTTCACACACGTCGGCGTCGAGCGCTGCCGCGAGCGCGACGGCGGTGGTGTCAGAACCACCGCGGCCGAGCGTTGTGATGTCGCGTGAGTCACGGTTGAAACCCTGAAAACCTGCGACGATGGCGACGGCGCCCTGGTCGAGTGCTTCGCGCACACGCCCCGGGGTGACATCAACAATCTTTGCCGCGCCGTGTTCAGCGGTAGTAATCATGCCGGCCTGGCTACCCGTGAACGACAGGGCTTCGATACCCATGCCCTTGATAGTCATGGCAAGCAGTGCCATCGAGATACGTTCGCCAGCGGTGAGCAGCATGTCGAGCTCTCGTGGCGCCGGAATCGGCGTGCACTCTGCCGCGAGGTCAAGCAGCTCGTCGGTGGTGTCGCCCATGGCGCTCACCGCTACGACTACTTCATTGCCTGCCCTGCGAGTCTCAACGATGCGCTTCGCAACCCGCTTGACGCTCTCGGCGTCAGCGAGTGACGAACCCCCGAACTTCTGTACGATCAAAGCCACGCGGGTTCCTCCTCAAATTCCAACTCCAGCTTGCAGTCTATCGAACGACACAGGCTGCCTCGTGCATGCGCGCGCGCAAATACGTCGCGAAGCGTAACATGACCGCTATTCGACCTTGCGGCGCCCTTCGAATGCGCGCCCGAGTGTCACTTCGTCTGCGAACTCGAGGTCGCCGCCTACTGGCAGGCCCGACGCCAGGCGAGACACCGGCACCTCAATGGTGGTGAGCAGCCGCGACAGGTAGGCCGCGGTGGCTTCGCCCTCAAGGTTGGGGTCGGTCGCGAGGATCACCTCACGAATCTCTGATTCTCCGATGCGGCGCAGCAGCGCCGGGATCGAGAGGTCATCGGGGCCGATGCCGTCGATCGGGCTGATGGCGCCGCCGAGCACGTGGTAGAGCCCGCGAAATTGCCGGGTGCGTTCGATCGCCACCACGTCTTTTGATTCTTCAACGACGCAAATAATGGTCTGGTCACGGCGCGCGTCACTGCAGATCGAGCACCGCTCGCTCTCGGTGATGTTGCCGCATACCTCGCAGAATTTGGCGCGGCTGCGCACCTCGGTGAGCAGCAGCGCGAGGCGCGAAACATCAAAGCTCTGCGTCTGCAGAATATGAAACGCAATACGCTGAGCCGATTTCGGCCCAATGCCAGGAAGTCGGCCGAATTCGTCGATCAGGTCTTGCACAATGCCGTCGTACACGAGCATCCTTTCAGGTGGTGCGTAAAGTGTGGGCCGCTATTCCTGCAAGCGCGGCAGCTCCTCGACGAAGCGCGCGCCCAGGGCTTCGCGCACGACCGCTTCACCGTATCTGGTGAATTTTGGTGAGTCGGAGCGGGGGGCCTGAGCCGCCGGGGCCGCGGGTGCTGCAGCCTGCGGCGCAGTTGCGGGCGCTGACTGCGGTGCCGGATCAAATGCCGCCGGCGCTGGGGCCGCCTGTAGTGGGGCCGGAGCTGCAGCTCGAGCGGGCGCAGGAGCAGCCGCCGGGGCTGGCGCCTGTGCCGCAAATCCGCCGCCCGATCCCGAAGCATACGGGTCGTCATACCCGTCAGCGTCAGAGGGCTCCCCCGCGTACGGATCGTTCGCATACGGGTCATCTGATGCCGGGGGCTGCGGTGCTGGGGCAGCGGGCCGCGGGTTGGCCGCGGCCACGGGCCGCTGCGGTGCTGCAGCGGCAGGAGCGGCAGGCGCCTGGGCAACCGGCGCGGCAGCTGGTGCCTGTGCCGGTGCGACCGGTGCCTGTTGCGCGGCGGCAGGAGCCGACGTTGCAACAGGCGCGGGTGCAGCAGCCGCGGGTGCAACTGCCGCAGGCTGAGGTGCCTGCTCGCGCACAGGTGCCGCAGGTGCCGCAGGTGCGGTCTGCTGCACGGGAGCCTGCGTGACCTGCACTGCCTGAATTGCCTCCGTAGCCTTCGGCACCGGATCAGCCCACGCCGGGGCCGCCAATGCCGGGCCCAGGGCACTCAGCCGCGCGGTGGCTCGCGCTACCGGATCGTTCGCGGCCGAAGTCTGTGCTGGCTGGCCTGCGGCCTGGTGGCCGGGTTGCTGCTGCGTAGTTGGGGCCCCTCGATGGGGCTCCCCTGCGGCGGGCTCAGACGAACCGTCAGCCGGAGTCTGAGTCGCCGGGGCACCGCCCTCAGGCATGGGCTTGCGCAGGTACTTCACGCTGATTCCCACAGCCGACAGGATAGCTTCGCGCAGCGGGCCCGAGCCCGCTGCCTTAAACGCGTTCAGGTCTGATGGCGAAGCGACAGCGAAATGAAGTATGTCACCTTCGAGGGCGAGGGGCTGCACGGCCTTGACCGCGTTCCAGGCCGCACGATCCTGCTCAAGGATCTCCTCGAGCAGATCGGGCCAGACCTCGAGCAGGTCGTTGAACCCACCCTCGGCTTCTTCAGCGAACTCTGCATCGGTGTCAGCCGCACCGTTATTGCCTGGAGTCTGCTGCATGGGGGCCTGCTGCGCGGCAGGCTGCGAAGCAGGTGCTGCGACCGGTGCGGCGGGTGCCGCGGCTGCGGGCTGGGGTGCCTGTGCTGCGGGGGCGGGCGTCTTCTCGGTGCCGATGCTCGCGATCTGTTCTGCGCTCAACACGGCCGAAATCGAACGCCCAAACTTGGCTGCGCCCTCGTTGGGGTGCGGCTTCGAAGGATCGTGCTGGGCCGAGGCGGCTGCCGGCGCCGGCTGCGTCGGAGCAGGCTGTGCCGGAGCGCTTGCCGCGGGCTGAGCAGGTGCCTGCGGCTGTGCGGGGGCAGGCGCTGCTGCCTGCGACGCTTCAGGAGCCTGTTGCGGGGCAACCTGTGCCTGAGGCGCAGCCGGTGCCTGCTGCTGCTGCTGCTGCTGCTGCTGCTGCTGCTGCTGCTGCTGCTGCTGCTGCTGCTGCTGCTGCTGCTGCTGCTGCTGCTGCTGCTGCTGCTGCTGCTGCTGCTGCTGCTGCTGCTGCTGCTGCTGCTGCTGCTGCTGCTGCTGCTGCTGCTGCTGCTGCTGCTGCTGCTGCTGCTGCTGCTGCGCATTATTCGCCGGCGCAGGGGCGCCGGCGGGCTCTTCGCGCAGGAAGTCACGAATGGAGGCCGCGGTCTGCGCCGCGTTCGGCACGGCTGCCGGTGCGGCGGGAGCCTGCTGGGCGGGCACAGCTGCCGGAGCCGGAACAGCCGGTGCAGCGGCAGCTTGTGTGGCCGCGCTGCGGGCGGAGGCAAGCGCCGAGATCGGATCTTGCGCCGGGGCCTGCAGCTGGACCTGCTGCTGCGCAGCGGCCTGAGCCTGGGCGGGAACCTGTGCCTGAGTCTGAGCCTGCGGCACCGGCTGCTGGCGCTGCTGCATCTGTGCCGGGGCTGCCTGGGTCGGCTGCGCCGAGGGCTGATGCACCTGCTGCTGCACGGGGGCAACCTGGCCCGAAGCCACTGCCGCACGCCCTGCGCCACGCAGTTCGTCGAGCGCGACCAGGGCGCGCGCGATCATCAGTTCGAGCTGCAAGCGGGGCGCGGTGGCGCCCACCATGCGGTCGAGAGTTTCACTCGTAACATCGGCGATGCGCGACAGCTCAGCGGGGCCAAAGCGCTGCGCCTGCTCAAACATGCGGCTGAGCTGATCTTCTGGCACCCCACGGAACACCGCTGCGGCGCCCTCGATCGACGTCGCGCTGACGACGATCAAGTCGCGTAGACGTTCGAGCAGGTCTTCGACGAAGCGCCGAGGATCTTGCCCGGTCTGCACCACCCGATCGGTCGCGCTGAACGCGCCCGCCGCGTCACGTGCGCCAAACGCGGTCACCACGTCGTCAAGCAGCTCACTGCCCGTGAAGCCGAGCAGCCCTGCCGCGCGCTCTGCCGTCACGAAGTCGGCCTCTGAACCGGCGATCAGCTGGTCAAGAATGGACAGGGTGTCGCGCGCGGAACCGCCGCCGGCGCGTACCACGAGGGGCAGCACACCGGGTTCGATCTTCACGCCTTCGCTGTCGCACAGTGACTGCACGTAGTCGATGAGCGGCGCGGGCGCGATAAGCCTGAACGGGTAGTGGTGCGTACGCGAACGAATCGTGCCGATAACCTTCTCGGGCTCGGTCGTCGCAAACACAAACTTGATGTGGGGCGGCGGCTCTTCCACGATCTTGAGCAACGCGTTAAAGCCCGCCGAGGTCACCATGTGTGCCTCATCAATAATGAAAATCTTGTAGCGGTCGCGGGCCGGCGCAAAGACCGCCCGCTCACGCAGGTCGCGCGCGTCGTCGACGCCACCGTGGCTGGCGGCGTCAATCTCGACGACGTCGAGCGATCCCCCGCCATCGCGGCTGAGCTCGATACAGCTGGGGCACACGTTGCAGGGGGTGTCGGTGGGACCCTCCACGCAGTTCAGGCAGCGCGCAAGAATGCGGGCAGACGTCGTCTTGCCGCAACCGCGCGGGCCGCTAAACAGGTAAGCGTGCCCGATCCGGCCGTTCCGGAGCGCCGTCATTAGCGGCTCAGTCACCTGAGACTGGCCGATCATTTCGGAAAAGGACTCTGGCCGATAACGGCGATATAGTGCGGCAACCACAGTCTCTATGGTAGCCGGGGCCACCGACAACGGTGGGACTTATTCACAGCCCCAGGTGCGGGGCAGGCAGTCCATAATCATCCCGCAACGACGCGAGCGCCGCATACCAGCCCGAGAGCCCGTGCACACCGGGGCCCGGAGGCGTCGATGATGAGCACAGGTACAGCCCCTTCGTGGGCGTGCGCCACGGCGTGGCTGACAGCGTCGGCCGTGCCAGCAGCTGCGGCAGCGTCACCGCACCGGCGCTGAAATCTCCGCCGTGGTAGTTGCGGTTGTAGCTTGCGAGCTCGGCCGCGGTCGTCATTTTGACGGCGGTGATGCGGTCGCGAAACCCGGGAGCGTACCGCTCGATCTGGGCGATGACGCGCTCAGCAACATCGACCGTCGACCCCGCAGGCACGTGGGTGTAGCTCCAGACCGCGTGCACTCCGGGGGCATTTCGATCCGGATCAAAAGCCGTCGGCTGCGCGAGCAGCACATAGGGCCGATCAGGGTGGTTTCCCTTGGCGACCTCGGCTTCTGCGCGGGCGGTCTCGGCGCGCGAGCCCCCCAGATGCACCGTGGGCGACTCTGCCACGCGGGGGTCGCTCCATGGGATTGGCCCATCGAGCACGAAATCGACCTTCGTTGCGGCGTCGCCGTATTGAAACTTGCGCAGCGCCCGTTCGTAGCGCTTTGGCAGTCGTGAGCCCGCGATGTTGGCGAGCCCGCGCGCTGATGTGTCGAACATCACGCTGCTAAAGCCGTCGAGTTCGCGCACGTCTTCGATGGCGTGGTTCGTTTCGATGCGGCCGCCGTGCGCGACCAGATCGGCAGCGAGGGCATCGGTGATCACCCGAGACCCGCCCACGGGCACCGGCCAGCCACCCGCGTGCCCGAGCGCGCCGAGCATCACCCCCACCGCCGAGGTCGCGAGGTTGGGCATGCGGCCGATGCTGTGCGCCGCGACGCCCGAGATCAGGGCCGGCGCGGCACTTTCTTTGAACCCGAGGTTCCACAGCGGCGTGCCCTGCACAAACGTAGCGAGCCCCGTCGCGGCCGCCCCCAGCGGATCCTTGGGCCACCGCAGCATGCTGCCGCCAAACGCGAAATCGATCGCGCCCTCAAGCCGGCGCAGAATCGGGGCATACACCCGCGCATACGCGGCGCCGTCGCGACCGAGCTCGTGTGCGGTGCGCTCGAGATCACGGTAGGCGATCGCGGCGCGGCCGTCGCGGCTGCCGCCAGCTATGTCGAGCGGGTTCGCGTATGACGCCTCGGGCACCACAAATTCAACCCGCTTTTCGAGCTCAAACGCCTGAAAGAAGCCGGTCGCGATCGCGGTCGGATGGATCGCGGCACAAACGTCGTGCAGCACGCCAGGCTCTACGACCTCTTTCGTGCGGGTGCCGCCGCCGATGGTTTCGGCGGCTTCGTAGACCGTGACCGGCACCCCCGCGCGTGCGAGAGTAACTGCGGCAGCAAGCCCGTTGGGCCCTGCTCCAACGACGGCTGCGCCCGAAGAGGAATTCATACTTCGATCGTACCGAAGAGCTCGAGCGTCACACGCTCACCCGCTTGCTTGGCGGCGCCCTGCAGACAGCAAACGACCCGGTATCGCGAGAAGAACTCGGGTACCGGGTCGTTTGACACCATTGCGAAAGACCTGGCTGAGGCCTGGGTTATACGACGCTTACGCGCGGTCTCCCACGGGCTGGGGAACCGTCGCTGATCCGGATTCAGCAGCTGGTTCAGCAGCCGCCTGAGCCGTGGCCCGAGCTGGCTCAGCTTCGGGATGCGCCGCTTGCTGACCCATTTCCTTCAGCCCCGTGGCCATCGCGCTCCAGGTGCGGTCGCGAATGAAGATCGAATCAATCGCGATCATGGTGAGCGAGAACCACGGCAGCCCCATGAGTACGCCAATACCAATGTGGAAGCTCAGAATGCCGAGGAGACCGATCACTCGCGTGGGGCGGGTTAGCAGCATGAACAAGAATGCGATCTGCAAGATGATCGAGCCCCACGAGATGATCGCGACGCCCGGCCCCCAGCTCGTCACGAAGTCAGACAGGATCGGCCACGTGCCAAAGCGTTCAGTCTGCAACGGGTTGTAGACCGCGTAGCCGCCTGACCACGGGCTACCGCCAGCCTTGTAGAGGCCGCCTGATGCGTAGACAAAAGATACCTGCGCTGTGAGCGCGACGAGTCCAAAGTTATGCACGAGGTTGGTGATCTGCGTGATCGGTGCGTCAGCGGGTCGCTCTGCGCGGCGTGCCCGCCTGCGCGCGTCAAGTGACCAGCGTGACGAGGTGTCCATGAACAGCATGATGAGCATGGCGATGCGGAACATGTTGTCGCCCTGATCGCCGAGCATGTCATTGGACTCGATGAACGAGATCCACATCACCCAGAACACGGGCATGACGATGCGCGTGCGCCAGCCGATCACGACAATAACGGCCAACACCATGAGCAGCAGGTAGAGCACGGTGAAGACCGCGTCGTTGGTGATGGCGTGGTGGAATGCGCTGAAGATCCAGGTCTTCGCGAAATCGCTGTTCGCCTCGACCACCTCGCCGTTCCACACTGAGCCCGACGCAAAACTGTACAGTCGCGTGGAGAAGTTCGAAAGCAGCAGCCCAAGGGCCGACAGCCCCATGAGCATGCGGGTCACCGAAATGCCGTATCGAGCCTTGCGCGATTCAAGCATCCAGGTCTCAAAGAAGTTCAGACCGGTGACGAAGGTTGCACCGAAGATCCCTGCGAGCCGTGTCGCGAGGATCTTGATGAAGTTACCGATCGTGCCGAAGACAGACCCCTGATTACTACGGTTGCTCACGAGGCGTCTCCGTTCGGCATGATTTTGTCGTGTTGTTTCTTGAACACGTCAGAGAAGGCCTTGGTGCTTTGACCCGGAAGGACCACGGTGCCGCGCCATCCAGTGTCAACGTTTTGCAACCCCGGTCGTACCGCTTCGGGGTTGTGTCGCTCGCCGAACGGGATGACGTTCTGGCGGGTGACGTGGTACTGCACCCGCACGACGTTATCTTCGCCCCACATGGCGTAGGCCACCTGAGTGGCGTAGGCGAGCGTCTGCTGTTCTTTCTCAACAAACGCGTCGACGAGCTCGGGGTTACCGTATGACTTCATTTTTTCAGCGAGACGGTCGTCCCAACCGTCTTCGAAGTAGTTGAGACCGGCAATCACTTTGTGATCGGCGGTGAGTTTGTCGAAGGAGCCCTTGAGCTGGCTTGCAACCTCGACGGCGCCGATACCGGCGCGGGGCGGGAACAGGTTGTACTGGATCATGGAGAGCTCGACCTCGGTAGCATCGACCCATTCGGTCTCACGCTCGGTGCCGTCTTCTTCCACTACAGCGCGCACCTGAATGCGGTAGTCGCCGTTAATCGGCTCTGGGGCGAAGACGCTCCAGGACTGCCCAAACATGGGAATCATGTAATTTGTGAGCGCGTTTCCGGGGATGACCTCTCGCAGCGGCGAGTACGGTGCGATCCAGAGAAACGACGCAAAAATGTGCCACGCGACAAAAAGCGTAGCTGCGGCGAGAGCGCCGCGTACGACGAGTGGCCTGCGCTTGAGCTGAGGTTCAGCCATTGAGTTGTTCTCCTCGATTAACGAAGTGTGCTGCCCAAGAATCTATCTTGGGCAGCACACAACGTCATGATGTATTTCGAGAAAGGAGGGATATGGCGTTCACGCCATATCCCTCCCCGTCACTTATTAGTGATCTGCTCGCGCTGAGGTACGGCGCTTGAGGCGGGTAACCACCATCAGGCTCGCACCAGCAAGGAGCATCAACGCGATGCCACCAAATACCCAAGCGGGCATTTCGTTGCCACCGGTAGCAGCAAGCGGGCTCTTCGCACCGTTTGCGTTTGCAGCAGCGTTAGCGTTGGCAGACGCAGCGGCGTTAGCCGATGCGCTTGCCTTGGCGTCAGCGTTTGCACCAGTGTCAGCCTTGTCATCAGACTTAGCGTCTGCCTTGGCATCTGCCTTCGCGTCAGCGTCTGCACTGGTTTCAGCCTTTGCATCGCCCTCAACAGCGGCGCCGTTGGCGTCAGCTGCAGCGTCGGTCGATGCGTCGTTTGACGAGGTTGCATCAGCAGCAACAGCAGCTGCTGCCGAAGCGTTCGCGTTAGCTGCAGCGGACGCTTGTGCGGCCGAAGCCGAGTCAGCGGTCGAGTCAGCCGAAGCGGTTGCGGCAGCAATAGCTGCAGCGTTCGCGTCAACCGTGGCGTCTGCCGAAGCAGCCGATGAAGCGTCAGCCGTTGCTGCCGATTCAGCAGCAGCCGAAGCGTCTGCATTTGCCGCAGCCGTAGCCGTCGTGGTCGCATCTGCAAGAGCAGCAGCCTGAGCCGCTACCTGTGCACCAGCGTTGCTGTCGTCATCAGCGTTAGCCGACGCCGACGCCGACGCCGAAGCCGAAGCGTTCACGTTTGCATCAGCCGTAGCGTCTACAACCGGATCAACATCAGCGGCGCCGTTGGCGTCAGCAGCAGCGTCAGCCGAAGCCGTCGTCGAAGCATCAGCGTCAGCAGCAACCGCAGCCGAAGCGGCAGCGTTTGCCTCAGCCGTAGCCGAAGCAGCAGCGTTCGCCGAAGCCGTCGAATCAGCCGAACCAGTTGCAGCAGCCGTAGCCGCAGCAGTCACATCAGCCGAAACATCAGCAGAAGCCGTAGCCGAAGCGTCAGCCTCAGCCGCAGCCGAAGCTGCAGCAGTTGCGTTGCTCTCTGCCGCAGCCGAAGCCGTCGTGGTTGCGTCTGCAAGAGCAGCAGCCTGAGCCGCTACCTGTGCACCAGCGTTGCTGTCGTCATCTGCGTTCGCCGAAGCAGCGGCCGAAGCCGAAGCGTTCACGTTCGCGTCAGCAGCAACCGGATCGACATCAGCGGCGCCGTTGGCGTCAGCTGCAGCGTCAGCCGAAGCCGTCGTCGATGAATCAGCATCAGCAGCGACCGCAGCTGCTGCCGAAGCATCAGCGTTAGCTGCAGCGGTTGCGTCAGCGGCCGAAGCCGAATCAGCGGTCGAGTCAGCCGTAGCGGTTGCGGCAGCAACTGCTGAAGCGTTCGCGTCAACCGTGGCGTCTGCCGAAGCAGCCGATGAAGCGTCAGCCGTTGCTGCCGATTCAGCAGCAGCCGAAGCGTCTGCATTTGCCGCAGCCGTAGCCGTCGTGGTCGCATCTGCAAGAGCAGCAGCCTGAGCCGCTACCTGTGCACCAGCGTTGCTGTCGTCATCAGCGTTAGCCGACGCCGACGCCGACGCCGAAGCCGAAGCGTTCACGTTTGCATCAGCCGTAGCGTCTACAACCGGATCAACATCAGCGGCGCCGTTGGCGTCAGCAGCAGCGTCAGCCGAAGCCGTCGTCGAAGCATCAGCGTCAGCAGCAACCGCAGCCGAAGCGGCAGCGTTTGCCTCAGCCGTAGCCGAAGCAGCAGCGTTCGCCGAAGCCGTCGAATCAGCCGAACCAGTTGCAGCAGCCGTAGCCGCAGCAGTCACGTCAGTCGAGACATCACCCGAAGCGTCTGACGAAGCATCAGCCGTAGCCGCAGCCTGAGCCGCTGCCGTTGCGTCACCGTTCGTCGCAGCCGAAGCCGTCGTGGTCGCGTCTGCGAGAGCAGCAGCCTGAGCCGCTACCTGTGCACCAGCGTTGCTCTGATCATCAGCGTTTGCCGAAGCAGCAGCTGAAGCCGAAGCGTTCACGTTTGCATCAGCATCAACATCTGCGTCAGCCGCAGCGTCGGCCGAAGCCGTGCTTGACGAGGTTGCATCAGCAGCAACTGCGGCTGCAGCAGCGGCATCTGCGTTCGCAGCTGCATCAGCGTCAGCGGCCGAAGCCGAGTCAGCGGTCGAGTCAGCCGAAGCGGTCGCAGCAGCAATAGCTGCAGCGTTCGCATCAACCGTGGCGTCTGCCGAAGCAGCCGATGAAGCATCAGCGGTTGCTGCCGATTCAGCAGCAGCCGAAGCGTCTGCGTTTGCCGCAGCCGTAGCCGTCGTGGATGCGTCTGCAAGAGCAGCAGCCTGAGCCGCTACCTGCGCACCAGCGTTGCTCTGGTCATCAGCGTTAGCCGAAGCTGACGCCGAAGCCGAAGCATTCACGTTTGCATCAGCAGTAGCGTCTGCATCAGTAGCAGCAAGAGCGTCTGCACCAGGGTCTACGACCTCGGTTACCGTGACGTCAGTGCTAGCGGCCAGGTTGTATGTGCCACCGGTTGCGGTCAGGGTGACCGCGCCAACAGCCTGATCTGCAGGTACGTCCCACGAGAAGGTGGCCGTGCCGTCAGCGCCAGCCGTTGCGGTGAGAGGTGCGCCTGCACCCGTGATCGTCACTTCTTCGCCAGGTTCAAAGCCAGTGGCGGTCAGCGCGACGGTGCCGCCCTGTTCCACACTGCTCGGGTCAGCAACGAGAGCAACAACTGCGGGCTCTGCCTTGATCGTCGACGAAGCGAGATCGAGGTTGACTGCGTTCGCGCCAGGAAGTACCGACACGCTCAGCGCGCGCACCGTGAAGCTGCCGGGGCCAAAGTCGCCTTCGGCGGGCTGCTCATTAATCGTGACCGCAACGAGCTGGTTTAGTACGGGCTCGAGTGCACCGCCGACCACAGACGTCACGATGGGCTGCACGAGATCCATCAGAAGCGGCTGCAGGCCGTCGATGACGCCATCGATGACGGGCTCGAGCACGCCACCAATTGACGTAACGATACCGTTCAGCAGGTTCACGATCGGCTGCAGAACCGTGCCGAGCGGGATGCCGACAATATCGATCTTGCTGACGTCGATCACGGGTGCATCGTGGCCGGTCATGCCGAGCAGGCCACCCACGGTGCTATCGATCGTGACTGGGGCGTTGACAAGGTTACCCACGAGAGGCAAGCCAACCGACACCTGGATGTCGAGCTTGAACTCGAGGTTGTAGATACCCGTGGTCACGATGTCGACGACCTTGGAGATCAGCGCGTTCTCGCCGGCTCCGGTCAGTGCGTCGGTAGCGCCATCAAGAATGGCGTTGATCGTGGCGTCGTCGAGTACCTCAGTATTCGGATCCAACGTGCTGAGGCTCGTTGCACCCTGGCTGTCAACAACCAGTTCATCGAGGTCAACGTGGATCGTGCCCGTGCTGAGGTCGACGCTGACGCTGCCTTCAGCGTTCTCCACCGGCGTCTGCAGCAGTACGCGGCGAACTTCATCGGTCAGCGGTGTCGTGTCGAGCGACAGGTTGTTCAGGCTTGCGTCCACCAGCGGCAGTGCGCCGATCGCTGAGAGCAGGCCGCCCACGAGCGTTTCGATGCCGCCGCCGGGGCCAATCAGCGCCTCAACGGGAGCCAGAACTCCCGCGACGGTGCTGTCTACCGTGTCGACGAGACCGCCAACGAGCGGGCTGTGTACGTCAAGACCCAGACCGGTCAGCATGTATTCGCTGCCTGCCTGGGGAAGAGTTGCCGGGTCAGCCTCAACGTGTGAAGCAACTGCGCCAACGCTCAACGAAGCTTCGTTGAGCACCGTGTCGACAATGGTATCGCCGAGCAACTGCCGCAGCAGGCCACTCAGATCAATTTTCGCTTTGTCGAACGTTGCGTCTTCGCCAGCCCCGAGGTCGATTGCGCCATCGGCCGTAACGAGCCCTGAAGATGCGGTTGAGCGCGTCTTCGAGGGTGACTCGGCGTAGCTGGACAGTGCGCCCAGGTCGCCGAGGTTCAGAAGCCCACCGTTCGTGCCGTCTCCGATGAGGGGCAGGTTAACTGCACCGAGGTCGACGTTCACCAGACCGAGCAGAGCCAGGTCCAATGCGCTCTTGTCGGGTCCTACGGCGTCAGGATATTCGCTCAGAGTGTCAGCTGCGCCGAGCACGTCAAGTCCGAGAGCGTCAAGCCCCAGAGCGTGACCGTGTGCTGCTGAAACCGCAGTGGTCGTCTTATCATCAGCGAATGCTGCAGGTGCGATCAGTGAGCTGGCGACCATTGCCGCGCTCAGCGATACAGCACCGATGCCAGCGATTCGCTGGCCTTTTCTACGGTGTTTTAAATGCTGCCGTTCAGCGTCCACGAGTTCCCCCTCGTTTGTTCCCCTTGGGGGACACCAAACAAGCAGCATTCTGCGTATGTACGTAGAACCTACCGATGCCCCCAGTAATCGATATTAGAGGGGGCTGGGAGAAAAACAAACCTGAAGTTTATTCCCAGTCAACAACACCTGGATAAAAAGTCGGCATACTTTTGGGCACAAAAATACCCCCCATGCACCCGGTAGAGCCCGGCGACCCTTGCTACGTTTCCGTCCTGGGGGAGTTGACCGAGATACCGCCACATGGGGGGCGCTTCTAGCTTAGCGGAAGATTTCGCTAGCGCGAATTCGACCCCGGTTTTGCGCTCGTGGCGTCGCCTGAAGCAGGTTCGTCGGGCGTGTTTTTGCGTGCGCGTCGCCGCGCGAACACGATCACGCCCGCTCCGAGCACAAGCAGCCCTGCCCCGCCGAGATACCACCGGGTAAGACTTGCGCCGCCGCTCACCGCGAGCGGCGTTTCCCCCGGCGTGGCATTGGGCAGTGCGTCAGGGTGCGCGCCGGAGTGGGGTGCCTGCGTTGCGCTCGTTGTTCGTGCCTGAACGGTGGCGCTCGACGCCTGGTCGGCATCGTTGATCGCTTCGACGGTGATCGCGTACGGAGTATCAGCGATGAGTCCGTTACACGTGAAACGTGTCGAACCCGACTCCAGTTCCACGGGCACGATGCACCCTGCTGCTTCGGCCTCGGGTACTGGAGGTGCGTCATCGCTATTGGTGATTGCCCCCGCGACCACGGGCACCACGCGCACGAGGTAGTGATCGGGTGCTGAATCCTCGCGCCAGCTCACCGATAGTGCGCGCTCCCCCGTGTGATCAACCGCGAGGTCTGACGGGGCCGTCGCCAATGTGTACACCGCGAGTTGTGCCGTGGCAGCGTCGCCCGTCTCCCCCACCGCAGTCACCAACAGGCTGTATTCATGGTTGGGGTCGAGCCCCTCGGCCCGGTATGAGGTCGCGGTGACATCCAGTCCGACCGCCTCGAGCTGGTTATCCTCGGCGATCTCGCCGTCGTAGAGTTCGACGGTCAACCCAGCGGCGTGTGCCACCTGCCCCCAACTAAACGCGAGTGAGGCATCTGTGACGGCTGCGAGCCGCAGCCCGGTGGGCGCCGTCGGCGCCTCCACTGGATCAGTAAACGATTCGATGAGCCGTGTGGCACTGACCAGCCCCGCCCCCAACACGAACTCATCGGCAAACCCGGCCTCGGCATACGGGTTTTCTGGGCCCCCGGCTGCGGTGCCGCGGGCGGTCGAGGCGAGTGCGTCACCCAGCTCCTGCCCGGTGAGGCCCGGCGCGAATTCCTTCCCCAGTGCGGCGACGGCCGCGGCCAGTGGCGCGGCCGCAGAAGTACCGTAGAACCGGTAGTCCTCCCCGTCGTTCTCACCGTAGAACGTGGTGCGCACCCCATCAACCGCGGTGATGCTCGGCGAAGATACCTGCAGCGGCATGGGCAGTCGCGGAGCCGCGTCAAAGGTATCGACGTCAACCGTATCGAACAGCAGCGTGCCCGGCCCCACCGCGCTGTAGCTGGCCATATATGCGGGATCTTGCCAGTCGGTCGCGGCGACGCCAAGCGCCGAGCCATCCCCCGCGTGGCCAAATACGGTGGCACCCACCCGATCGGTGGCCGCGTCACCCGGGCGGCGGTCGCCTAAGAACTGGCGCTCGGCGATCGCGTCGCCCCCGCGCAAGAACTCAAGAAACACGGCGGGATGGGAGCCCGCCTCAAATGCGGTGCGCACTATCACGAGGCAAACCTCGCTGCCCAGGTCAAGCGTCGCTGCGCCGGCGAGGCCCGGGTACAACAGTTGCCCTGACGCGAGTTCTCCCCCGAGCGACGGGATCGCCCGAATCAATCGGGGCTGGGTAGTGCACGACTCATACAGGTGCAGCTCATACGAGGTGGTCAACCCGCCGACCGGCTCCCCGATCGACGCGACCGGCAGCACATCGACGGTGCCACTGTGGCCCTTTAGCTGCAGCACATCGTAGGCCTGCTGCCCAGCAGGATCCGGATCAAAATCGAGGCAGTCGCTGCCCGCAGGCAGCGCGGCGCCCGTGGCCCCTTGCGTCACCCAGGCGGGGCAGGGCATCTCGCGGTAGTGGGCCGTTTGCCACGAGGAGACGGGCACCCCGGTCGAGGCGCCCCGATCGCCGACGCCGTTCGAGTTGCCCGCAGAGGTGAGGTAGAGCACGCCGTAATCGGCTTGCACCTGCTCGATGGCCTGCGAGATGAAGCCCCGCTGGTAGTACGCCTCGGTCAGGTACGTAATATCGTCGACGATGATGTCTGCGCCGGCCTCAGCAAGCTTGCGAATGTGGTCGGCCATCTCGAATTCGGTGTTGCCCGAGTCGGCAAAGAGCAGCGTGGCTCCGGGGGCGACGCCGTGCACGAGCTGCGCCATCGCCCGGCCTTCATCGGTGGCGGTGCGGGTGTGCGCGACCACGGTGACCGGGGTCGTGCGCCCGCACGGATTGCCCGGGCCCGGCAGTGCGCCTGCAGCAACGTCGTCGTCCCATGATGTGGGGTACTCAGTGCTGTGGAACGAGTCAGAGATCACCCCGATGGTCACGCCCGTGCCGTCAACGCCGAACCGGGCGCGGGCTTCAGCGCTGTCGAGCGGGCCGTCTGCCTCGATCGGCACGGGCGCGCACGATGTGGTCGATGCCGCCGTCGGCGCGTCAGACGTCGGTACTTCAGGAGCCAGCGCTTCAGGAGCCGGCGCGTCAGGCGTCGCAGTCAGCGGGCGTGCCGGGCGTGATCTGTGGCCGCTCGCGTGAATTGGGGCGAGCGCGGGGATCACGCTGGTCACCCCAGCGGTCGCTGCGAGCTCGTCAAGGTGCGCCGGGGCGACCCATGCCATCGCGCCGGGGATCGGATCGAGTGCCGCCTCGAGCACGGCGTGCGGCCTGATGAGCGTTGCCGGGTCACCAGCCGCCGGGTCGATCAGCACGGTCACCAGCAGGCGGCCCTCACCGTCGTAGGTGAATCCGCCGCCCGAAGTCTGGGGCGCGACACTCACCGCTGCAGCGAGTTCTGCCTCGCTTGCCACCCCGGCTTCGACCGCGGCGATGACGGCGTCGCCGAGACCCGAACCGGTGACGCTGGGCAGGTCGGGCTCAGGGGTGGCTGTCGGCACTGTTGCCTCTGTTGCCTCTGTTGCCTCTGTTGCCTCTGGCGTCACCGTTACTGGCGCGTCTTCGCTCTCGGAAACCGCATATGCCGTTCCCTGCATACTAAGCAGCAGCGCGAGCATCACCGCGCTGCACGCCGCAAATGCGCGCCCCACCCTCATTGAGTTCTCTTTCTACTGCCGCCTGCTTGCGCTCGTGATCACGCCAATACACCACGACTGATGCATACTGTGATCAGCGTAGGCGACCGCATCACCAAAGCCAAACGACCGTGATGCTCAGGGGCGTACTGCGCCCCGGCAGCTACACCGCGGCTTCGCGGTCAAGCGCCTGCTGTCGCCAGCCTTCGAGCCGCCGCTCCCCCTCGATGCGCCCCAGTTCCCACCGCGACTCGGGCCGGGCAAGATACCAGCGCAACGCGGTGTAGAGCGCGCTGCCCGGCACCCGATATCCGTCAAGCGCCAGCATTTGCGCGCGCTCAGCGACCGGACCCTTGGCCAGATTCAGTTTGATCATCGGGGGCATCGACTGCCCATTCATCGCGAGGCCCGCTGCGATGAGATGCGCGCTGCTGATCTGACGCCAGGGAATTTCAACGTCTCGCCCCGGCACCCGCACGGTAACGCAGGTTTCACCGAGGCCCACACCACTGGGCCGCGCCCCGACGCTGCCCGCGCGTTTGTGCCGGCGAATCATCAGCGAGGTCACCCAGCCCAGCGCCACCCCGAACGCCCCCATGGCGATCATCGCGAGGGCGGGCCCGGCTGAGCTCACATCTGGGTTCACCAGTGGGATCGCGCCGAATGCTTGGAGACCCGCGAACGTTGCCATGCCCAGGCAGCCCAGCGTGGCAAGCACGAAGCCCAGTAGCATCGGGACACTGGCGGCCCGCGTCTGCGCAAAGTGCACCCATGAGTCTGCGGTAGGCCGGTCGGCCCGGGTCAACACGGTCGCATTCAACAACTGAAACTTGGTGTCGCGCTGCGGCCGTGCACTGAGCCCCAGCGCGAATAGCGCCAGGATGGCGAAGAATCCCGCCCCAAATGTGCGCCGAACCTGGCTTGCCGCAAGGTCGGCGGCAAAGCTCTGGTTCAGCACCCATAGGGCGATGCCCAAACTCACGAGCCCCACCAGCAACCATTTGATGCGCGCGCTGCGCGAATCGTTCTCGCGCAGATCCACCGGAGCAGGCTCAAGATCACCCACACCCAGCGGGTGTTGCACTCGCTGACCCGAAGTCATATCGCGGTCACATCGAAACAGCGGTGCGTTGCGCTCATGCGGTGGGCTCCTCTTCTTGACCAGCCGCGAACTGTGCCTGGTACAGCTCATAGTAGGGGCCGCGGCGCGCAATCAGTGCATCGTGCGACCCCTGCTCGACGATGCGCCCCGCCTCCATCATCAAGATGGTGTCGGCATCACGAATCGTCGAGAGCCGGTGCGCAATCACAAACGAGGTGCGATCGGCGCGCAGCGCCTGCATTGCCTGCTGCACCAGCACCTCGGTGCGGGTGTCAACCGAGGAGGTGGCTTCGTCGAGGATCAGCAGCGATGGGTTCGCAATAAATGCGCGTGCGATGGTGAGGAGCTGACGTTCACCCGCAGACATTGCCGAAGCGTTCTCGGTGATCACGGTGTCGTAGCCCTCGGGCAGCTGGCGCACGAAACGATCAACCATGGTGGCCTGCGCGGCCGCCACCACCTCTTCGTCGCTCGCGTCGAGCCGTCCGTAGCGAATGTTCTCGCGGATCGTGCCTTCGAACAGCCACGCATCCTGCAACACCATCCCCACGTGACCGCGCAGTTCGGCTCGGCTGAGCTGCGTGATATCAACGTCATCGAGCAAGATGCGGCCCGCATCAAGCTCGTAGAACCGCATCACCAGGTTCACGAGCGTGGTCTTGCCCGCCCCGGTCGGCCCCACAATGGCGACGGTGTGCCCGGGGCGCGCTTCCAATGACAGGTCTGAGATGAGCGGCTGCGCCGGGTCATAACTGAACGAGACGCCCTCGAACACGACGTGGCCGTCGGCTCGCTCGGGCAGGTGCTCGTTGGCTTGATCCGGATCTTGTTCATCGGCATCGAGCAATTCGAACGTGCGCTCAGCCGAGGCCACACCCGATTGCAGCATGTTCGCCATGCCCGCCATCTCGCCCACGGGTTGCGAGAATTCGCGGGAGTACTGGATGAACGCAGTGACGTCACCGAGGGTCATCTGGCCCGCAGTCACGCGCAGCGCACCCACCACCGCGATCAGCACGTAGCTGAGGTACTGCACGAACTGCATCGCCGGCATGATGGTGCCTGACAGCGCCTGCGCCTTATATGAGGCCTCGAACAGGCCCTCGTTGCGACGATCGAACTCGGCCGTCATCTCAACGTCACGGTTAAAGATGCGCACCAGTTCGTGCCCGGTGAACGACTCTTCGATGTGCCCATTCAGATCGCCCGTGTTCTTCCACTGCGCCACGAACAGCTTTTGCGCGCGCACGCCCACCACTCCGGCGATGATGCCCGACAGCGGTAGCGCAATCAGCGCGATGAGCGCGAGCTGCCACGACACCAAGAACATCATCGCGGTGATACCGATGACCGTGAGCAGCGACTGCACCAGTTGCGAGAAGGCCTGCTGCAGCGCCTGCTGAATGTTGTCGACATCGTTGGTGACGCGCGACAGCACATCGCCTCGCTGGCGGCTATCGAAGTAGCCCAGCGGCAGGCGATTGATTTTCTCTTCGATATCGCGGCGCAGGTTGTAGACCACCCGCATGACGAGCTGGTTGAGCACGTAGCCCTGCCACCACATCAGCGCTGAGGCCACCAGGTACAGGGCCAGCACCGCCAGAATGAGTCGCGACAGGTGACCGAAGTCGATGCCTTCGCCTGGCACCACATTGGCGCCGGCGAGCATGTCAGCATACTGACTATTGCCCTCGGCCCGCGCCCCCTCGATCAGCGCCTCGATGGGCACCCCCGCGGGCAGCTGCTTGCCCAAGATGCCATTGAAAATGACATCCATCGCTTGGCCGAGCAGCTTCGGAGCAATCACGGTGAGCGCCACCGACCCCACCACGAGCAGCACAACAAACGAGAACAACCATTTTTCGGGTGCGATCAGCCCCATGAGTCGTTTCGCAGAGGGCCAAAAGTGCTTGGCCTTTTTGGTGGGCTGGCCGCCCCAGTCATTGTTGTCTGGTTCGTAGTCATCGGGCAGTTCAATGTCTGCGGTGTCTGGTGTTGCCATTACGCTGCCTCCGCCTCAGACATCTGGGAGTGCACGATTTCTCGATACACCTCGTTCGATTCGAGTAGTTCGCGGTGGGTGCCACGGCCCACGATCTCGCCAGCTTCAATCACCAAAATTTGATCGGCGTCAACGATCGTAGATACGCGCTGCGCGACGACGATCACGGTCGCGCCTGCGGTGGCTTCGGGGAGCGCTGCGCGCAATCGCGCGTCGGTCGCCACATCGAGCGCCGAGAACGAATCATCGAACAGATACACGCGGGGTTTTGCGACGAGCGCCCGCGCGATGGAGAGTCGCTGCCGCTGGCCGCCAGAGACGCTCGTGCCGCCCTGGGAGACGGGCTCTTCGAGCCCCAGCTCTTTGTCGCGCACGAAGTCGTCGCCCTGGGCCACCCGTAGCGCTTCCCACAGCTCTGCGTCAGTTGCGCGCTCGCGACCGAACCTGAGGTTCGACGCAATCGTGCCCGAGAAAAGGTAGGGCCGCTGTGGCACGAGCCTGACCGAACCGGCCAGCTGCGCGCGCGTGAGCTCATGAACGGGGGCACCGTCGATGGTGATCGCCCCCGACTGCGCATCATAGAGGCGCAGCAGCAGGTTCAGCAGCACGGTCTTCCCAGCGCCGGTGGAACCAATAATGGCGGTGGTCTGCCCGGGCTCGGCCACAAAGTTGATGTCGCGCACCACAGGCTCTTCGGCGCCGGGGAATCCGAAGGTGACACCCGAGAATTCCACGCGACCGTGCGCCGGAGTCGGCAGCGTGGCCTCATCGGTGAACTGCAGGGTGGAGCGGGTATCGAGCAGCTCGCGAATACGTTCCGAGCACACGACGGCGCGCGGAATCATCATGGTCATGAACACACCCATCATGACGGCCATGAGGATCTGCAGCAGGTACTGCAGGAACGCGGTCAGTGAGCCAACGTCCATCTGGCCCGAGTCGACTCGGTGCCCGCCGAACCACAGCACGGCGGCGGTGGCCATGTGCAGCACCATCATGATGACGGGAAACATGAGCACAAAGATGTTGCCCACCTTCACCGACACTTCGGTGATGCCGCGGTTGGCGACCTCGTAGCGATCCTGCTCGAAATGCTCGCGCACAAACGCGCGTACCACCCTGATGCCCATAATCTGTTCGCGCAGCACGCCATTAATGTCGTCAACGCGATCTTGCATCTTACGGAACAGGGGCAGCAGCAGCCACACCAGAAAGCTCACGATGACGGCGAGCATCGCCACCGATGCCCACACGAGCCACGAGAGGCCGGCGTCTTCACGCAGGGCCATAATGATGCCGCCGATCGCCATGATCGGCGCGGTGACCATGAAGTTGCAGGTCATGAGTACGAGCATCTGCACCTGCTGCACATCGTTGGTGCCACGCGTGATCAGGGTGCCCGCGCCAAACTTGGTGGCCTCGAGCGTCGAGAGCGAATCAACCTTGCGGTAGACCTCGCGGCGCAGGTCGCGCCCAATGCCCATTGCGGCTCTAGCGCCGAAATACACGGCGGCCACGGCCGCGAGCACCTGCGCGAGCGAGACCGCGAGCATCACCCCGCCGGTCTTCCAGATGAACTCAGTGTCGCCCTGGGCAATACCGTCATCGATGATCTGTGCGTTCAGGCTGGGCAGCAGCAGCGCGGCGATGGTCGCGGCGAGCTGCAGCACGAACACCAGCAAAATGAACACCCAGTACCGTTTTGCGTGTCTGAGTACCAGGGAGATGAGAGCCACAGTAATCCTTTCAGCAGCCGCGATCCCAGGTGCCTTGTGAGTGCCGGATCACCGCGGCCGACATACTTTCTTAGGGTAGCCGCATCTCACGTCGCTGTGTGATGCGCGCGCAAGTTTCTGGGAACGCGAAAGGGCGAGGCCACCCGAAGGTGACCCCGCCCCGAAATTCGCAGAAGCGAAAAAACTTAGCCGAGCTTTACGCCAGCGCCAGCCTCTTCGAGCTTCTTCTTTGCGTCCTCAGCAGCATCCTTGTTCGCGCCCTCGAGCACGTTCTTGGGTGCAGCCTCAACGAGAGCCTTAGCCTCGCCCAGGCCCAGGCCGGTGATCTCGCGAACAACCTTGATGACCTGGATCTTCTTGTCACCAACGGTGTCGAGGATCACGTCGAACTCGGTCTTTTCTTCAGCAGCCTCAGCAGCCGGAGCAGCAGCAGCTGCAACAGCAACGGGAGCAGCAGCCGATACGTCGAAGGTCTCCTCGAAGGCCTTTACGAACTCTGAGAGCTCGATGAGGGTGAGCTCCTTGAACTGTGCGAGAAGCTCTTCAGTCGAAAGCTTAGCCATTGTATTTCTCCTTGATTGTTACCCGGATACTTGCGCATCACGGGCGGGTTTTTGTGTACCGATCGGCAAGAGCCGAGTCTTTACGCGTCCTGCTTCTCCTGCAGCGCGCCGAAGCCGCGAGCGGCCTTAGCGGGCAGGGCGGCGAACAGCTGTGCTGCACCGACCAGAGCGGCCTGCATGACGCCAGCGGCCTTAGCCAACAGCACCTCGCGGCTCTCGAGATCGGCAAGCTTGCCTACCTCAGCGGCGGTAAGAGCGTTGCCATCGAAATAGCCCGCCTTTACTACCAGAAGAGGGTTTGCCTTGGCGAAGTCACGCATAGCCTTTGCGACAGCAACGGTGTCACCGTGAACGAAGGCGAGAGCCGAAGGACCGGCGAGCTCGTCATCGAATGCGGTGATTCCGGCGTTGTTTGCCGCAATCTTGGTTAGCGTGTTCTTCGCCACGGCGTACGTCGCGTGCTCACGGATGCTGTTACGGAGAGTCCGCAACTGTGCAACAGTGAGACCGCGGTACTCAGTCAGCAGAACGGCGTTCGACTCTTCAAACTTGCGCTGAAGATCGGAAACCGTAGCGTCCTTTGTAGCCATGGCGCTCCCTAGCTTGTCGTAGCCCAGACGGCGATTGCCGTATGGGGGCCGTGCCGCTCGAAGCGATTCTGCGCGGGTTACCCCGTAAAATACAAAAAAGCTCCGGCGCGCACGCACGGAGCTTCACTCTGCTTGGGATTTGCATCCCTCACTCAAGGAGGTCTCGCACCTGCGCTGGTCTTCACTTGCGTGAACGTTATGAGAATCTTGCGATTCTTACCGGCGGTCTATGGCCAGAGACAACCCTACCACGGTTTTTGAGAAAGTTACACCACGGGCTTCAACATGTAGCCTGCGCCGCGCACGGTGTGCAACATCGGCTCACGGCCAGCGTCAATCTTTTTGCGCAGGTACGAGATGTACAGCTCAACCACGGTTGACTTACCCGTGAAGTCGTAGGCCCACACGCGGTCGAGAATCTGCGCCTTTGACAGCACTCGGCCCGGGTTGCGCATCAGGTAACGCAGCAGTTCAAATTCAGTGTTCGTGACCACAACGGATGCGCCCCCACGCATCACGTCATAGCTGTCTTCATTCAGCGTCAGGTCGCCGACCCGCAGTACCGGGTCAGGTCGTTCAGCGAGCGTCACCTGCGAGCGGCGCACCAGCCCACGCAACCGCGCGATCAACTCTTCGAGGCTGAACGGCTTCACGACATAGTCGTCACCGCCAGCTGTGAGACCGTTCACGCGGTCTTCGATTGAGTCAAGCGCGGTCAAGAAGAGTACTGGGCACATGTCGCCATCAGAGCGAATGCGTGACAGCAACTGCATGCCGTCGTAATCAGGGAGCATAATGTCGAGGACTGCGACATCGGGCGCAAAGGTGCGCATTTTTTCGAGTGCTTCTTGGCCGGTCGATGCGGTCTGCACGTCCCAGCCTTCGTAGCGGAGTGCCATCGAGACGAGTTGGGTAATCGACTCTTCGTCATCTACCACCAACGCTCGAACTTTTCCCCCGTCAAGTCGTGTCAGTGTGTTGGAATTCATCCCCCTAGACTCCACCCGCCGACTGAACAACCCCTGAACTACTGCACACACTCCAACGTGCGACCTTGTGTGTTTTTTAGAAATAGCCACCATACGTTGTGCAAATGTTTGTGTGAGGCAGACGTGGGAGACTAGAGGAGTGTTTTCTCCCGCGCCCGCTCTCACCCACCGCATCGTCACAGATGGCACCGATCACGACGCGTGGATGCGCGCACGTTCCCGGGGAATCACCGCGACCGACGTCGCAAAGCTCTCCACGCCCAGGTCCATTGAAACGGCCGCGCAAGCCAAGCTATATGGCAGCAGCTTCTCGGGTAACGCGTTCACCGATCACGGGCGGGCCCGCGAGCCCGAGATTGCGGCATGGGTGCAGCAGGGCTACGGAATCCTACCGAGCCAGGCTCTCTTCCACGCAGAGACAGATCTGCGTCATCTTGCCACTCCTGACGGCGTGGTGCAGCGCGAGAGCGGCGTGATTGAGCTCGCTGAGATCAAGACCACAAACAAGGTATGGCGTACCATTCCTCGCCACTACCTGCGCCAGGTGTGGTGGCAGCAGTACGTACTCGGCGCCGAGCGCACGCTGATGGTGTGGGAGCGTCACGAGAACTTTGTGCCCGTCGGTGACCCCGAGTTTCGCTGGATCGACCGCGACGAGAATGAGATCGCACGCCTGGTAAACATGGCCGGCCAACTCATCGATCTACTCATCGATCGCACGAGCTAGCACTCCCTCAGCGGCTTGCGCCTCGTCACAGCGCGCACACTACATCGGCTGTCCAGCCCCACAGACCCGGCCAAGAAAAATCTGCAGGTGACATAGCCCCGCGCGTGTCATATCGGTTTTGTCACCCTAAAGCACAAGTGCGGTGCAGCGCCACGGGTTTCCCCGGGCCCTGCACCGCACAGATGTATTTCTGCGTGCGCTTACCGCTTACGCGGTTTTGCGTGCGCGTCGTGCCAGCAGCACAGCGCCTGCACCCAGCAGCACCAGCGTGATGCCGCCACCCACGAGCGGAGCCAGCATGTCAGAGCCGGTGTTGGCAAGGTCGTTGCCCTGACCCTGCTTGGGAGCCTCCGTCGAGCCGTTCGAGCCCTGCTTCGGATCCTGCTTGGGATCCTTAGGGTCCGTGGTCTCATCGATCGGCGCGATGGACTCGTTCGAATCCTCGGGATCGGGAGTAATACCGGTCTCGTACTCGTTGGTGAGCGCCACTGCGGCTGAGACGCCGGCATCGCCGGTCACCGTCACCGTAGCTGCGATTCCGTCTGCCGCAACCTTCACGGCATCGTTTTCGCTCGACCATGCGGCTGAGAGCCACTTGGCTGTTGCGGAATCAGGGAGATCACCCTCGCTGAGCGAGACTTCGGTGCCGAGGGGCAGCTCGGTGATCACCGCGGGAGTGCTCGTCGTGACCGTGAGGTCACGCTCCTGCACAGCGCCCGAGAGGTCGCTCCAGGTTGCCTTCACCGGGAACTCTGCATCTGCAGGAACCTCGGCGGTGCCCGAACCGGTCAGGAGCTTCGATACTGACAGCTCGCCGAGCGTAGCGATGGCGGTGTTCGTGAGCGTCACCTGAGTGTCGGTCGCGGCACCGATGATGACCTCAGCAGAAGTGTTCTGCTGTGCTTCAGCCTCGCCGACAGCCCAGACGGGTGTCGCCCAGGTCATACGCGCTGAGCTTTCTACTGCGGTCTCAGTGAGCACAACCTGCGTGCCGTAGGCCAGGTTCTCGCCGAACGGAACCGGGGTGCCGTCGGTGGGAATCTCGATGTCCCTCGACTTCGCGTCAGCGCCGTCGGTCCAGGTCGCCTGCACCGTTACCGTCGCGGGTACCTCGGCCTGGTCAAGAGCGATGCCCTCGATCTGCTTTGAGATCGTGAACGTACCAGGTGACCAGGTCGCCTCGTTCGTCACGGTCAGCAGTTCAGTCGTGCCCTGCTGATCAGACACGAAGATCTGAGCAGATTCGCCGTCAACGGGCGTGACCTGTTCGCCAGAGAACACGATGGAACCCCAGTCGACACCGGCAATCTCGGGGCGCTCAAGCTCGGTCAGTGTCACAACCGTGCCCGCGGGCAGTTCCTCACCCAGCGGGGTGGGGGTTACCGTGTTGATCGTCAGGTCCTTGGACTCGACACCCTTACCGGCATCCCACGATGCGCGCACCTTGAACTCAGTGTCTGCGGGCACCGCGTCAACCGCGTCGCCGGTCAGCTGCTTAATGAAGCTGATGCCACCCGTGGAGGTGGCGGCGTGGTTGGTGAGCGTGACCTGAGCGGCGGCATCGTGACCGATGGTCGCGGTGACGTCGCCGTTAGCTTCAATCTTCACACCGGTGCCGCCCCAAGAGGGAGCGGCCCAAGCAATGCCCGAACCATCCGCAATCGCGGTTTCGGTGAGCGTCACCTTCGTGCCGATCAGCAGCTTCTCACCCAGAGCAACGGGGGTACCGTCGGTGGGCACTTTGAGCACCTTGGAGCCAGGAGTTCCGTCCTGTTCCCAAGTAGCCGTCACCTCGACCGACTCAGGGACGGCCGAGTTAGCAGCCTCTTCACCTGCAACAGTCTTCGTGAGGCTGAAGGTACCGACGGTGCGCTCAACCGAGTTCGTCACCGTGATGGTGGGAATCTCATCTTGTACCGATTCGATCGTGATGCTCTCGGGAGAAATAACCGGAGTAGCCCAGGTCAGCGCGTCGGTATCGACGGGCTTCACTTCTGAAAAGGTGACTGTTGCGCCTACCGGAAGGTTGTCCATCGGCACCGGCTCGCCAGCGCGCACGTTGACCGCGCGAGTGGTCTGTGCGTCACCTGCGTCAATCGTTGCGGTGACCACGTACTCCTGGTCTGCCTCAACCAGAGCAGCCGCGCCGCCTTCGAGCTTCTTCTCGATCTTGGCACTGCCGAACGCGTTACCGGCATGGTTTTCAAGCTTCACGCCAGCATTGTCGGCCTCACCGATGGTGATCGTGGCTGCGCCCTGATCATTCGCGGTAACGCCCGTACCTGACCACGTGGGCGCACCCCACGCGATGCCGTTTGCGTCGACAAGTGGCGCTTCGGTCAGCGTGACCTCAGTGCCCAAAGGCAGGTTGATGCCAAACGGTGTTGCAGAGCCGTCGGTGGGAACCGTGATGACCCGTGATACAGACTCGTCTGCTTCATTCCAGGTGGCAGTGACATCAACAGTCGTGGGGACAGCGGTGTTCTTCTGCTGTGCCCCGACCACGGTCTTAGACAGGTTGAAGCTCGCTACGGGAACGATGGTGGCTTCGGTCTCGTTACCGATGCGGTTAATCACCGGTGCCGCGGTTTTATCGTTCACCTTGACCGCAAAGTAAGCCTCAATCGGTTTGCCTGCCTGAAGCTTCGTGCCAGGCTTCTGCACCAGCTTGACCACACCTTCGGTGTAGGTGGCTTCAATATTGCCGTTGAGCGAGATCGGCCCAGCGACGGGGTTCTTCGCCGTCGCGGCGTTCTCAGCCGTCACGAATCCCACGAAGCTGGTTTCTGCCGGCAGCACATCTTCAACGTCACTAATTGCTACGTTGTCGAAGCCACCGTGAGGAATGAACTCGACCCGGTAGGAGTAGACGTTCTGCACCAGGTTGCCCTCGGCGTCGACGACTGCATCAAGTGTCTCAACGGAGTCACCCGTGTTGGGGTCGATGAGGCTCTTGCGAACCTCTGCCTCGGTGCCATACGACGTGGCATCCGCTGTGGTCTCGCTCCAGTAGAGCGGCGTGCCATCGGCACCAAACAAGGTCGCCTTGTTCTTCAGCGCCATCGTTTCTTTGCCGTCAAACGGCTTCGTCGTGAGAACAAGCCGCATCGTGAAGGTTTTCGATACGCCCTGGTTGTCCACGACCGTCTTACCGGCGTCGCTCAGCGTGACCAGCAGATTACCGTCGGCGTCTTGCGCCAGCGAGAAGTGAGACTGGTTCAGCGCGGTGTTACCGTACTTGCCCGAAATGGGAAGAGCAGCCAGATCACCCAATTCAAACAGCGAGGCATCAACGTAATCTACGATCGTGCTCGCGCGCATATCGATGCCGTTGCCAGCACCCACCGTGAAGTCGAACGGAACCTCGATCGACTCTCCGGCCTTTGCGTTCAGCGTCTGAGCCGGGCTCTTTTTACTGAAAGCCTTCTCATCACGGTAGCCCTCGGAACCGTCGGGCAGCACAACCAAGTTGGTATGCGTGGTCGACCGGCCTGCGCCGCCGTTCGCGCCGAAGTCTGCGGTAACAACGTTTGCAAGATCGAACGCTGAAGCGTCTACCACCGAGGTAGATCCCTTAGGAAGCCCCTGGACGGTAGTGATCAGGGCCTTCGCCTGAACGACAGCCTTAGTTGCTTTGTCCTTGCCGATGTTGACCATCAGGGTCTGGCCGTTGACGCAGTACTGGCCAACGAACGCATCGCCTTCAAAGCTTCCGAGCACAGGGCAAGAATCAGCCTGGGTCAGCGTAATACCGGTTGAGGTAATGAAATCAGCGGCAGACGTATCCCACGTTGACTGGGCGGGGAGCTTGTCGACCAACACCACATTCTTCGTGAGTTCGAAGAGCGGGCTCGCACCGGTCCACTGAGCCAGCGAGGACTCGAGAGTGAAGGTAACAGGCAGCGCCGGGGTGAGCTTGTTGTCTTCGCCCACCTCTACGTTGGCGGTAGAAACCGACGCAGTCTTTCGGAGTGCGCCGGCACCGAGCGAGATGCCCTTGATCTTGCCCGAGATCTTGCCCGTGGCAGTACGAGCTACCGTGCCGAAGTTGGCGGTGTTCGTGAACTCAGCGGTGAAGGTGCCCTTGGCCCCGTTCAGCGCTTTGCACTTTGCCGTCAGTTCTGCTTCGAGAACCGACTTATCGGTGACGCGCACCTTGTAGGTCAGAGCCAACTTGGAGTTCGCGGGGGTATCGATGGTGGTCGCAAACGAGTTATCTGAGACGGTCGGAGCGAAGTCGAACGGTGCGGTCTGCTTGTTGTAGCCGTCGGCATCCCAGAAATTGATGGTGCCGTTGAACGAGCCGTCTACGTATGCGAAGCCAGCGGGAAGCTGATCGGTAATCGGAAGGCCCGAGCGGGCTTCCTTGCTATCGACGTTCAGCGTGTATGAGATGTCGTGCTTGAGGATGTTGTCACTCACGGTGACCGCGCAGTCCTCACCGAGCGAAACGTACTGGTTCAGGTTACCTGAGGTAAGACCCTTGCCAGAGTTGTTCGTGATGTTTACGAATTCGTCGCCACTCTTCTTGACGATGACGTAGACGGAGCTTTCTTCACCATCGAGCTTCCAGGTGATGGGAGTGACCCCACTCTGCTCAACAGGGTTCACCTTGAAATCGAGCGAGAAGATACGGCCCCTGGTTGACAGGAATCGACTCCTTGAAGACGATCGTGACGGTGTTGCCCTCAATCGTGACGCTTTCGAAAGCATCATTGTTCTGCTGCAGGTCGCTTACCGAGAGCGTGACTGCAGCACCCAGTTCGAAAACCGCGGTCGATCCACCTTTGAGGCTCTGGTTGTACGCGACAGCGAGCGAGAGCACATCGCCCTCGTTGACGATCGTGCTGGCAGTAACCTCCATGCCGTTGTGCTGCAGCGTGGCAGTGAGGCCCTCAGTCGGAGCTGCCATCGCGGCCGGCGCGAAGCCCAGCAGGCTCGCGAGCCCCACAGTGATCGCTACAAGTGCTGCGAGAGTTTTAGCCCCGACCCCACGTTTATCTATTCGTCGTGCGGAAACAGCCAACTTCATGTAATGCCTACAATCCCAAACTCAGTAACTCAATTCAACTCCGCCAACTCCCCGCGTTGGCAAACCGGACAAGCATACTCGCTGAGACTGCATATGTCACTCAAATTTTAGACACGATGCTCATGCATGTTTCTCTAGGAAAACCTAGGCGATTCCCTGGTGGCACGCTTGAAGTTGCGTTCCATCAGTTCTTGCATGGCTTCGGCCACAATGCTGCTGTTGGGTACGTCGTGCAGCACTGTGCTCTCGGCGTCGTGAAACAGCTCAATGTCACCCGCACGCACGAGGCGCTGCGGCACGCTGCGTTTGGTGCGCACCTCGCGCACCCGGTTCCACGAGACCTCGGTGCGTTCGTGCACGAACACGCCCTTGCGGCTAATCACCCGATTGGTGGTAACCGTGGTGCGACGGGCGAGCCACGCAAGAATGGGCATAACGCCCAGCAGCAGGGCAACGAGCCCGGCGCCGACGCCAGCGAGCAGGTTCACCCAGGATTCGGCAAAGGTGCCCGCCCAGTACCCGGTGGCCGCGGCCACCAGCATTAATACGAAGATCGGAAATACAAGCCTGCGGCCGTGGCGCCGAAATTTCAGCACCACGACCTCAGCCTGCGTATGGTGAACCGGCGGAGGCCCAAGAACTGCGTCGACCTCCGCGGTCACCGAAAATGTTTTGCGTACTGCCATTCCCCTATTCAGCACGCCCCTCGGCGTCAGCACCCTGATCTTCAACATCAGCGTGCGCGGGCGCAGGCTGCGTGAGGATCTGAGCCTGATTGCTCGGCTGGGTCTGGGCTTGTGCCTGTGCACGGCCAGCCGCGCCACCTGCAGCACCGCCAGCGACGACACCGTTGAGCATGCCCACGAGATCGATACCAACCGTCTCGCGCGCCATCTCCAGCAGGCCCTTGATGTTGCCCATCGCGTCGCCCGCGACCTTCGAAGTACCGTCGGCCGACACCACGGTCATGCTGTCGATCGAACCGATCGCCTGCGCATACTGGCCAGCGATTTCGGGAAGCAGGTGGATGAGCTCCTGCGCCAGCACAGCCTGCGACTGCGTCTCGAGTGCGCGAGCACGGGCGTCAATAGCGGTGGCCTCTGCGGTGCCCTTGGCGAGCAGCGCTGCGGCTTCTGCGCGGCCCTCGGCCTCGAGTGCCTCTGATGCGGCAATACGGGCTTCACGGTTTGCGAGGCCCTCGCGCTCGACGGCCTGTGCGCGACCGTCTGCGGCCGACACCGCCGCCGCTGCATCTGCCTTAGCTTCGGTCTCAACGCGGTAGGCCTCGGCCTCAGCAACGGCACGCACGTCGGCGTTCAGCTGCTGGGTCTTCAGCGCAACCTCTTTTTGTGCGGTGATCTGCTGCTGCTCAACGATGGCCTGCTGCTGGATCGCCTGCTCGAGGGGCTCAGCGGCCGTGGCCTGCGCGAGCGCCTTGTCGGTTTCAACCTGAATCTCGGCCTGGCGCAGCTTCAGCTCACGGTTACGGTCAAGCAGCACCTTCTCGGCCGCAATTTTGGCTTCCTGCGAGGCCTGGTAGGCGTTCGTCTCGGCGATATCTGCGAGCTGACGCACCTTGGCAGCCTCGGGGCGACCAATGTTGGCGATGTAGTCGGCGCCGTCACGAATCTCTTGGATCTGCAGCGTATCCACGACGAGTCCCTGCTTCGTCAGCGCTTCTTCTGCGGCTTCGAGCACGCTCTGAGCCACGACGGCGCGATCGCGAATGATCTGCAGCACGGTCAGGCCACCGATGATCGAACGCAACGAACCCGACAGCACCTCCTGCGTTGATTCGTCGATCTCATCTGAGTTTGAGAGGAAGCGCTGGGCTGCGGCCCGGATCATTTCCTGCGAGCCACCCACCTTGACGACCGCAACGGCCTGCGCCTGCATCGTGATGCCGTCGGTGGTCTGCGCTTCAGTGGTGATCGACAGGCGACGCGAGCGCAGCGAGATCGTGAAGGACTTCTGCACGAACGGTACGACGAAGACGCCACCGCCCGTGACGACCTTCTGGCCCGAGAGGTCGCGGCTGCGGTTACCCGCGAGGTCAACGACCTCTTTCCCCTTACCGCCGGTCACAATGATCGCCTCATCGGGCTTGGCAATGCGGTATCGCTTGATGATGACGAGGGCCACCAAAACGAGCGCGATCACCGCGCCAAAAATGCCAACGATCGCTGGGCTAGCAAGAAACATGAGTTCTCCGTTTCATTCAGTCGTGCGAGGGTGTGACGCCAGGAGCAGGCTCGACGCCGGTGGTGGTCGATGAGTCAGGGTCAATCGCTTCGACGCGCACCGACGTCGAGGTGATGAGCTGCACGATGCGCACGGCCGCACCGCGGGGAATCGGGGCATCGGCCGCGGCCGAGAGTGAAATGCGTTCACCGTGGCGGGTCAGCGCTACCTCGCCGAGGCCGCCAGCGGGAATCGCGAGCACTACCGAGCATGAATCGCCCAGCAGGTCTTCGCCCCGCACTGCGGTGCTTGATTCGGCTCGGTGAATGGTGCGCGACAGCCACCAGGCTGCAGCGCCACCCACGAGGCCCGCGAGCGCACCCAATACGGCAGCCATGGGGGTATCAACCCCAGCGCCAATACTCGCGAACGCGGTGAACCCAAAGATCGCGGTGAATGCCGCAATGGAGGTGAGGCTGAGCGGGCCATCGCCGAAATCGAACGCATCAAAAATGCCGTCGAGTAGCAGCGAAAGCAGCAACAGCACGGCCCCCACAATGCCGATAATCAAGAAGGTACCGCCAGCAAAAAGCGAGCCGTCGAACAAACGCTCGATCCAGTTCATAATGCCGTCCATGTTGGCCTCCTTGAATATTGTGATTCAAGCGTACCAATGGCCACCGACGTTACTGGTGGAGTCTGGGTACCGCGCTGACAAGTTCACGCCCGTATTGCGAGTGCGGCGCCGTGAAAAACTCGCGCCCGCCGGTCTCGACCACACGCCCCGCGCGCATCACCAGCACGCTGTCGCACAACTCATGCACCACCGCGAGGTCGTGCGAGATGAGTATGAGGGTGAGCCCCAGTTCAGTGCGCAACCGGTGCAATAGATCAATGATCTCGGCCTGCACCGAGACGTCGAGTGCGCTCGTGGGTTCATCAGCGACGAGTATGCGGGGGCGGGCCGCGAGTGCGCGTGCGATGGCGACGCGCTGCCGTTGACCGCCCGAGAGTTCGTGGGGGTAGCGCGAGGCAATGGAGGCGTCGAGCTGCACCCGGGCAAGGAGCTCGCGCGCGCCTGCCTCACCAGTTTCACCGGTGCGCGGTGATTGCGCGAGCACTTCGGCGAGGGTGTCTGCGATGCGCATACGCGGGTTGAGTGATGAGGTGGGGTCTTGCGGCACGAGTTGGATGGCGCGTAGCAGCTCGCGCGGCCTGCGCGCGGGGAGCTCAGCACCGTCAAGCATGATGCTGCCGCCTGAGATGGGTAGTTGGCCGACGAGAGCCCGCGCGAGGGTGGTTTTGCCCGAGCCCGACTCCCCCACGATGCCCAAGGCGCCGCCTTCGGGCACGTCGAAGCTCACTCCTGCAACGGTGGCGCGGCCGTGACCGTACGAAATCGTCACGTCGCACGCCTGCAGTGCGGCTGGCCCCGCAAGCATCTCAGCAACTTCAGGCAACCCCGCCGGCGCCACCGCGGTCGCGAGTGGCGGCAGCTGCAGTACGGAGTCGACGAGCCGTTGTGTATAGGGGTCACCCGGCGCACGCAGCACATCTCGGGCGGGGCCCGCTTCGACGACTGCGCCGTCACGCATCACCAAGATCTGGTCGCACATCGAAGCCACAACGGCGAGGTCGTGGCTCACAAAGATGAGAGTGAGGCCGCTGGTGTCGCGCAGCTCCCGCAGCAGGTCGAGTACTTCGCGCTGCACGGTGACGTCGAGGGCGGTGGTGGGTTCGTCGCACAGCAGCACGGCAGGGCGTGCGGCGAGCGCCATCGCAATCACGATGCGCTGCCGTTGACCTCCCGAGAGTTCATGCGGGTAGGCGCGGGCGATGCGTGCGGGGTCGGGGAGGCGTACCTGCTCGAGGAGTTCGCGCACGCGCGCGGCTCGCTCACCCGCAGTCAGCGCCCGGATCCGGCGGCCACGGCTGGCACCGGCGCCACGCTCGCTGCCGACGCCGACATCACCGCCAACACCGTCGGCTTGCTGCCGCGCAGCATGACCAGCCGCAGCCTGCACGGCCTCCCCCAGCTGGGTACCGACCCGGGTGAGGGGGTCGAGAGCGGTGAGCGGGTCTTGAAACACCATGCCGATGCGGCCGCCGTGCCGGGCGGTACCCGCGGTAACGCTCACTCCCGCGGGCAGCAGCCCCAGGATCGCCCGCAGGGTGAGGCTCTTCCCCGAGCCCGACTCCCCCACGATGCCGAGAGTGCCCCCGGGCGCGACCGCGAAGCTCACCCCCGCGACGAGGGGACGACTCCCGGCCGACACGGTAGACACAGCGAGACCCTGCACGCGCACGGCCCCCGTGGGCAACGGGGCCAGCGGCGCAGGATTGCCGCGAGGAGCCCCGGCGGGCACGCCGCCCCGGCACTGGGATCTGCGGCGAGGGCGGGACGCTGAGCGGTCTCCCCCCGCGTCTCGCACCCGCAGCGCATCGCCCAGCCCGTCGGCGGTGAGCGACAAACCCACGCCAGTGAGCACGACCGCGAGGCCGGGCAGCGCCGCCAGCCACCACTTGGTGGTGACGAACGGCTGCGCGTCGGCAATCATCGTGCCCCAGTCGGGGGTCGGCGGCTGAATGCCGAGGCCCAGGTAGCCGAGGGTCACGATCGCGACCATGATCAGCAGCACCTCGTTCATGAACAGCACGAGCGCTTGAGGCAGCACATTGGGCAGCACGTGCCGCAGCAGCACCCGGATGTGCGAGAGGCCCGATCCGCGGGCGGCCCGCACCCATTCTTGATCGCGCATCGATGCCGTCAATGCCCTGATCACGCGGGCGTATCCCACCCAGCCGACGAGAGCGAACGCGGCGATGATGCCGGCGGGCCCGGCGCCCAGCGCGAAGGCAAGCGCGATGATGATGACGTAGAACGGAAACGCGATGACCGTGTCAACGACCCGCGAAATCACCCAGTCGGTGCGGCGCCCCACATACCCCGAGACCAGCCCGGCGGTCACGCCGATCACGAACGGGGCGAGGGCCGCAGTGAACGCGAGCGCGAGGTCGGTGCGGGCGGCGAACAGCACCCGCGAGAACACGTCACGGCCCAGCTGGTCGGTGCCGAACCAATGCTCGGCCGACGGCGGCAAAAGGCCACCGGTGAGGTTCTGTGCCGTGGGCACGTGCGGCGCGAGCCACGGGGCCGCGATGGCCGCGATCACAATGAGGGCGAGGATGAGGGTGCCGGCGATGAATGATCCGGATCCCTTCGCCCTCCCCCAAAACGTCGATCTGGTGGGTGCAGGAGCGAGCTGCCCGTGCAGTGTGTGCGGCACGTGTTGACCTGCGGTCATGATTGCCTCCCGCGCAGTCGAGGGTCAATCCAGGTGGCGAGCGCGTCCACCGCGAGGGTGATGAGTACGACGGCGATGGCGCAGTACAGGGCGATGCCCTGTACGACGGGAAAGTCGCGGCTGCCAATCGACTGGAACAGCAGGGTGCCCACGCCGCCAATGCCGAACACCTTTTCGACGACGAGGGTGCCGCCGATGAGGTAGGCGACGTTCACCCCGAAGAGCGCGATGGTTGGCAGCGCGGCGCCCCGCAGAATGTGGCGGGTGAGAATGGTGCGCTCGGGCACCCCCGCGGCCCGCAGCGTGGTGACGAAGTCGGCGTCGACGACCTCGAGCAGTTGGGCCCTGAGGGAGCGTACGAGCGGGGGCACGAGCGAAATGGCGACGGCCGCGGCGGGCAGCACGAGGCTCCACAGAGTGCCGAGTGGCCCTGGGGCGACCCCGCCCACGGGAAACCAGCCCAGCTGCACGGCGAACACGATGATCAGCAGCAGGCCCACCCAAAACGTGGGCATGCCCATGCCGATCGTGGGAATAATGCGCACGACCTGATCGGCGAACCCGCCCCGGTTGCGGGCGGCGGCGAGCGCGAGGGGCACGGTGAGGGCGACGGCGAAGATCACGGCGAGCGCCACAATGCCCAGGCTGATGGGGGCTTTGGCGAGGATCGCTTCGCGCGTGGAGACGCCCGTGATCAGGGAGTCGCCCGTGTCGAAGCGGGTGATGATGCCCCACACGAAGTTGCCGAACTGTTCAGCGAGGGGCAGGGTGAGCCCCATCTCTTCACGCAGCCGGTCGAGCTGTGCGGGGGTGGCCCGGTCGCCCAAGATCATGGCAGCGGGGTCGCCGGGCACGAGCCGCAGCAGGAAGAACACGGCCACGACGACGCCGATCATCACGGGCAGTACGGTGGCGACGGTGCGGCCGAGCAAGCGGCCCAGGGTGCGCGCGACGGAGCGCGCCGGGGTGTGCGCGTCAGCGCTGCCACGGTGCCCGGTTCCCCCCTGGGGTCGGTCATCACCCACAGTGTGCTGCCCCTCTACGCTCATCTTGTTCAAGCTACTACCGTTTCAATTCGTGGTGGGGCGTGTCAGCCCCTTACGGGGCGGGTGTGTTGCGCGATGCGGCGTTGGGAGATGGAATCTCGCGTTCAAGGGGGCGTCTTTTCACGACTGTGGCCCTTAATCACCGCAAAAGTACGGGACACTCACCAAATCACGCCTCCTGATGTTCTACCTTTACGTTCATTCTTCAGGGCGCACAAAGGCCCGGGCGACCTCTGCACCCGGGCCTCACCTACAGCGAGTTACTGCGCGATCCAGGCGTCTTGGAAGCGCACCGAGCCGTTGGGCAGCAGCGTGTAGTCGTGCACGCTGGCGGTGGTGCCCTGCAGGTTTGCAGGGAACGACAGCGGAATGAACGGGGCCTTCTCTGCGAGCAGCTTTTGGATCTTGAAGTAGATCTTCTCGCGTTCGGGGCCGTCTGCGGTGGTGCGCCCCTGTTCGACGAGCTTGTTCACCTCGGGGTCTGAGAAGCTCGTCCAGTATGACTTCGAGAACCCGGTGACGTCAGTCTGGAACGAGATGATGCCGTTGGGGTCGGGGGCGTCAGCCTGACCGTTGTTGAGCATGAAGTCGTAGTCGAGGTTCGCGTATACGCGCTCCTTGAATACGGCGTAGTCCAGTGATTCGATCGTCACGTCGATGTCGATGGCGGCGAGCTGTTCTTGCACGATCTGGGCGATCTGCGCGAACTCGGGGCGGTCGTTGCGAATCGCGAGGGTCGTGGCGAAGCCATCTGCAAACTTCGATTTCGCAAGCTCGGCCTTCGCGGCGTCAACGTCGTAGGCGAGACCGTACCCCTGGTCGTTGGCCGAGTACTCGATCGCCGTCGGCACGAGCGCGTTGGCCACCTCAGAGGTGCCAAAACCGGTGGCCTGCGCGATGCCGTCGCGGTCGATCGCGTGCGCGATCGCACGGCGCACGTGTTCATCGGCGAAGTGCTCGTTCAACGTGTTGAAGAACACCTGATCTGCCGACCATCCCGCGGCCTCGATCAGCTGCAGCGCGGCATTGCCGCCCACCTCTGCCGAGTTCGCGGCGGGCACCTGCTCCACCGCATCAACCTGACCGGCAACGAGCTGCTGCTGCAACTGCGTGGGGTCGGCCACAAACTTGTACACGAGGCCATCGAGGTAGGGCTTACCGTCTTGCCAGTAGTGCTCGTTCTTCACAAACGACAGGTCACCGTTCGGATCCCACTCATCGAGCACCCACGGCCCGGTGCCCACCGGGCTCTTGAAAAACTCAGCCTCGTTCGCACCACCAAAGTCCTTCGGCAGCACCCCGTTCGAGAAGCCCGCAAGCTCCGACAGGAAGGGCGTGTACGCCGACTTCAGCGTGATCGTGATCTCGCGATCACCGGTGGCCTCGATCGTGTCAACCGGCGCCTCGATGGGCAGCGGCGATCCCTCCATTTCGAGGTGCCGCGTGATCGAGAACACCACGTCTTCGGGGGTCACCTCGGTGCCGTCCGAGAATTTCACGCCGTCGTGCAGAGTGAACGTGTAGGTCAGCCCGTCGCCCGAGACCTCATAGTCTGCGAGCCACGCAATGATCTTGCCGTCGGCATCAAAGCTCACGAGCGGTTCGAAGATCTTGTCGATCGCGAACGCGTTGTTGGCGGTGATCTGCTGGTGCAGGTCGAGGTCGGTGACCGATGCAGCGCGCCCAAAGGTGAGCGTGCCGCCTGAGACCGGGCCTTCCCCGCTTCCCGAGCTGGCCGCGGGTGCTTCGGCGGCGCACCCTGAGAGCGCGAGGGCCGCGGTGAGGGCGACCGCTGCGATGCGCCACCCGCGTGCGCGTGCAGTGAACTTCATGATGGGTTCCTTTCGTAAGATACATCGGCGACGAGGCGCCCGTGAGCAATAACGGCGGCGATGGCCGCCGGGTCTGAGAGGGCGCCGGGCTGCCGCGGGTCGCGGCGCAGCAGCACCGCATCGGCTGGGGCGCCGGGGGCGATGCGACCGGCAAGCGCTAGGGATTGATCCGGATCAGCCCCCGCCAGCAGCTGCGCGCCGCCCCTGGTGGCCGCCACCAGTGCGGCCTCGGGGGTGAGGCCCGCCGCAACAAGCACGTCAAACTCGAGCCGGCCCGTGCCGTGCTGGCCCGGGGTGCCGTAGTCGGTGCCGAGGGCGATCTGGCAGCCGGCGTCGCGCGCGATGCGCACCGCGTGCGGGTGGGTAGACACGGCCTCGGCGACGCGTGCCGCGAAGCTCGCGGGCAGTTCGCCGCGCTCGATCATGGCCTGCACCAGCCGGTAAATGCGCAGCGTGGGCACGAAGGTGACCCCGCGCTCGGTGATGCGTGTGGCCTGGGCGGGGGTGAGAAAAATTCCGTGTTCGATGCTGGCCGCACCGGCCTCGATTGCGTCGTCGATGGCGGCGCCGCCCCAGGCGTGCACCATCACCTGTGCCGAAGCGGCGCCGGCAAGGGATACGGCCCGCTGCACTTCGGTGCGCGTGAAGTGGGCTTCGAGGCCCGCGCCCGCGGGCGAGGCAACGCCTGCGGTGGCAACGAGCTTGACCCACTGCGCGCCCTGCGACAATACTTCATCAACCGCGCGTTCGATACCGCCGGCGCGGTCGGCCACCCCGCGGTCAATCATCGCGATTGCGGCCTGCATACGGGGGCGCTCGTATGTTGGGATCTGCGCGATTGCCTCGGGGGTGAGCCCGCCCGCATCGCGCGCACTCGTGAAGCCCGCTTGCAGAGTGCGGCGCAGCCCCGCTGCCACGAGGGCGTGGGTCGCATCAGCATCGAGCGCATCGCGGTCGGCCGCGTTGAAGGCCTGCCACCCTGCGTGCAGGTGCGCATCGACCAACCCCGGGATCAGCCACAGCCCGGTGCCATCGAGGTCGGGGCCGTGATCGTGAGCGTGAGCGTGAGCGTCATCGCCCGAGGCGAGGGGGTCAAAAAGCCCCTCCGTCCAGCTCACGCGAGTGGGTGCCGAGAAGGTGGCGTCATCACGCCACACGCGCACATTGCGCACCGCGATGTACGACCGATCATGGTTCATAACTTCACACTATCTGGCACAATTCAGATAGACCACGCACGCGAGTCTGCGGTGAACCACGCGGCCGCCACTCGGCCACGGTCCGGCCACGACCCGGCCGCGACCCGGCGCCGCGGGCGTGCGCGGGCGGCGTTGATGCGCACGCCAGGTTTCTTGATCTACCCACCGGTAGACTGACCACGTGACCAGCACCGCAAACCCCAGCGCCCCCCGTTCGACCGTTATCTTGCCGCTCGTGCGCGCACTGTTCCACCTGGCATCCGTGGTCATCATCACGGTGTGGGGTTTTCTGTCGTGGCCGCTGCCGTTCCCCGGCATCCTTGCGGGCCTCGGATTGCTCGCGTTCACCGTCGTGATCTGGGCACTGTTCCTATCGCCCAAACCGGTGCTGCGCACCGACCGCTTTGGTCAGGCACTGGTTGAGCTGATGCTGCTCGCCGCCGCCGTTGCCGCACTGCTGTTCCTCGGCGTCTTCTGGGTCTGGCCCGCACTCTTCGGCGTCGTCGGAGCCGTCGTCGGCTTCACCACCTCGGCACGCCGCGGCTAAGTTTCCAACGTCTTGCTTGTTTCGTTTGCTTCTGTGGCGAACCTCAAGTAAGCGAATTAAGCGCCCCGCCGTTCAAAGCCGGGAGTGCTATGTTGGCGCATCTCATGTAGCCTGACGGCACTTAGCGGTGGCTGAATTCAATATTGAAAGGAGCCGTTGTGGGGATATCTACTCACGATTCCGGTTCCGGAATTGTTACAGGTCGGGTCAAGCAAATTCGGTATGTTCTCGCGGGAAAAGCTGTTGTTTTGAAAAAGGGGCAAACCTCGGATCAAGATACAACTGATTACCTAAAGTCCACTCCGGCAAACAACGAGCACTTGCAGCGCGGGCTTGAAGAGTTCCGCCGAGGCGAATTCAAGGCTCGCGCTACCAAATAACGGTCAGCTAAACCTCGAATCTAGTGCGGCCCGCAGGGACCGCTGAAGCATGCGCGAGTGCGCGCTTAGACCGCGCGCGCTCCGTCTGCCCAGACCGAGATCACGGTGAAGTCGACGTCAACGAGCACAGCGTCTGCTGCGTAGCCCACGGCGAGATCGCCGAAGCGGTCGGCCAGGCCCAGCGCTCGCGCGGGCACCGAGGTGAGCGCAGCCACTGCCTGCTGCTCGGGCACCCCGCATCCCTGCACCGCGTGCAGCAGCGCCCTGTCGAGCGTGAGCGTTGAGCCCGCAATCGAGCCGCCGCCCGCAAGCCGGGCGACGCCGTCGAGCACGTCCACCTCAAGCGACCCCAAGAGGTAGGGGCCGTCGCTGCAGCCCGTCGCGGCCATCGCGTCGGTGATCAGTGCCACACGCCCCGGTGCCCCGGCAAACGCCATGGCCACCACGTCGGGGTGCACGTGCACGCCATCATTGATGAGCTCGAGCGTCACCTGCGGCTCGGCCATCGCGGCCACCACGGGCCCCGGTGCGCGATGGTGAATGCCGCGCATGCCATTAAAGGCATGCGTCAAAACCGAGGCGCCCGCTGCGAATGCGGCGCGAGCCCCCGCATAGTCGGTGGCCGTATGCCCCACGGCGACTATAACGCCAGCCGCCACGAACCGTTCAATGGCCGCCATGCCGCCATCGAGCTCGGGGGCCAGGGTGACCTGCCGCAGCGTGCCCGCGCCCGCCGCGACGAGGCGGTCAATGCTGGCCGCGTCGGCCGAGCACAGCATCGTGGGGTCGTGTGCGCCCCTAAACTCGTCAGCGAGAAACGGCCCCTCGAGGTGCGACCCCAGCACCCCCAACCCCTGCCCGGTGAGCTCGGCGATGTGCGCCACTTGGGTGACCAGCGCATCGACGGGGGCGGTGACGAGCGACAGCACGCTGCGCGTGGTGCCGTGGCTGCGGTGCAGGGCGAGCGCCCGCTCAATCTCGGCCTGATCGGGGTCGTCGTAGGCGACGCCTGCTGCGCCGTGGCAGTGCATGTCAATAAACCCGGGCAGCAGGGTGAGCCCGGCCGCATCGACCACGTCGATCGCAGGCTCAGCGCCGCCGCCGGGCACGGCGGCGAGGGCATCGCGCCAGCCTGATCCGGAGCCGCGGGCAGTGATGATTCCATCAGACAAAAGCACCCACGCATCAGCGATTTCTTCGTGGCCGGTGAGGAGTCTGGCGGAGTGGATGACGGTAGCAGTGGCTGCCATGAGCGTGTCTTTCTGTGGTCGCGGGTGGCGCGTTACGGAGCGATAATCACTTCGTAGCCGCGGCTCGACAGCGCGGCGTGATCGGCGTCGGTGATGCCGTTATCGGTGATGATGGTGTCGAATTTATCGGGCCCGCCCATCGCGGCGAAGGCCTTGCTGCCGATCTTTGACGAGTCAACGACGAGCACCGCACGGTCGGCGCGCGTCGCCATCAGCGCGTTCACCACGGCCTCGCGCTCATTGTGCGTCGTGGCGCCGTGATCGAGGCTGAGCGCATTCGCCCCAATAAACGCGATCGAAAGCGACACCTGCCCGATCGTGTCTTCTGCGAACGAACCCACGAGCTCGTAGCTGCGGGGGTGCACAATGCCGCCCGACACCATCAGTTTCACCTGCGGCCGGGTAGCGAGCTCAGCCGCGATATTCACCGCGTTCGTGACGACCGTGAGATTGGGTTCGTGCGACTGCGCCATGATGTCGGGCCGGGTGGCCAAAGCGTTCGCAATCGCCGTGGTCGTGGTGCCGCCCGAGAGCCCCACCACATCGCCCACGCGCACGAGCGCGCTGGCCGCGGCCGCGATACGCTGCTTCACAGCGGTGGGGTCGCGCATATCGCGGTAGCGCAGCGGCAGATCGTACGCCACGGTGAGCGCTTCGGCCCCGCCCCGGGTGCGCGTGAGCATGCGCTGCTCGGCGAGGGTATCGAGATCGCGGCGTGCGGTCGCCGGCGAAATACCGAGGGTCGTGACGAGATCATCGATCTCGACCCGGCCGTGCTCGCTCAACAGCTCGAGCACCGCGCGCAGACGATCTGGCTTTGCCATGGGAAGAGTCCTCTAGTTATTTCCGCCGGCAAACAAACGAATCAGACGCGCAGCCTCGGGCACCACGGCCGCGCGCGCTGCGCCCACATACTTGCGGGAGTCGACCACATTGGGCTGGACGGTGAGTGATTCACGAATGGCGCGGGTGAAGAAGCCCACGAGGTGGGTCGACACGTTGATCTTGCGCATGCCTGCAACGATAGCCTGGCTGATGACCTCATCGGGCACGCCCGATGATCCGTGCAGCACGAGCGGCACGGGAACGGCCGCGCGCAGGCGCTCGATGAGCTCAAGATCGAGCGCGGCGGTGCGCTCGTTCATCGCGTGCGATGAACCGACCGCGACCGCGAGGGCATCGACGCCGGTGGCCTCAACGAACGCGCGGGCCTCTTCCGGATCGGTGCGCACCCCTGGGGCGTGGGCGCCGTCTTTACCGCCGACCTCGCCGAGTTCGGCTTCGATGAAGACGCCGGCCGCGCGGCAGCGCGCAGCCACCTCGGCGGTGACCGCGACGTTTTCGTCGTAGGGCAGTTTGCCGCCGTCGTACATCACCGAGCTGAAGCCCAGCGCGATCGCCTCGTCGACGAGCTCGACGCGTTCGGCGTGATCGAGGTGCACGGCGATGCGGGCGCTGCTGCGCTTCGCGATTTCGAGGGTGGCGAGGCCGATCGGGGCGAGCCCGCCGTGAAAGTCAGCGCAGTTCTGCGAGATCTGCAAGATCACCGGGTAGCCGGCGGCTTCGGCGGCTTGCGCGAGCGCTTCGGCGGTTTCGAGGTGCACCACGTTGAGCGCGGCGACAGCGACACCGCTGGCGTTGGCTTCGGCGAGGAGTTCGTGGGTGGTGACGAGGCTCATGCGGGTGCTCCTTCGGTCGAGCGATGGTGGGCGGGCGCCGCGAGATCGGCGGGGGTGACGGTGTCGAGCACAAGCTCGCGTTCGAGCGCTTCGTGGCGCGGTGAGATTTCACCGGCGATGGGCATCAGTACAGCTGCGGCAGACCAGGCGGTGGCGCGGCGCAGCACGCGGGAGTCGCCGAGCGAGACGCCCTCGGCGGCGAGGGTGGCGGCCGCGGCAACCCCGGCGTCACCGGCCCCCGTGGGGTTGCCGTGCAGCGGGGTGTCGAGTTTGGCGCGCCGCGCGCGCTGTCCGCTGCGTTCGGCGGGGTCTGTTGCGCTGGCGAGCAGCATGCCTTCGCTGCCGAGCGAGCACAGCACCGCGCCTGCGCCGAGGGCGCAGAGGGCGGCGATGCCCGCCATCGGCTCGGCGATGCCGGTGGCCGCGGCGAGCTCTTCGCGGTTGGGCTTCAGCAGTGACGCCCCGGCCCGGGCCGCGGCCAACAGCAGCGGCCCCGAGGTGTCGACAATGACGGGCACCCCGCGCGCAATGGCGGGGGCCATCAGCTGCTGCAGCTCGGCCTCGCCGATGCCGGGAGGCATGCTGCCCGAGATCACGAGCGCCCCGGCGGCGGCATCGGCACCGGCATCAGCATCAGCACCGGTATCAGCACCGGCAGTTGCGTCAAGCGCCGCGGTGACCGCGGCCACGAGAGCCGTCCATTCGGGGCCGGTGGGTGTTTCGCCGCGCTCGTTGAAGATCATGGTGTCTGACACCGATTCGTCGAACACGGCGATACTGCGCCTGGTCTGCGCGGCCACCGGCACGAGGGTGTGCGGCACACCGCTGTCACGCAGTTCTGCGGCGAACTCGGCACCCACCGCGCCGCCGCTCGTGGTCACGGCGACAACGGGATACCCCTCGGCGTGGGCCACCCGCGCGACATTGATGCCTTTACCGCCGGCCCGCGCCCGCCCCGCGTCAACGCGGTGCGAACCACCCGCCTGCACACTGTCGGCCACCCACGTCATATCGAGGGCGGGGTTGGGGGTAACCGTCACGATGACGTGCGTCACGACAGCCTCCTAGGCTTCGTCAGAACTAAATGGTGTGCCCGCGGCTGCGTTCGCGGCCGCTTCGTTGGCCTCGGCGAGCGCCCGCGCGAACAGGACGGCGCCGATGAGCCCAGCGTCGCCGCCGAGCTGGGCGGTCAAAATCTCGGGCCGGCGGTGAAACGACAGGCGCGCTTCGAGCCGCTCGCGCAGTGGCCGCACGAGAGCATCGCCGGCCAGGCTCAGCCCGCCAGCCAGCACAATCGCATCGGGCGCAATCACGGCCGTGATCTGCGCGAATGCGAGCGCCAGCGCGTCAAGCGCTTCCTCCCACACTGCGCGGGCATCAACGTCACCCGCGTCGGCGAGCGTCAAAATATCGCGCACCCGATCGGGAGTGGCCCGGCCGTCGCCCGAGGCAAGTACCCGGTCGCGGTAGCGCCTGGCGATCGCGCCGCCCGACGCAATGGTTTCGAGGCAGCCGCGCCCACCGCATGGGCATTGCGGCCCATCGGCGACGGGCGAGTGCCCGATCTCGCCGGCGAACCCACCCGCGAGGTAGGGTGCCCCGTCGATGATGACGGTGCCGGCGATCCCCGTGCCCAGCACGACGACGACCGCGTTGCGCACATTGCGCGCGCTGCCGAATTTCAGCTCGGCCGAGCTAGCCGAGTGAATGTCGTGGTGAAACGCCACCGGAATCCCGAGCGCCTGCTCAGCGAGCGCCCTGATCGGGGCGTCTTTCCAACCGAGGTTCGAGGCGAAGACGCCCACCCCACGGTCGGAATCCACGATCCCGGGCACCACGATGGACGCCGCAACGGGCGTCACATCGGGGTGCGCGCGGGTGAGCTCGAGCTGCAGTTCACGCAGCTGCGCGATGATCTGCGGCGCGGCGCCCAGGTTGCCGTTGGCCCCCGGGGTGAGCGGGTTCAGTCGCTCAACCGGGGTCGCCGAACGACCGAACCCGCGCACCTCACCGCGTTCGTCGATGAGGGCCGATTTGATGTCGGTGCCCCCCACGTCGAACGCGATGACGGAGCGACCGGGGCCGACGTTCGGCAGGCTGATCACGGCTCAAGGATGACGGAGCGCGTCAGGTTACGAGGCTGATCCGGATCGAGGCCGAGGCGCAGCGCGCGCTCGAGCGAGACGCGCTGTGCGCGCACGAGATCGGCGAGCGGATCAAGCTCGCTGGCTTCGAAGTGGGCGCCGGTGCGGGCGACCTGCTCGGCGAGGCCCTCGGGCGCTTCGCCGAAGCGCCAGGTGACGCGGCCGGGGGCGGCGATCGCGATGGGGCCGTGACGGTACTCCATGGCGGGGTACGACTCGGTCCACGCCTGTGCGGCCTCGCGCATCTTCAGCGCGGCCTCGTGAGCGAGGCCCACGGTCCAGCCGCGGCCAAGGAAGCTGACCTGCTCGGCCGTCAGCAGTTCTTCGGGGAGCTCTTCGGTGACGGCCTTGGCGGCGTCAGCGATGGCGCGCGACAGGTCTTCGCCGAGCGACGCACGGAACAGTGCGAGCGCGGTGGTTGCGAAGCGGGTCTGCACCACCGACTGCTCGTCAGCGAAGGGCAGCAGGATGGCCTCGTCGACCATGCCGGGCAGCGGTGACTCGGGGTCACCGATGACGCCGACGGTCTTGACCTTGCCACGCAGGCGCTCAACGATCTCGAGCACCTCGCTCGTGGTGCCCGAGCGCGTGAGTGCGACGACCGAGTCGTAGCCGCGGTCGACAAACGACTCTGAAGCGGCGAATGCGTCGGTGATGCCCTGGCCGGTCGACTCACGCAGGTATGCGTACGACTGCGCCATAAACCATGAGGTGCCGCAGCCGATCACGGCGACGCGTTCACCGCGTGCCGGGAGCTGTGCGTGAGCGTCGCGCATCTGCGCAACCTGTGCCCAGGTGTCGGGCTGTGAAGCGATCTCCTCAGCCATGTATGCCCCGGGCTGTCGTGCCTGCGTCATTGGTCCCTGCCTTCGCGTTCGAAAGTGTTGATTAGAAATGATTGTGCCACACTACTTTCAATCATTCCAATGATGTTTGTTTCAGATATGCATCACTTTCGTGTCTGTTTGGGGATATTTGGCCACATCCGAGTAACAAATTGCACAATCGGCTTGACGATGATGCAATTTAGCTCGATAGCTGGAGCATTCGGCACCTCAGCAGACGAGGTTTTGTTGGACTCGACCTACACATCGATTTTGCACCGATGCAAACGCTCAGTTATATGAGTGAACCAAAGTGAGGAAATTCAATGAAGAAATCCATCAAGCTCGGCTCTGTCGCCATCGCGGCGGCCGCGGCGCTCGCCCTAACCTCATGCGGTTTTAGCGGCGGATCAGGCAGTTCAGATGCCTCTTCAGGTTCGAGCACCCTCAACCTGCTCGTTCCCAGCTACTCAGACAACACCCAAAAGCTGTGGAACGACGTCATCGCCGGCTTCGAAGAGGCCAACCCCGATATCAAGGTCAACCTCGAGGTGCAGTCGTGGGACAACCTCGAATCGGTGATCGCGACCAAGGTTTCGGGCAACCAGGCTCCCGACATCTACAACGGTGGCCCATTCGTGGGCTTCGCCGCAGATGACCTGCTCTACAAGTCGTCAGAGGTCACCTCGCCCGACACCCTCTCAGACTTCCAGGAGTCGTTCCTCGAGAACGAGACCTACGAGGGCGACGCGTACGCTCTGCCGTGGATCGCTTCGGCGCGCGCGCTGTTCGTCAACAACGACCTGCTCAAGCAGGCGGGCGTCGACGAGGCCCCCAAGAATTGGGACGAACTGCTCGACACCGCCACGAAGGTCTCGAAGCTTGGCGGCGGCGTTGCCGGTTACGGCATGCCCCTCGGCTCAGAAGAGGCGCAGGCTGAAGCAGCCATCTGGCTGTGGGGCGGCGGCGGATCCTTCGGCGATGCCGAAAAGATCACCGTTGATACCCCCGAAAACCTCGTGGGTGCCGAGCAGATCAAGAAGATGATCGATGCGGGCGCTACCCAGGCTGATCCGGGTTCCACGCAGCGTTCACCGCTCATGGAGATCTTCGTGCAGGGCAAGATCGGCATGCAGGTGGGCCTGCCGCCGACCGTCGGCCAGATCGCCGAGAACAACCCCGATCTCGACTACTCGATCACTCCCATCCCCACCAAGGATGGCTCGGCCATGACCGTTGGCGTTGCCGACCAGCTGATGGCGTTCAAGAACGACGGCTCGAAGCAGGAAGCGATCACGAAGTTCTTCGACTACGTCTTCGCCGCTGACACGTACGTGCCGTGGGTTTCGGCCGAGGGCTTCCTGCCCACCACGAAGAGTGGCGCCGAAGCACTTGCCGATGATGAGGCCCTCAAGCCCTTCCTCGACGTGCTCCCCGATGCTCAGTTCTTCCCGAGCACCAACCCCAACTGGTCAGCCACCGACTCGGCGTTTAAGGCGCTCTTCGGCCAGCTGCAGAAGAAGTCGGCGGCCGATGTGCTGACCGAGATTCAGACGCAGGCTGACGAGGGTTAAGCACCCGTTTCACGCAGTACGCAATAGCCAGGAACCAGGATCGGAAGAGACATGACCCTCACCACCGACTCCTCTCCTGCCTCGGGCGGGGCGGCCAATGGCCGCTCCGCCCGAGGCGGTGGGGAAACGCACACACCAATTAGCCGCAAGAACTCTGGCGGGCGCGACCTGTTACAGGCGCTCCCCTGGATCGGCCCCGCGCTGATCTTGATCTTCGGTGTCGTGTTTTTCCCCGCCGGCCTGATGTTCTTCAACTCGACGCGAGACATCTCGCAGTCGGGCATCGATAAGGGCTCGGTCGGTTTCGATAACTACGCCACGGTGTTTGGCTTTGCCGAGTTCTGGCCGATTCTGCTGCGCACCATCATCTGGGTGATCGTCGTCGTCACGTTCACCGTCGCGCTGTCGCTCGTCGTCGCGCAGGTGCTCAACAAGGCCTTCCCCGGCCGCAAGCTCGTGCGCCTCGCGGTCATCGTGCCGTGGGCCGCCTCGGTCGTTATGACCACCATGGTGTTCTACTACGGCCTCGAACCGTACTTCGGCATCATCAACAAATTCTTGGTCGATGTTGGGCTCATCGATACCCCCGAGGGCTTTGGCTGGACCCGCAACGCCGATACCGCGTTCGCCTGGTCAATGGCCATCGCCGTGTTCGTATCGCTCCCCTTTACGACCTACACGATCCTCGCCGGGCTCCAGGCGATTCCCGGCGACACCCTCGAAGCGGCGCGCGTCGACGGTGCGGGCCCGGCCCACACCTACTTCGCGGTGGTGCTGCCGCAGCTGCGCAGCGCACTCGCGGTCGCGATTTTGATCAACATCATCAACGTGTTCAACTCGCTGCCCATCTTGCGCATCATGACCGGATCCATCCCCGGGTACAGCGCAGACACGATCATGACCATGATCTTTAAATACATGCAGGATCAGCACAAGGTCGATGTCGCGAGCGCGCTGTCGGTCATCGGCTTCCTCATCGTCATGGTCATCGTTGCCATCTATGTCAAGGCCGTCAAGCCCATGAAGGAGGTCTAGACCGTGGCCATTCTTACGCCCGGGCGACCTGCCCCCACCGCCGACTCCACCACCGCGATCGTCGTGCCCGCGGGCCGCGCACGCCGCCGCGCCTCGTACGGCGGCGCCTCACGCGGCCGCATTGCACTGCGCATGCTCGCCGGCCTTGTGGTGCTCGTCGTGTTCATCTTGCCGTACACGATCATGTTCTTCGGAGCGGTGAAGTCGAAGCCCGAAATTCGCTCGGTCGACCCCACCTACTTCCCCACCGAATGGCGGTGGGAGAACTTCGTCACGATGTGGGCGACGCCCGAGACACCGCTGCTGCAGAACATGATCTCCACGGTCGTGATCTCGGTGTTTGCGACGCTGCTCGTGCTGCTCGTGGCGCTTCCCGCCGCGTACTACACTGCCCGCTTCCGCTTTCCCGGCCGCATGGTGTTTCTCTTCTTGGTGATCGTCACCCAGATGCTGCAGCCCGCGGTGCTCACCTCGGGCCTGTTTCGCCAGTTCGTGACGATGGGCATCTCAGACACGTGGCTCGCGATGATTTTGGTGAACGCGGCGTTCAACCTGTCATTCGCGGTATGGATCATGCACTCGTTCTTCGCGGGGATTCCCAAGGAGGTTGATGAGGCCGCCCAGATCGATGGTGCGGGTCGCCTCACCGTACTGTTCAAGATCAACCTGCCCCTCGTGTGGCCTGGCATCGTCACCGCCGTCGTGTTCACGTTTGTGGCCTGCTGGAACGAGTTCGCCGCGTCCCTCGTCATCCTGTCGACCGCGGGCAACCAGCCCATGTCGGTTGCGCTCACGAAGTTCGTGGGCCAGTACGAAACCAGCTGGCAGTACGTCTTCGCGGTCTCGCTCGTTGCGATCTTGCCCGTGGTGATCTTGTTCATGCTCATCGAGAAGCGTCTCGTGAGCGGGCTCACCGCTGGCAGCGTGAAGTAACGGCACTGTCAGGAATACCCGACCGCCGCCGGTCGTTGACCCTGGCATGACCGAAACTACACCCGCGCAGCACAGCGCCCCCGCCAAACGTGTCGAGAACGTCTCGCTCGGCCTCGACACGTTTGGCGACGTCACTCTCACCCTCGACGGTGAGCGCGTCTCGCACGCGCAGGTGATTCGTGACGTTGTCGAGCAGGCGGTGCTCGCCGACAGCCTCGGCGTCGACGCCATCACCCTGGGTGAGCACCACCGCGACGACTTTGCGCTGAGCTCACCCGAGATCGCGCTCGCGGCGATTGCGGGCCGCACCGAACGCATTCTGCTCGGCACCGGCGTCACCGTACTCTCAAGCGACGACCCCGTGCGCGTGTACGAGCGCTTTGCCACCCTCGACGCGGTCAGCAATGGCCGCGCCGAGGTGATTTTGGGCCGCGGCTCATTCACCGAGTCGTTTCCCCTCTTTGGCTTCAACATGAGCGACTACGACGCCCTGTTCTCTGAGAAGCTCGAACTGTTCGCGCAGCTGCGCAGTGAGGGCCCCGTCACCTGGTCGGGCACGATGCGCAGCCCGCTCGTCGACCAGGAGGTTTTCCCGAAGACCGAGCAGCCCAACGGCGTCAACGCCTGGATCGGAGTGGGCGGTAGCCCGCACTCGGTGCTGCGCACCGTGCAGGTGGGCATTCCGATGATGCTCGCGATCATCGGCGGCGACCCCGCCCGCTTCGCGCCGTTCGCGAATCTCTACCGCGAAGCCCAGCAGGAGTTGGGCCGTGAGGCGATGCCGCTCGGCGTGCACTCCCCCGGTCACGTCGCTGCGACCGATGCCGAGGCCCGCGAGCAGCTCTGGCCGCACTTCGAACGCAACCGCAACCGCATTGGCGCCGAGCGCGGCTGGCCCCGCACCACCCGCGCCGAGTTCGAGCAAGAGGCCGATGCCGGTTCGCTCTACGTCGGCTCCCCCGAGACCGTCGCCGCGAAGATCGCGCACACCGTTCGACTGCTCGACGCCGACCGCTTCGATCTGAAGTACGCGAACGGCACCATGCCGCACGCGATGCTGATGGAGAGCGTGGGCCTCTTTGGCAGCGAAGTGATCCCCCGGGTGCGCGCGCTGCTGGCCGAGTAAGCTGCTGGCATGAGCGAGGTTGAACCAGGCATCTACGAACACTTCAAGGGCGCACGCTATGAGGTGATCGGCACGGGGCGTCACTCTGAAACAGAGGAGGCCCAGGTGTTCTACCGCAAGCTCTACGACGATTACAGCTTTTGGGTGCGCCCGCTCGACATGTTCGCGGAGCATGTCGAGCGGGAGGGCTACAGCGGGCCCAGGTTTCGCCGCATCGCGTAGCCTTACGGCCGCGGCAGACCCGCCGGGTTCACCAGCGACTCAGCTACGGCTTCGTCTGACAGATCCCAGCGGTCGAGGGCGTCGGCGTACTCGCCGCTGGCGATAATCGAGTTGAGCACAATCGCAACGGGCTCGATCAACCCGTTGCCCTTGGCGGTGGTGACCCCGATCTGCGCGTTCTCGGGGAAGCCGCCGTTGAGGGTGCCGACCACCTTCGATTCGCCGGTCACCGCGGCGTTGAAGGCGGCAGTGGGGTTCGGCCCAAAGATCGCGTCTGCCCGGCCGGCGACGAGCGCGAGCTGCCCCGCCGCGTTGTCTTCGTAATACACCGGTTCGCCCGCGGGGAGGCCGTTGGCTTCGTTTTGCGCGAACCAGTCGAGCAAGATCTTTTCTTGATTCGTGCCGCTACCCACGACCACTTTCAAGCCCGCGACATCTTTCGCCTCGGCAATGGCGTCGATGTCACTGTCTGCCTTCACCGAGAACGCGAGCACGTCGTTGCGATGCGTCGCGAAATCAAACAGGTCCTTACGCTCCTCAGTGACCGTCACGTTCGAGATCACCACGTCGTACTTGCCAGATTCGACGCCAAGGGGCCAGTCAGCCCAGGCCACCACCTCTGGGGCGTACTCGAGCCCCAGGCCGTCGGCGACGAGCTGGGCGATATCGGGTTCGACACCGAGCAGTGTTTGGTTGTCGTCCTCTGCCAGAAAGCCGAGCGGTGGAACTGAGGCCGATCCCGCGACGGTGAGCTTGCCCGCGGTGACGGGTGCGAACCCGCTCGCTTTCAACGCCGCGACCGCTTCAGGCACCGGATCAATGCGGGGCCTCCCGGCAGCGTTGGCCGAGGTGAGATCGAAGGGCGATGCGCCCGCGAATGCTTCGGCGCCCGGGGCAACGGCGCTCGCGCGGTCTTCGCCGGGCGCAGCCGCGCTGCATCCCGTCAGCCCGGTCAGAGCGATCAGGGCGGTGAGCGCGGCGGTACCCCAAATGGCGGTGAGGTGTGCGGGGCGGTGTGTGGTCAGAGTGGCAGGCATGAGTGGATCCTTTGCGTCGAGAGAGGTCAACCACCCTGAACACCAATCTTAGCTATTCGTTATGGGAGGCATTGTGCTAGGTTATGTCGACGTGCGGGGATCGCGCCATCATTGTGACGGAAGATGACCGTCATACAACGCAAAATAACCGCCGCGCAACACAAAACGACCGGCACCCCCGAAGGGACACCGGCCGTTTGTGTGTAACCAGCTGCTGACGCAGCGGCGAGATTAACCCAGGCGCGCTGCCAGGTTCTCGTCGATCGACGCGAGGAACTCCTCGGTCGTCTGGTAGCCCTGCTCGGGGCCGACCAGCAGTGCGAGGTCCTTGGTCATCTTGCCCGACTCAACGGTCTTGATGACGACGTCCTCGAGGGTGTGCGAGAACTCGATGAGCTCGGCGTTGTTGTCCAACTTGCCACGGTGAGCCAGGCCACGGGTCCACGCGAAGATCGACGCGATCGGGTTCGTGGAGGTGGGCTTGCCCTGCTGGTGCTGGCGGTAGTGGCGCGTCACGGTACCGTGAGCGGCCTCTGCCTCAACGACCTTCCCGTCGGGAGTAGCCAGAACCGAGGTCATCAGACCCAGCGAGCCGAAGCCCTGTGCAACGGTGTCAGACTGAACGTCGCCGTCGTAGTTCTTGCAAGCCCAAACGTAGCCGCCCTCCCACTTCATGGCCGAAGCGACCATGTCGTCGATGAGGCGGTGCTCGTAGGTGATGCCCGCAGCTTCGAACTGGTCCTTGAACTCAGTGTCGAAGACCTCCTGGAAGATGTCCTTGAAGCGACCGTCGTAGGCCTTCAGGATCGTGTTCTTCGTCGAGAGGTACACGGGGTAGTTGCGTGACAGGCCGTAGTTCAGCGATGCGCGCGCGAAGTCAACGATCGAAGCGTCGAGGTTGTACTGCACCTGTGCAATGCCGTCACCGGGAGCCTGGAAGACCTCAAACTTCTGAGCCTCGCCACCGTCCTTCGGGGTGAACTCAACCGTGAGCGTGCCCTCGCCCGCGAAGCGGAAGTCGGTGGCGCGGTACTGGTCGCCGAATGCGTGGCGGCCAATGATGATCGGCTTGTTCCAGCCGGGCACCAGACGGGGAATGTTCGAGATGATGATCGGCTCGCGGAAGATCACGCCGCCGAGGATGTTGCGGATGGTGCCGTTGGGGCTGCGCCACATCTTCTTCAGGCCGAATTCTTCAACGCGTGCCTCATCGGGCGTGATCGTTGCGCACTTGACGCCAACGCCGTGCTTCTGAATCGCGTGTGCTGCGTCGATCGTGACCTGGTCATCGGTCGCGTCGCGGTGTTCCATACCCAGGTCGTAGTACTCGAGCGTCAAGTCGAGGTACGGGTGGATGAGGCGGTCCTTGATGAACTGCCAGATGATGCGAGTCATCTCGTCGCCGTCAAGTTCGACGACCGTTCCTTCAACCTTAATCTTCGCCAAAGCGTCTCCCAGTGTCGTATCGTGTGAGCTCGGGGGCGAACGGCGATGTTGCGTGCCGCACGCGCACTGCGAGCGGCAGCATGGCTACTGCTCTCAGAATGGCCCGAGTAAGGGCCATCGGCCATACTACCCGACTCCCATGAAATATCTCGACATCGAGATACCTGGGCGCGCGGGTGGGTCACGATCTGAGCGGCTTTTGCGGGGGTATGATCCGGATCCACCCCCGCCAGCAAGCTACGCCGTGATGGCCCCTCGATGCTGCTGCACGTGACGGTAGTAGTCGCCCAGCTGCAGCTTGGATGCCGCGGCCTCGTCGATAACGACGGTGGCGAAGCGGTGCAGTTGCAGCGCGCTCGCGGGGCACATGCTCGCGACCGGGCCCTCGATCATCGCGGCCACGGCGTCGGCCTTGCTCTCGCCCTGGGCGACGAGCAGCAGCTGCCCGGCGTCAAGAATGGTGCCGAGGCCCTGCGTGATGCAGTGCACGGGCACTTCTTCGATCGAGCCGAAGAAGCGGGCGTTATCCTCGCGGGTCTGCGGGGCGAGCGTCTTCATGCGGGTGCGTGACGCGAACGACGAGGCGGGCTCGTTGAACCCGATGTGGCCGTTGGCGCCGATGCCCAGCAGCTGAATATCGATGCCGCCCGCGGCCACGATCGCGCGCTCGTAATCATCGCCCGACGTCAGAATGTCGCTGATATGCCCGTTGGGCACGTGCACGCGCGCCGGGTCAAGACCCAGCTGCTTCGTTACGGTTTCGTCAATGACGTGATGGTAGCTCTCGGGGTGCGAGGGGGCGAGCCCGATGTATTCGTCAAGCGCGAAAGCGGTGACGTTCGACACATCGAGTTCACCTGCGCGCACCTGCGCGGCGAGCTCGCGGTAGATCCCCAGGGGTGAAGATCCGGTGGCGACGCCGATCACCGGCTGCGGCACCGCACGTATCGCCCAGGCCATGATCTGCGCTGCGCGCGCAGCAACGGCGGCTCCATCAGCAACAATGACGATCTCCATCTGACCTCCTGTGGTCGCACTCCCTGTGAGCTTCAGCTCGCAAGAATCGCGTCTAGCTCGGAAAATCCCATCCTAGGCGACGCGATCGTGCCGATTGACCGGGCGCATGCAGCCAGGTTCTGGCGCATCGCGAGATAGGCCACACTTTGTGGGCCAGAAATGCTACGCTAATCGGGTCCAACGACGGACACCGGGGGCGTCACAGCCGCCGGCTTCACAACGGATCGTCCGGCACGTACCTGCCGGTGGAGGAAAAGAAACATGGCTACTGTTTCGTTTAACAACATTTCGTGCGTCTACCCGGGTGCTGAGCGCCCCTCGGTAAATGAAGTCAACCTTGAGATCGGTGACGGCGAATTTCTCGTACTCGTTGGCCCCTCGGGTTGCGGCAAGTCAACGACGCTGCGCATGCTGGCCGGCCTCGAAGAGGTCACCTCGGGTCAGATCATGATCGGCGACCGCGACGTCACCCACATGCCGCCCAAGGATCGCGACATCGCGATGGTGTTTCAGAACTACGCGCTTTACCCCCACATGACCGTTGGTGAGAACATGGGCTTCGCGCTCAAGATCGCTGGCGTCAACAAGCAGGATCGCGCCGCCCGCGTACTCGAGGCCGCACGCATGCTCGACCTCGAGGAGTACCTCGACCGCAAGCCGAAGGCCCTCTCGGGTGGCCAGCGTCAGCGTGTGGCCATGGGCCGCGCCATCGTGCGTTCGCCCCAGGCCTTCTTGATGGATGAGCCCCTCTCAAACCTCGACGCCAAGCTGCGCGTGCAGACGCGCACGCAGATCGCGTCGCTGCAGCGTCGCCTCGGCGTCACGACCGTCTACGTCACGCACGACCAGACCGAGGCGCTCACCATGGGTGACCGCATCGCCGTGCTGAAGGCTGGCGAACTGCAGCAGGTGGGCACGCCCCGCGAGCTGTACGAAACCCCCGCCAACGACTTCGTTGCCGGCTTCATCGGCTCACCCGCCATGAACCTGTTCCCCGCCACGCTCTCAGAGCAGGGCGTGCAGTTCGGTTCGGTGCTCGCCCCCGTCGACGCTGGTGTGCGCGTGCAGGCCACGTCGAACGCCGTCACCGCTGGCGTGCGCCCCGAGGATCTCACCCTCGCCACCAACGGTGAGGCTGGCCTCGAGGTCATCGTTGACCTCGTCGAAGAGCTCGGCGCAGATGGATACCTCTACGGCCACAGCGCCGGCCCCGAGGCGTTCGAGGTTGTGGCCCGCGTTGACGGCCGCGTGCACCCGCACGGCGGCGACCGGGTCACCCTGGTCCCCACGCTCAGCCGCATGCACGTCTTCGACAAGGGCACCGGCCAGCGCATCAGCTAGTTCACGCTGATGACGGGGGCGGGATCGCAGGCATTGCGCCAGCCCCGCCCCCGTCACAGGCATGCACCAGCGGCACCCCGCACACCACATCTTCCAAGAGGGCACGAGAAACATGACTGCGACGATGCGCATCGGTATGGATATCGGCGGCACCAAGGTTGAGGCGATCGCCCTCGACGACGACGGCAATATTGCCGGCCACACCCGCACGGTCACCGTGCCCGGCACCGACGGCATTTTGAACACCGCCGAAGGCATTGTCGCCGAGCTGGCCCGGCAGACGGGTCGCGCACCCGGCGACTTCGCCTCCATCGGCATCGGCATCCCCGGCCAGATCGACCGCGCCGAGGGCCTCGTGCGTCACGCCTACAACATTGGTATTGAATCGCTGCCCCTCGCGCAGCTGCTCAGCGAGCGCGTGGGCATTCCCGTCACCGTCGATAACGACGTGACGGCGGCCGCGATTGGCGCCGCACACCTCATGGGCCTCGACGGTTCGGTCGCCTACCTCAACCTGGGCACCGGTCTCGCGGCCGGCTTCGTCATCGACGGCCACCCGCTGCGCGGCGCACAAGACGTCGCGGGCGAAATCGGGCACCTCGCCATTGACCACCTGGGGCGCCCCTGCCCCTGCGGCCAGTTCGGTTGCCTCGAAACCGTGGCGAGCGGCTCGGCACTGAAGCGATTCTGGCCGGGCGCCGGCGAGCACCCCGGCCCCAGCCTGCTGCCCGCAATCGCCGCCGGCGACGCTGAGGCGCAGGCCGCATTCGATAACCTCGTGCGCGGCGCGGCCAACAGCGTGCGTCTCATCGTGCTCACACTCGACCCCACCACGATCGTCATCGGCGGCGGTCTGCGTCAGATCGGCGCCCCGCTCTTCGACGCGATCGCCCGCCAGCTCGACGAATGGTCTGCGCAGTCGCCGTTCCTTGCCCCGCTCGGCCTGTCGGCCCGGGTGCAGTATCTCGACAACGACTCCCCCGCGGCGGCAACCGGGGCCGCCCTCGCAGCCATTCGCTAGCTGTCTCCGAACCGGTCCGATGCTGCCCTGGCAGTATTGGACCGGTTTTTGCGCCCGAATGTATACCTCAAGACGTCACGTCACGTCATTTCAACCAAATACCGGCGCGTACCCCCTTGCGGGAATCGCGTGGCACGCTAGCCTGGGAACATGAGCGCCCTGAGACTGGAAGAACTGTCCGCTGCCACCATCGTGGCCGTCAATACCCTGGGGCTGAAGCCTGGCCAGGAGCAGTTCATCACGCCGGTTTCATACGCGGCCGCCGCGGCTGTCACGCCGGCTCACACCGCATGGCAGCGCGTGGTGCTTTCAGACGATCGAGTCGTGGGATTCATTCACGGCAACTTTGATCCCGGTGCCACGCACGAAGAGTTTCGTGCGGCCCTGTGGCGCATCAACGTTGACGCCGATGCACAGGGCAAGGGCGTGGGCACGTTCGCAGTGAGCGCGCTGATCGACGAGGCCCGCAAGCGCAGCGTTGAGCGCCTCACCGTGCTCTGGGAGCGCGGCGAAGACGGCCCCGAAGAATTCTTCTTGCACATTGGTTTTGTGCCCGTCGGTGAAACGCCATACGGCGAGGTCATCGGCGCGATCGCGCTCTAGGGAATGTCCCGCGCGCTCGGTCAAGATGCGCGCGGCACGCTCGCATCGATTGGCTCTTCAGTCGCCTTCGGCGGCATCTACTTTCTGACCCCGCTGCTGTCGCCCGCGCCCGCAGAGTCGATCTGGGCCGTGCGCAACATCATCACGATCCCCATCATCGCGCTCGCGCTGGTGATGGCCCGGCAGTGGCACCTCTTTGGTGACGTTGCGCGCCTCATGCGCCGCAAACCCTGGGTTATTTTGGGTGTGCTCGTGTGCGGCGCGATTATTGCCGCGCAGCTGTGGGTGTTCGCCTGGGCACCGCTCAACGGCCAGGGGCTGCAGGTGGCGCTCGGCTACTTCTTGCTGCCCCTCGTGCTCGTGCTCGTGGGCCGGTTCGCGTTCAAAGACAAGCTCGCCTGGTGGCAGTGGGCCGCCGCGGCGGTCGCGGCAGCCGGCGTCGCCTTCGAGATTGTGCGTGTGGGCGAGATCTCGTGGGAGACCCTGCTCGTCGCCATTGGCTACCCCATCTACTTCACGCTGCGCCGCGTCATTGGCACCGGCCACCTCGGCGGCATGCTGTGGGAGTTCATCGTGCTGATTCCCCTCGCCGTCGTGCTGCTGGTGTTTGAGCTCTCGAGCGGCACGGCCCTCGCCGTCAACCCGGCGCTCGCCTGGTCGGTGCCGGTGTACTCGGCCTGCGCCGCTGGTGCCCTCGTGCTCTACATCATGGCGTCACGCCTGCTCACCATGAGCGTGTTTGGGCTGCTCAGTTACCTCGAGCCGGCGCTGCTGATGATCGCGGCACTGCTCATCGGCGAGCGCATCATCGACTTGGAGTGGGGCATCTACCTGGCCGTGTGGGTGGCAGTGTTCACCATTTTGGGCGGCGGGATCTCGCAGATGGTGCGCGCCCGCCGGCCACGGTAGGGTGCTGTCCATGAGCGAAGTAACACCGGGAGCCGGGTCCTGCTGCGGCGGCGCGGCACCTGCCGCAGCGCAGCCTGCGGTCACGGCGACGTCAGCAACAGACGCAGCGACCGTCGAAACGGCAGCGGCCCAGGGATCCGGGTCGAAGGAATCGAGCGGCACCCACCAGACCCACGGCTATATCGAACACAAAGAGGATCTGCTGAAGCGGCTGCGGCGTGCCGAGGGGCAGGTGCGCGGCGTGCACCGGATGGTCGATGAAGATGCCTACTGCATCGATATTTTGACCCAGGTTTCTGCCGCGACGAAGGCCCTCGAGCGGGTCGCCCTCGCGCTGCTTGACGATCATTTGCGGCACTGCGTCGCCTCGGCCGCGGCCGACGGCGGTGCTGAGGCCGCCGAGAAGCTCCACGAGGCCTCGCAGGCGATCGCACGACTTATGCGCTAGCATCCCGGTGTGTCCGACATTCACACCAATACCCAAGAGTTGCCCATCATTCCCGGTGAGGAACCCGCGCCGAAACGACGCCGCGGGCTACGCAGATTCCTCATCGTACTCGCCAGCATCATCGCGGTGCTCGCGATCATCGCGGGCGTGGTATTCGCGCTCATTGCGAGCTCGTTCGGCGACATTAAGCGCGTCAGCCTCGAGCAAGATCCGTCGCTGAAGCGCCCCACGTCATCGATCGGCACGAACATTTTGCTGCTCGGCTCAGACGCGACCGAGGCCACCGATGTGAGCTTGGAAGGTTCTGACCTCACGGGCAACCGCAGCGACTCGATCATGGTCGCCCAGATCGCCCCCAACGGCGGCAGCGTCACGGTGATGTCGATTATGCGTGACAACTGGGTCGAGATTCAGGGCCACGGCGAGGCCAAGATCAACGCGGCAATGTCGCTGGGCGGTCTACCCCTCGCGGTGAACACGGTCGAGAACTTCATCGGTGCACGCATCGACCACGTCGCCATGGTCGACTTCGAATCGTTTAAGGGTCTCACTGATGCCCTCGGCGGCGTCACGGTCACCAACGACCAGGCGTTCACCACGAGCGACGGGCAGTTCACCTTCGAGCCGGGCGACATCACGCTCTCGGGCGAGCAGGCCCTCGGCTTCGTGCGCGAACGCTACGCCTTCTCAGACGGTGACTACCAGCGCGCCCGCAACCAGCAGACCTACCTCAAGGGCCTCACCCGCGGCATCTTGAGCGCCGATACGCTCACCAGCCCCGGCAAGATCGTGTCGACGTTTGACGCGCTGAAGCCGTACCTCGTGCTCGACGACGGCTTCGACACCCCCACGCTCGTGAGCCTCGGCCTGCAGTCACGTAACGTGCGCGGTGACGACATCACCTTCTTCACCAGCCCCACGCTGGGCACCGGTACCTCACCCGACGGCCAGTCGATCGTGCTGCCCAACTGGGATGAGCTCGCACTGGTGCAGGAGGCCTTCGCCACGGGCACCCTCGATGAGTACGTGGTGAACGTGCAGCCCGGCGCCGAAGTGCCGCAGGGCTAATCACGCGCCAGCCGGGGCTGTGACGCACGAACCCGGCCGTGGGCTACAGCTGGTGCCTTAGCGCCCCAGCAGCCCGTTACACGATGCCCTCGGGCCGCTCACGCGGTTCGGGGGCATTCGTGTGCTTGGGCACCGCACCCCAGATGATATGTGCGCGAACAATGCTTCCCGCCTCTTGCGCCATTGCTTGGCGAGGGCCACCATGAAGCATGAGCGAAATCAATGAGGACTACGACACCGCCACCGAATCGACTTCGATCTACTCGATGGTCGCAACGTTTCGGGTGAGCTCCACGCATCCGCTGGTCGTCGACGGCCGCGACGTGCAGGGACTCGTGCAAGAACTCGAAGACGTCACCGAGCTACTCGACAATGAGCACGTCACGGTGCGCGGCTGGTATGACGTCAGTGGCTTGCACCACGACGCAGACCTGCTGGTTTGGCTGCACGGCGACACCGCCGAGGGGTTGCAGTGGGGCCTACGCGAGCTGCGCCGCAGCAATCTGCTGAGCCCGCTGATTCGGGTGTCGAGCTCGCTGGGGGTGCACGCCGACGGCGAGGCTCCCCTCGCCCTCGATGAGCAGCCCTACCAGTGGATCGCGGTTGCGCAGCGCGCGCCCCTTGATCTCGCGATCTTTGAGGCCGATGAGGTTGCCGATCTCGCGTCTCCCACCGCCGAGCTGCCCGTCGCCCCGCGCATTGGCCGGTTCATCGAACTCGTCGAGATCATCGAGGTGCTGCAGTAGCGGGCGCACTCCCCGCACACCAGAGGCGCGCCCCGTTCACCTGGGGCAACACCAACGCCCCGCATGCTCGGAATATCCGAGCATGCGGGGCGTTGGGCAGGGCAGCTGTTTACAGGCCTGAGTAGGCGTGCAGTCCCTTGAAGAATACGTTGACGATTGCGTAGTTGAAGATGATCGCGGCGTAGGCGATGATCGACAGCCAGGCCGAACGCGTGCCGCGCCAGCCACGGGTCGCACGCGCGTGAATAAACCCGGCGTACAGCACCCAGATCACGAAGGTCCAAACTTCCTTCGTGTCCCAGCCCCAGTAGCGGCTCCATGCGGCCTCGGCCCAGATGGATCCGGCGATGAGGGTGAATGTCCAGAACACAAAGCCAATAATGGCGATGCGGTACGACAGGTCTTCGAGGCGCACCGCGTTGGGCAGGCTCGCCATGTAGTTCGCGGCACCGGGCTCGCCGCTCGCGATGCGGGCTTCGCGCTTGGCCTGTATCAGCTGCACGATCGACAGCCCGAACGACAGCGTCAAGAACGCCACCGCCAGCACCGCCACGAGAATGTGGATGACCAGCCAGTACGAATCCAAGGCCGGCGGCAGCGGCACAATGGCCACGTAGAAGTTGAGCTTCGTAACACCGAGGAACAAGATCGTCATGCCCGTGACGAGGGCGCCCAAGAAGCGCAGGTCTACGACGAACTGCACGACCAAGAAGACCAGCACCACCGCGCACGTCGCGGTCAGCGCGAACTCGTACATGTTGGCCCAGGGCACACGCTCGGCGCCGATACCGCGCAGCACCGTGGCGGCGAGGTGGAAGAGGAAGCCGAGCACCGTGAGGGAGAACCCGATCCGGATCGCACGCGAACGGCGCTTCTTCACCGGGGCGGCAGGCGCCGCAGCGGCACGCTCAAGCGTCGCCGTCGTACCTCCGCCGTTGCCGGCAGCAGCAAGCTTCGCGGCCGCGGGGGCAGCATTCTCGCGCAGCGCAACGTCACCGCTGCGGTTTGCGAGGTCTACAACGTAGAACACGAAGGCAATGGAATACACGATCATCGCCGAATACAGGGCGATCGTTGAGAACTGTTCTAACTCGGTCAGCACAATTCCCCAGAATAGCCTTCCCCGCCAGAAACTGCCTGGGAACAGGGGCAACGACCGCAGCCCGCACCCCCGCGTTTGGCGCCACCGTTACGCCAGCAACCCCCATACCCAGTTCGTCGACACGGCAACCTCCGGCGTCGCACACACCGCAGACTCCGCACCAGCGGGCCCCGGGTGTCAGTACGATGAGCATTATCAACCCGAGAGGACCGCGTGAACAACACCGAGCTCACGACCCTGCTGGTGCCACTGGCGGCTGTCATCGCACCGATCCTTGCCGCGCTCATCAGCCGGGTGCTGGTGATTCCGCTCGTGGTCTTCGAGATCGCGCTCGGCATGGCCATCGGCCCCTCGGGGCTGGGCTGGGTATCTGACAGCGCCACCCTCGATGTGTTGTCACAGTTTGGCCTTGCCGCGCTGTTCTTCATGGCTGGCAACGAGATTGACCCCGGCATCTTGCGTGGCCGCGCGGCGGGTAAGGCCCTGGGCTGGTGGGGCGTTTCTGCGGTGCTCGCGCTGGCCGCCGGGTTCGCCATCGCCGGCAGGCTGGGCGAAGACACCGAGGCCGCCATCATCATCGCGGTCGCGCTCACGGGCACCGCGCTCGGCACCATCATGCCGATGCTGCGCGATGCGGGCCTAACCCGCACGCCGCTGGGCCAGGTCATCAGCGTCACCGGAGCGATCGGTGAATTCGCCCCGCTCGTTGCCATCTCGGTGTTTCTCAGCGGCAGGCAGCCCCTCGCGGGCACGCTCGTGCTCGTGATCTTTCTCGCCCTCGCTGCGGTGGCGTTCTGGGCCGCGCGCCGCGGCCCGCACCATTGGCTGAAGCGCATGGTGTCGCTGACGCTGCACACGAGTGGGCAGTTTGCGGTGCGGTTCGTGCTGCTTTTGTTGGCCGCGCTCGTTTCGCTCGCGATCGCCCTCGGAGTGGATTTCTTGCTCGGCGCCTTCACCGCCGGCATGCTGGCGCGCGCGGTGCTGCAGGGCGGAGACCCCGAGGAGATGCGGGTGATCGAGGCGAAGCTCGATTCGGTGGTCTTTGGGTTCTTGGTGCCCATTTTCTTTGTTTCTACGGGCATCACCTTTCCGCTCACCGCACTGCTGGGCGAGCCTGAAACGCTCATCTTGCTGCCCCTCATGGCGGCGCTGATGCTGGTGGTGCGCGGGGTGCCTGGCTGGTTTGTGGCCGCGAAGGGCACCAATGCGAGCGACCGTCGCACCGTCGCACTCTTTTCGGCGACCACACTCCCCCTCGTCATCGCGGTGACCGCGATTGGCACCGATCACGGCATTCTCGATGAGACCCTCGCCGCCGCGATGGTCGGGGCGGCGATGCTCACCGTCATGCTGCTGCCGATGCTCGCTCTGGTGGGGCGCTCGCGCGGCACATCACAGGCCGCGGCACCCGAGGCCCCGGCCGGGCAACCGTATACCCCGTCAGTGCACGAGTAGCCGGGCACCCGCCACCCCAGATTTCACGCTTCAGGCTATTATTGGGCAACATCCAAACTTGCCTGGCGCCGTGATCATCCGAGCCGGGCTCGCATGATCAAGGGGGACTTGCGATGGCTACTGCCGACGGACCGCACACTCACGCTTCAGCGGCTGGGGGTGCCGCCAGCACGCTCGCCGCGGGATGCCCCGTGACTCACAGCGGGTCAGGGCCAGCTGCAGGGCCAGCTGCCATTTCGGGCGCGGGCGCTACTGCTGCGGGCTCAACTTCCATGGGCTCCGGATCAAGCGACGCTTCCCGCGCTGATGCCGGCGTTGATGTCGGCTATTTCGGGCCCGACAGCATCAGCTGGCGCTTATTCTCAGACCCCGCCTCAAAACTGGGAGGGGTGGCGGCGCTGTTGTTACAGTCGCTGAACCCCATGATGATGCGCGTATTTGAGGGCAGCAGCAGTTACGCCACTGACGTTGAGGGTCGCGGCGAGCGCACCGGCCGATACATCGACACCACCGTGTTTGGTGATCGCGCCCACGCCGATGCTGCGGGCGAGGCCGTGCAGCGACTGCACGCCGCGAGCACCTGGGTGGATCCCCGCACCGGCGAAGAGCTGCGCGCCGATAACCAAGAGTGGCTCGCATGGACCCACAACTGCATCGTTTATGGCGTGCTGCGCGCGGCCGACGCTTTTGGCCCGTTGCTCACCCTCGCCGAGCAAAACAGGTTCATCGTTGAGCAGCACACGGCGGCCCGGCTCGTGGGCATCACCGAACCGTCGTTTCTGCCGGGTGACCGTGCGAGGCTCGACGCGTACATCGATGACAACAAACAGTGGATGGCACTGACACTGCCCGCGGCGGAGATCTCACGCAATCTGCGCAAACCCGCACTATCGGGCAACCCCGTCAAAGTGTGGGTCGGCGTCAACATTCAAGACGGCATTCTTTCACTGCTGCCCGACTGGGCGCTGCTGCTGTTTGGGATCGATGGTCGCCCCATGAACCTGCGCGCCGCGGCAAAGGTCACCCGCCGCTTCATCGCTGCCTCGCGCACGGGCAAGACATCGCAGGACCTCATTACCGAGGTCACCGAGCGGGTGCAGACGCACCCGTATAGCAAGCTGCGCCGCAAGCGATGAACCCCCAAACGATGGATCGGCCGGGCGTCTGGCGCGAGTATCGTGCTCTCCTATCTCAGGGTTGGGGCATGGTGCGCGCGGGCGGGGCGCGTCTCGCCGGGCTGATCTTGGTCTCGCAGGCCCTGATCTTGGTTGTTGCGCTGCCGGTCATCTCGTGGCTGTTTCGTGAGGCGCTGCGCGCCGGTGGCATGCACGGGCTCGACATGAGCAGTTTCAGTTCGGCCACCGGCATCCCCTTCACGCTCGCGTTGATCGCCGTCATTGTGATCGTCGCATTTTGGCTGCTGTCCATGCAGTTCACGTCGGTCGTGGTGTTGCTGCGCTGGCCCCACCTCACCCTGCGTGAGTTTGCTGGCGAGCTGGGTCGGGTGGCTCGCGAACTGCTGCGGCCGCGCTCGGCGTCACTCGTGCTGTACCTCTTCTTACTCGTACCCTTCACCGGTTTTGGGTTTGTCTCGGCGTTCACGCAGGGCATCGCGCTGCCGCCGTCGTTCGGTGCAGAGCTCACCAAGAGCTCCACCGGCATCGTCGTGCTCGCGGTGTTCTCCCTCACACTGGTGGTGCTTAATATTCGTTGGGCGCTCACTGTTCCCATCTTCGTGCTCACCTCTGGCGGCCGCTCGGCCAGGTCAAGTTGGCGGTTGACCCGTGGGCTGCGCACCCAGGCTTCACTCGTGTGCGCGGTGGTGACCGTGCTCGCGGTGGCCGCCGTGGCCGCGACGGCCCTCATATTTGTGGCGGTGCTGCCCACCGCGCTCACTGATGCGGTCGCGCCGGCAATGTCGCACGTGGTCGCCGCGTACTCCCTCGGGGTCGCGCAGGTCGCAGGTTTCCTGCTGACCGGATTGGTGACCGCATTCATCGCGGCAATTTTGATGGCCCGCGTGGCACGTTCGGCCGCCCAGCTGCCCACCGGGGTGACGTTGGCGACGCGTGAGCCCCAGCCGCTGGGGCACGAAGCACCCCGAGACGCACCCGCAGCAGCGCTCTCCCCTCCCCCTGCGCGCGCCACCTCACCGTCACCGGCTGGCAGCCGGGCGATCAACTGGGGTGTGGCGGCGGGAGCCATCGTCATGGCGCTCATCTTGGGGTCGGCGAGTATGGGCACCCTTGCTCAGCTCACAGAGCAGCCCAGCACCCTCGTGCTCGGGCATCGCGGGTTCAGTGAGGGCGGCGTCGAGAACACGATTGCGGGTCTCGAAGCCGCGGCCACGGCGGGCGCCGACCTGGTGGAAATGGACGTCATGCAGACGCGGGATGGTGAGTTTGTCGCGATGCACGATGCAACGCTTGACCGGCTCGCTGATCGCAGCGATGCGGTGAAAGATCTCACCCTTGATGAGCTCACCGGCATCACCGTGCACGATATGCATGGCCACCAGGCACCCATTCCCAGTTTCGCCGACTACGTCACCCGGGCGCTCGAAATCGAGATGCCACTGCTCATCGAGATCAAGCTCAGCGGCGCAGAGACCCCCGACCATGTCGACCGGCTCGTCACTGAGCTCGAATCGCTGGGCGCTCTCGAATCAAATATCTATCACTCGCTTGACCCTGCCAGCGTCGCTAGGTTAAAGACGCTGCGCCCCAACCTGTCGGTGGGCTACACCATGCCCGTGGCGGGCGGAGGTATTCCGAATACCCCAGCCGACTTCATCGTGGTTGAGCAGTGGACGGCCACTCAAGAGTTGCAGGATGAGGCGTGGGATGCCGGCCTCGGGTTCATGGCGTGGACGGTCAACGACGAACCGGGTATTCGCGAACATCTGCGCCGCGACAGCGACGGCATCGTCTCAGATCGCCCCGATCTCGGGCTGCAGGCGCGCACCGAGATGCAGCGGGAAACCGGCCTCGCGAGCCTGCTCTTTGACACGCTCAGCCGCTTCATCACGGTCGTATGAAAAGGGTGGCGCGCCGACCTCTCGTCAGCACGCCACCCCTTCAGCACGTTATTCGGCGTCGGCCACGTCTCCAGCCATGCCTGCAGCTTCGGCCTTGCGCTTCGCGCGCCAGCTGAGGAATGCACGCCACAGCTCGAAGAGGATCGGCACACCGGGGATCAGCACGAGCACGATAATGAAGATCTCGCTGTACTCGCGCACAAACTCGATCTGCCCGAGGAAGAAGCCCAGCAGGGTGACACCGACCGCCCACAGCAGGGCACCGATCGCGTTGTAAGCGGCAAAGTGGCGGCGGCTCATGTTGCCGATGCCGGCTGCGGCCGGCACAAAGGCACGAAACACGGGCAGGAAGCGGGCGATGATGATCGCCTTGGGGCCGTGCTTTTCAAAGAAAACGTGCGTGCGCTCAACGTTCTCGGGGTTGAAGAACTTGCTCTTCTCTTTTTTGAAGATGGCCGGGCCGAGCTTGCGCCCGATCGTGAAGCCCAGCTGATCACCGGCAAAGGCGAAGCAGAACAGCAGCACGCAGGTGATCCAGATCGGCACGTCAATGATGCCGGTCGCGGTAAACAGGCCCACCGTGAACAGCAGGGAGTCACCGGGCAAGAACGCGAGCACGAGCACGCCGGTTTCAAGGAACACGAACGCGCACGCGAGGATCAGTGCGGCCCAGCCACCGGCCCTCAACAGCGTTTCGGGGTCGAGCCAGTCGATACCGAGCAGGGCGGGGAGCGCAGAAATCACAGCGTATGCAGTCACGAGTTCACGTTACCAGCGGGCATCTGCGAACGGGGCGAGAACTCGCAGCTGCCCGCGACCGCCGCTGCCTGTGATGCTACGTACGGGCACGCCCTATCTGAGCGCAGGTATGACTCGCCCCATCAGCGTCTGCCCGGTGAACGCCGCTGAGGTGTAGACGTGCGGCCCGACAAACGCGAATCGTACGGGGCCTTCGCCGCCGCCCCACCCCACGCCGTCTACCATGAGCTCGAACGAAGGCACGCCGTGTTCCGCTGACTCGACATAGTCCGAAGCACGCAACGCTGCCAAGAACTGTTCGCGGGCTTCGTCTGGGATCGTGGCCACGGTGAAGTACAAAAAGCCGTCTGACTGGGGAATCACCCACACACAACTACGCGCGTCAGTTGCGGCAGAGAAGGCGGCAGTCGCCGCGGGGCCATAGGCGCCATGGGTGATCACTCGCGCGGCATCGTTGGACTGTTCGGAGAACTGAACGGTATCGACCTCCAGCTCTGCGCGGGCCTGGTCGATCGGCAACAGCTCTTCGCAGCTGCCCAGCCCCGCGGTGGCAGCAGCGGCTTCGGCTGCTCGTGCATCAGCCGCTTTCTGAGCAGCCGCGGCTTCCTTCTCCGCTTTTGCGGTCGCGGTCTTCGCGGCATCTTCGGCCTCTTGCTGCGCGGCAGCCTCGGCCCGCTCAATCTCAGCCGCTTGCATGCGGGTCAGCTCGTCGACCTCAGCTTTGCGCTGCACATCGCTCGACGATTTCTCGGCCGGCGCTTCAACCGCGACGGGTTTTTCCGACTGCGAGCTCGCGCCGCAACCCACCGTTGTCACTGCGCACCCTGCGACCAGTAACAGACTGAACATTACTCGGCTTCGTTGCTGCCGCAGGTTTCGCATAATCTTCCGATCATTTGTGATGGCCCACGCCTCACGCACGCTATTGATTGGCGGGAGGCTTCCTCTGGCTAGGCTATGACTTCCCACCGGTGGGAGCAAGCTGACCCCGCCACCACTCAACGCCGCGCCATTCATCTCTGCCCACCGACCACCGCAGCCAAAACCACACAGGCCCCTGGCCACCACTCAGAAGTGATGACCAGGGGCCTGTGTGCGGCACCGGGTGATCCGGAGCCAGTTGCTTCGTTACGCCTGAGCGCGCTCAGCCATCTCAACCACGTTCTTGAGCAGCAGTGCGCGGGTCATCGGACCGACCCCACCCGGATTGGGTGAGATCCACGATGCGACGTTTGCGACGGCGGGATCGACGTCACCCACGACGCGGCTCTTGCCGGTCTCGGGATCAGTTTTGCGCGAGACGCCCACGTCGAGCACGATCGCGCCCGGCTTCACGTCTTCTGCCCGCACGATGCCTTCGACACCAGCGGCGGCCACGATCACGTCGGCCCGACGCAGTTCAGCGCCGAGATCCTTCGTGCCCGTGTGGGTGAGCGTCACGGTTGCGTTGTACTCGCGGCGCGTGAGCAGCGGCCCGATCGGACGGCCCACGGTTACCCCGCGACCCACCACGACCACGTGCTTGCCAGCCCACGACAGACCGTTGCGCTCAACGAGCTCGATCACACCGCGCGGCGTGCACGGCAGCGGCGAGGTGATCTCGGTGTTGGCGTTGAGCACGAGGCGCCCGAGGTTAGTCGGGTGCAGCCCATCGGCATCCTTATTGGGATCGATGCACTCGAGAATGCGATCGGTGTCGATGTGTTTGGGCAGCGGTAGCTGCACGATGTAACCGGTGCACTCGGGGTTCGCGTTGAGCTCGGCAATGACGACCTCAAGTTCCTCCTGGGTGACCGTCTCGGGCAGCTCGCGCTTGAGCGACGAAATACCCACCTCGGCGCAGTCGCGGTGCTTGCCCGCGACGTACCACTGCGACCCGGGGTCTGCGCCCACGAGCACAGTGGCGAGCCCGGGCACAACGCCCTGCGCGGCGAGCGCGGCTACACGCTCGGTGAGCTCAGCTTTGATGGCGGCCGCAGCGGCGGTGCCATCAAGCTTCTGAGCGGTCTGCTGAGAATCAGTCACGTGGGTTACCACTGCTCCAGGCCGGGGTAGAGGGGGAATGCGTCGGCAAGCGCGGTAACGCGAGCCTTCAGCGCCTCAAGGTCGCCCGTCTGCTGCAGCGTGAGCGCGATGATGTCGGCAACCTCAGCGAACTCTACGTCGCCGAAGCCACGGGTCGCGAGTGCGGGGGTACCGATGCGCAGGCCGCTGGTAACCATCGGCGGGCGGGGGTCGAAGGGAACCGAGTTGCGGTTCACCGTGATGCCCACGTTGTGCAGCGCGTCTTCGGCCTGCTGGCCGTCGAGTGACGAGTGGCGCAGATCGGCGAGCACGAGGTGCACGTCGGTGCCGCCGGTGAGCACGTCAACGCCGGCAGCCTTCGAGGCCTCGGTCGTGAGCGCGGCAGCGAGCAGCTTCGAGCCTGAGAGGGTGCGCACCTGGCGATCCTTGAACTCGTCGGTGGCGGCGAGCTTGAACGCGGTTGCCTTGGCAGCGATGACATGCATTAGCGGGCCGCCCTGCTGGCCGGGGAACACGTTCGAGTTGATCTTCTTGTAGAGCTCAAGGTCGTTCGTGAGGATGAAGCCCGAGCGGGGGCCGCCGATGGTCTTGTGCACGGTCGACGAAACAACGTGTGCGTGGGGCACCGGGTTGGGGTACAGGCCCGCGGCAACGAGGCCAGCGAAGTGAGCCATGTCTACCCACAGGGTGGCGCCCACTTCGTCGGCAATCGCGCGGAATGCGGCGAAGTCGAGCGTGCGGGGGTATGCCGACCAGCCAGCGATGATGACCTTGGGCTTGGTCTCGAGTGCCTTCTGGCGCACAACGTCCATGTCGACGAGGAACGTCTCGGGGTCAACGCCGTACGAGGCGACGTTGTAGAGCTTGCCCGAGAAGTTCAGCTTCATGCCGTGGGTGAGGTGGCCACCGTGTGACAGCTCGAGGCCGAGGATGGTGTCGCCGGGCTCAGCGATTGCCGAGAGCACTGCGGCGTTGGCCGAGGCGCCCGAGTGGGGCTGCACGTTGGCGTATGCGGCGCCGAAGAGCGACTTTGCGCGGTCGCGTGCGAGATCCTCTGCAACGTCGACGAATTCGCAGCCACCGTAGTAGCGGCGGCCGGGGTAGCCCTCGGCGTACTTGTTGGTGAGCACCGAGCCCTGCGCTTCGAGGATCGCGCGCGGTACGAAGTTCTCGCTCGCAATCATCTCGAGCGTGTTGCGCTGACGGCCAAGCTCGTTCTTGAGAACTGCTGCGATCTCAGGATCGACAGTTTCGAGCGGCTCGTTAAAGAATTCTGACTGGGTTGACATAGATCTTCCTCCATGAATTTTGCGACCCAGGCGAGCGGCCTTGACTAAAGATGTCGTTCCCCGATGGTGGCCCATCTGCACGCCAGTCACGACGCTTCATAGCTTAGCAACTCTCGCCTTTAGAGTGGGCGCGACTATCTGATATTGCGTCATCTGGCGTTACTTCCCGGGCGCGCTTCCCCGGTCACGATCCGAAGTGCTCGCAGGCTGACGTCGCGACTCTCTGGCTGACGTCCTGGCTGACGTCGTTCGATGCGCCCGTGCACGTCACCAGCCCCACACCAACCCTTTCAGCACAATCGGATAACCTTGAATACCGTGACCTCTCTTGAAGCAACCAACGCTAACTCTCAGTGGGTATTGACCCTTTCTTGCATCGACGGCCCGGGCATCGTGCACGCGATCAGCGGTGCGATCGTCGCGGCGGGCGGCAACATCGCCGAGAGCCAGCAGTTCGCTTCTGCAGACACCGGTCGTTTCTTCATGCGCCTGCAGGTTGAGGCCGTCGCCCAGCCCGACACCTTCGATGCCCGCTTCGCATCGGCCCTCGCGCCCGTGACCGAGCGGTACCACATGACCTGGCGCCTCGACCGCGCCGGTCGCCCAGTGCGCACCCTGCTGCTCGCGTCGACGGCCACTCACTGCGTCAACGACCTGCTGTACCGTCAGCGCGGCGGTCAGCTGTCGATCGAGGTGCCCCTGGTGCTCTCGAACCACGAGGCCGTGCGCGACATCGCCGAGTTCTACAACGTGCCCTTCGAGCACCGCGCCATCGCAGGCAAAGAAGACAAGGCCGCGTTCGAGGCCCGCGTGCTCGAGGTCGTTGAAGAGCAGAACATCGAGCTCGTCGTGCTCGCCCGCTACATGCAGATCCTCTCCCCCGAGCTGTGCGAAGCGCTCGCGGGTAAGGCCATCAACATTCACCACTCGTTCTTGCCCGGATTCAAGGGTGCCAACCCCTACAAGCAGGCGCACCAGCGCGGCGTGAAGCTCATCGGTGCCACCGCGCACTTCGTGACCTCAGATCTCGACGAGGGCCCGATCATCGAGCAAGACACCGTGCGCGTGGATCACTCGTATTCGGTGCGCGAGCTCACGCTGCTCGGCCAAGACATCGAGTCGCGCGCGCTGCGCAACGCAGTTAAGTGGTTTGCCGAGAACCGCGTGCTCGCCGACGGTGAGCGCACGATTATCTTCCGCTAGCACCGGGCAACCGCATAGCACCAGGCAATCGCACGAAATTCATGCGCAGCAGGCTCCGGATCATCAGTGATCCGGGGCCTGTTTTGTGTCATTACACGCCAGCGAGCTCGGCCCGAAAGCCCGCGATGAGGGCGCGCAGGCCGACCTCGAACGAGGCGTCTGCCGGGCGCACGGCATGACTGGCGAGGGAATCGGCGCGCGCTCGATACGCGCGCCCGAATGATTCGGCGTCGCTTTCGGGCCCCGGATCGAGCATGTCGTCGGCCGCGGCGAGGTCGAGGGCCGACCCCAAGATAAACGACTCGAGCGCCACGATCATCACGAGCACGCGGTCTTCAGCCCATCCGCCGCGCACGAGCGCTTCGACGACGCGGTCGTACATGTGGGTCGTTGAGCCCGCGCCCATCAGGGGGGTCACGGCGAGCAGCGCGATCGTTGCGGGGTGCGAGGCGAAGGCCGCGCGGTAGTGCCGCGCCCACTCCTCGAGCCCTTCGTCCCACGGCAGGCGGTCAAAAGCTTCGGTTGAGATGCGTTCGCAGATGAGTTCGCGCACCCCCGCGACCAGTTCTGCCTGGCCGCTGATGTGGTTGTACAGGGCTGACGGGCGCACGCCGAGGCGCTTCGCGATGGCGCGCATACCGGCCCCCTCGGCGCCGTTCTCGTCGATGAGTTGCAGCCCGGTTTCCATGATGAGGCGCGATGACAGAACGCTCTGCTTCGGCCTGCCCACGCTGCGTTTCGCGGTGTCGGCGCCAGGCTCGGTGCGTTCTAGGTGTGCCACGTTGCTCCTATCGTTGCTGCCACTGTATCCCGTGCGTGCGGCCCCGGGTGCGCGCGTCTGGCCGGGCAGATTGCGCGACTGACAACTGATTGCGCGGCGCCTAAGATTCGACTAGGGTCAACTCGAGGTTAAAAGAACGACGTTCATTTAACAAGTTTTTGCGCCGCGTCACCGCAGCTGCATTTGCCGCTGCAACCCGCGCCCGCACGCACCCCAGCTCCAAACGCTTAAGGACCCCGATATGACCCTCACCGTGTTTACCGGCGGCACCATTGTGGTGGCAGCGCGAGCCGATGGCAGTACTGAGCTCACCGAGGCATTGGCCATCGAGGCCGGGCGCGTGGTGGCCCACGGGTGCGCGGCCCTCGATCTCGCCTCGCAAGATGGCGCACAGACCATCGATCTTGCGGGCGGCACGCTTGCCCCTGCCGTGGGTGAGGGCCACGCGCACCCCGTGCTCGGCGGCCTCGAGGCCCAGGGCCCCGCGGTGCGCGAGGCGAAGGATCTCGCGGGGATCCTCGATGCTGTGAAGACGTGGAAGCAGCAGAACCCCAGCGCCGAGTGGATCGTGGGCGCCAGTTACGACGCGACGTTTGCGCCTGGCGGCCGGTTTGATGCCCGCTGGCTCGACGAGGTGACGGGCGATACGCCCACCGTGCTGCGGTCGTGGGATTACCACACGGTGTGGGTAAACACGGCGGCCCTCAAGGCCGCG